>LBTZ01000039.1 GCA_000992325.1 Parcubacteria group bacterium GW2011_GWD2_38_11 | reverse complement strand
CCAGCAGATTTCTGCTGGTAGAGGTAGTCCGCAAATGTTGGCAGCGCAAGAGTTGTCAGCGCAGATTTTTGTTCCAGTAACCCAGGAAATATTATTCCAGCAAGTTGTTGTGTTGCAGGTGATGGCAGCACAACCATTGTCACAGATTTTTGTTCCCTGAACGATTCCGATTCCATTATTGCAGGTGGCAGTGGTACAGGTATTAGCGGCGCAGCCATTGTCACATAATTTAGTGCCAGCAATCCAAGCTAAATTATTCCAACAAACATTGGTAGTACAAGTATTAGCAGCGCAACTGTTGTCAGCGCAAATTTTGGTTCCAGGAACCCAAGCTAAATTATTCCAGCAAGTTTGACCTGTGCAGGTGTTGGCAGCGCAGCCGTTGTCAGTGATGCAGGTCGTGCCGGAAAGAGTGCCGCCTGAAGGGCAGGAATATGAGGCAGTTGCAGTGTAAGTGCAAGTTGTTTTGTCAGCAGAAAGGGTGTCACTGGATTTGCAAGTTGGTGTGCCACCATAGATGCCAGCGGAGGATGCAATATATCCACCAAGCAATGCTCTTTCAACACCAGGCATGGAAACACTTGATATATAATTTTTTTGACTCGCACAATTTGCAAATGTTGGAGAAGTTGCATATGTGCTACGAATAACATAAGCACAACCAGGAAGAGTGCGTTGCCAAACGGATGAACGAAATAATGTTTTTGAATTACTAATATCAGATGATGACGCATAACCAATAAGAGCAGATGGAAGATAAAGCCCTGCTGGACATCCATCTGGTGGCATACTTACGCCTATTCCTGTTCTATTACACACAGAAAAATTGCCAGTACCCCAAGTAGTATCCCATTTACTATAATCATAAAGAGGCACATTAAAACTGCTTCCTCCACTCAATGTTGCTAGATAACTGCAAGTCGACCCACTAATTATTCCCCCACTCGGACAAGAATAATTCACAGTCGCGGCGTAATCAGCCCTTACACCAACTGGCATCAAAAAAACAAGACCACTCAAAAAAATAACTACACCAAACACAAGCAAAGACATTTTTTTATTTTTCATTTTTTTAAGATAGTATTTACAATTAATATTATTATATCACAAAAAAACGGAGAAATAAATCCCCGCTTTTTATAGATATTTTCAAGTTCAAACTTTATAAACTTTATGAACTTTTAACTTTATAAACTACAAACTATTTCTTCTCTGCTGGTGCAGCTTCTTCTTTCACAACTCCAGCGACTTTGGAAACATCTTCTTCAACTTTAGTATCAAGTTCAGACAATGATTCCTCGCTGCGAGGTTCTGACACCATAGCAATTACAGTTTCTGCGTCAATCATAATTTCAACCTTGTCGGAAATTTTCAGATCCTTCACGGCAATCACATCGTCAAAGGTTGCAAGCACGGAAAGATCAATTTCATATTTTTCTGGAAGATCAGCTGGTAAACATTTCACAGCGATTGCATCCATATTCTTTACCAAAACTCCACCAAGAGATTTCACCGCAGGAGCTTCACCAACAAATTCCAAAGGAATTTCAGTTTCAACTTCTTCTTTCATATTTACTTGGAAAAAATCAATGTGAGTAACTTTTCCACTCATTGGAGCCAATTGAATATCGTGAATAAGAACATTAAGTTTTTTTCCTTCAACTTCAAGCTGCACCAACGCGCTTTCACCAGCTTTACTATAAACTTTTTTGAATTCATTATAATTTACTGCGATGTTCTCAGCAGCAATTTTGTTTCCATACATCACTGCAGGAATCAAGTCTTGTTTTCTCAATTTATCAGCTTTCTTTCCGATTTCTGTTCGGATTGTTGCTTTAAGTGAAATTGCATTTGTCATTGTGTCATTTGAACATCAAATATGTAACAGGATCATCGGGGTACTTTGCAGTAAATGGCGCTGCTAAGCTTCCTACTCTCTCCATTTCACGTTATTTGTCCGTTATTTTATCTCTTATTAACTCCCGATAGAATAGCAGGAATACGAGAAAATGTCAACAAATCCAGCAATTAGGAGTTAGGAGTTAGGTTGTAGAGGTGCAGGTGATAGGTTTTAGGAAAATTGGCAAAATTGCGCAGATTCACGCAAAACGGCTTCAGAAAAACCCTCATTGAAATTATTTTTCATGTGGTGTCGATTTTTCGTCAGGATCCCAGACTGCTTCACCCACACTCCAACCTTCTTCATCTCGCGACCCTTTTTGAGCTTGAGAAGAAAGTGCTAGGTCGAAATTGAGCATGTCAACTTGTTCCTCCTCAAGAACCTTGACGACATCTTGTTTTCCAAAGATGGCTGCAAGATACAACTTGCCCGTGAGCAATCTGAATACGACAGGATATTCCTTTTTGAGTTCAGTATTAATCTCAGATAGAAATACAAGAACATCTAGCCGATCGCAGTTATTGATTGCTGGATCAAACAAGAGGTTCTTTTCAATTGCATTGACAATACCATCATCAACGATATCATTCGGGAACAGATCTTCAACAAATTCCCTAAAAGATGCAGCATTCTCAATCAACTCCTGTACTGTTCGTATCATCAGACACCTCCGTATATTATTAAGATAACCTTAGACGATTCACGCCAATATATAAGTATACTCCAAAATCAACAAAAAGTCAAGCACTTGGCTGACTTTTTGGCTAAAATAAAGCATTTTATACAAAAAATACAATTCCAAATGCCAAATTAAAAATTACAAATGAATTTCCAATGCATAAGTTTTAAAAATTATAACATTTTGATTTTATTTGACATTTGTCATTTGGATTTTGACATTAAAGTCAATATCCCCCATCTTGTGACAACGTCGTCTCCCTCCTTGAATTAATACTGCTCAAAATCCCGATGCTGGACATAACAACAATGAGTGAACTTCCACCGTAGCTCAAAAGTGGCAAGGGAATTCCAGTGACTGGCATAATGCCGATGTTCATTCCAATGTTTTCAAAGACTTGCACGAAAAACATCAACATTATTCCAATAGTAATCAAGAAACCGAAGTTGTCGGGCGCGCTCATTGCAATCATACGCATACGATAAAACATAATCCCAAAAAGTCCGATCACGAAAATTGCTCCCAGTAAGCCCAATTCCTCAGCAATTGAGGCAAAAATAAAATCAGTATGTTTTTCAGGCAAAAAATTAAGCTGCGATTGCGAGCCATGCCCAATCCCCTTACCAGCCAGACCTCCACTGCCAACCGCAATCATTGATTGAATAACATTATAACCACTGCCGCGTGGATCCACTACGCCAGGCTTAACCAAGCTAAGTACACGATCTTTTTGATATGGTTGCAAGTGAAACCAACCTCCGATAGCAATTGCCACCCCGCAAGCTATTATAAAAATAATTTTTTTAGTACTAATTCCAGAAACCAGTGTCATTCCAATCCAAATACCAACAAGCACCATTGCACTTCCAAAGTCTGGTTGCTTAATAACAAAAAAAATCATAATCCCTGAAAGAACCAGTGAGGCTATCAACCTTCCCGTTTCCCCTAGCTCCATTTTTTTTTGAGAAATAAAACTTGCCAGAAAAATAATCAGCGACAACTTGGCAATCTCTACTGGCTGAATATGAAAAGTGCCTATACCAATCCAACCAGCTGTTCCGCGGACGCTCTTTCCAAAAAGCAAAACTCCAATCAAAACAATCAGTGTTAGAAAATATATAGGAGTACTTTGCAGCTTGAAATTTTGATAATTAGTCGCGGCAAAAAAAATCATCGCCACCATTCCAATTCCTGCGAAAATCATTTGACGCCAAAATATATTCAGACTACCATCACCGGGCTTCGCCATTGAAATACTGTAAAGCACAGACAAGCCCACGCCCAATAAAAGCATTGCACACAGCATCAAGACCCAGTCAATTTTAAGGATTTTATTGATCATAGTGAAAACTTACAACTTACAACTTACAACCAGTAACAACTATAATACGAATCTTTTTGTGTTTAACTTAGCTTTTGTTGTATATTGTTTGTTGTTTGTTGTTTGTTGTTAGTTATCAATTGCTTGTTGTATGTTGTTGGTTGTTTGTTATGTTATTACCGTACTGAAAAAGAAAAGTTTTGAGGATCAAAAACGTTTGACTGCGCATCAACTTCTATATTTTGAATTGGTGCAGGCAAGTCATATGGCCAAGTGAGACGAAAATCCCTTTCTTCTTTAGCGCGAACTGCATTTTTTTCTGTTTTATTTACTCCAACAATATCACCCTTCTCACTGCGAAGTATTATCACTATAGATATTTTATTTAAATCATATCCACTTTCATTTCTAATCACTCCATCAGCCTTGCTCCCAATGCCAGTTGGCACTCCTCCAAAACTTTTGTTATATACACCTATTTGTGGTTTTCCAACTTCATTTAATTTCTCCCATTTAATTTCGCCAATAACAAGATCCACACTAGCTGGCATTGCGCCATTTTCTGTTTGCAATCCAAGCTCAGCGACATATTTTGAATCCGCTGGCAGAATAAAGTCAGTTCCCTCTCGTGTGGCAATCACATTTCCATTAGCATCTTTCAATTTAAATGTATAACTAAAGGCACTTGTTCCAAGTGTATTATTTGGGTTTGTTATTTTGGCTGCAACATCATAGGCGCTATTTCCCCCAAGAGCAACAGCAACTTCTTTGATTGCAATATCCTGTGTTTGTTGAACTTCCTTGCAAGGCTCACACGTTCCACCACAGTCAACTCCCTTTTCAGCTTGATTTTTTTTACCATCAGTGCAAGTTGGCGCAGGAGTAAGAATATAATATAAAAAATATCCAGTCACACCAAAAATAATCAAAAATACTGACGAAACTATTAATCTTTTTACAATTGCTGGATTTTGCATAAATAACTTATTTAAAAAAAATTTAATCAACAATTCTATATTAACTTTTTTGACACAAAAAAACAACCCCGCACTAAACTTTTTATGCTTTTCTCCCGAGCAAACAAACTACATTCGTCATAAAAACAGCAGTTAAAAAGCTTTGATTTTTTAAATTTATAAAAAGTTAGTGCGGGGCATGACTTCACAATAAATCCGGACAACAAAAAACAAACCTTTTTCTTTTTGAGAACAGGATTCTGGCGACGACCTACTCTCCCTCATGGAGGTACCATCGGCGCGGACTGTCTTAACTGCTCTGTTCGGGATGGGAAGAGGTGTTACCCAGTCGCAAGAGTCACCAGAATTCTGGTCTCAAAAATAACTTTCAACTTACAACTCACTACTTACAACAGGATGCATTTGAATTCTGCATTTTTTGTTGTCAGTTGTTTGTTGTTTGTTGTCAGTTTTTGTGTCTGTCAATAAATAGAGTTCAAATTTGCTATGTGGCAATTAAGTAACTCTTAACTGCTAACCATAAAAATTTAGAAAGATTAATAAATCTATTAGTACTTCTTGACTCAATCCCTTGCGAGACTTACATCTAAA
>LBTZ01000038.1 GCA_000992325.1 Parcubacteria group bacterium GW2011_GWD2_38_11 | reverse complement strand
AAGAATATCTTAAAGAATATGCTGGCTTGGATAAAAATGTGACTGTGGCTGGACTTTTCAACCGCTTGGAAATTTGGGATGAAAAGAAATGGAACATATATAAAACAAAGGCTGAGGAAAATACTGACGAAATTGCCGAGCAACTAGGAAAGCTGGGAATATACTAATAAAAAATTTAGAATTTTGAATTTAGAATTTTGAATGAATGCGTTAATGTTTTAATGAATTAAGAATTAAGTCATTAGAATTTGATTCAAAATTAAAAATTCAAAATTCGAAATTATTACTGATATGACTATTCATACGACCGTTTTACTGAAAGAGACAATTGATGCATTGAATTTAAAAGAAGGGATGATTGTTGTTGATGCAACATTGGGTGGTGGCGGACATAGCTTGGAAGTTCTTAAAAAAATTGGAAAAACAGGAAAGCTCATTGCATTTGATCGGGACATTGATGCCATTGATCGCTTTAAGGATAGAATTTCCGCCAAAGGCGGACCAGCCTTTGGCTGGAAAGTTGGAAGTGCTGAGGTTCATGACGAAAACATTAAATTGTTTCATGATAATTATTCGGCCCTAAAAGATAGGCTAACTTCAATTGATATTTTTTCAGTCGATGCAATCTTGGCAGATTTGGGAATTTCGTCGGATCAACTTGTTGATGAAAAAAGAGGAATAAGTTTTCAGGGAGACTCTCCTTTGGATATGCGAATGGATATGACAAAGGGAATGACCGCTGCAGAAATTGTTAACACATACGATGAGCAAGATTTAATCAGAATTCTCAAGGAATTCGGAGATGAGCAATATGCGCATTCGATCGTGAGGAATATTGTTGCTCAGCGCAGCATAAAACCATTTTCAAATACGATTGAATTGGTGGAAGTGATCGAAAGATCTGTTCCTGGAGTGTATAAGAGAAAAAAAATACATCCAGCAACAAAAACATTTCAAGCGCTAAGGATAGAAGTGAATCAGGAGTTGGAAGCACTGGGTTCGTTTCTTTCTCAGGCAGTTGAAATTTTGAAAAAAAATGGTAGATTGGCGATCATCACCTTTCATTCAGGTGAAGATGCGTTGGTGAAATGGACACTGAGGGAAAATGCAAGGGGATGCATTTGCCCACCAGAATTTCCAGTGTGTCGTTGCCAGCAAAAGCCAATTGTTGAATTGATCACGCGAAAGCCTATCGTGCCTAGCGAGAATGAAGTTTTGTCCAATCCTCGCGCTCGAAGTGCGAAGCTGCGAGTAGTAGAGAGGGTATAAACATTACAACTGACAACAAACAACTGACAACAAAAAATTGAGATTGATTTCTAATTTAAAAATGTTGTAGGTTGTGAGTTGTAGGTTGTGAGTAATTAATTTTTTATTTCTCTGGGGGGAACCATGAGAAATGATGAAAAGAACTGTTGTCATCAGGAAAAATTCCTGTACTTGGCAACCAAAAACAAAAAGAAAAATAGAGCTGCTCAAGGTGGCTTCAAAGTCCAACACCGCTGGTTTTATCAGTCCGGTGCTTGTTGTACTTGTGACTGCGGCATTTTCTGGATTGTTTTATATTTATTCAGTAAATCAAACAGCTGTTAAAGGTATTTCCATTCGCAATGCTGAAAAAGAAATTGCAAGTCAGAAAAAAAATAATGAATCGCTTAAAATTAAAGAAGCAGAATTAAAATCCTTGTATCGTATCGAAGAAGCATCTATTCAGTTGAATATGTCTCCAGCTGTTAGTGTTAGATATCTTGAAGAAATTCCATCCGTTGCCTATGGTGATGTTGTGACGAAAGACCGTAAAAATTGAGCAGTTAAGCGGCAATAGAAATAGGCTGATATGAATAAGGTGAACGTTATAAAACGCAGAAATCCAAATCAAAAAACTTCAGAAAAAAACTGGAGGATTGATGGTTTGGTTTTTTTAATTTTACTTTTTGCTGCAGCCATTTTGGTTAAATTGTATATACTTCAAGTTGCAAGGCACGACGTGTACCTTTCAATTGCTGAAAATCAGCATAACACCAAGACAAAACTTCAGGCAATGCGTGGGGAAATTTTTCTGCAAGATGAAAATCAGCCATACCCGATAGCTGTAAATAGGGAGTTGCAAATGGCGTATGCTGTTCCACGTGAAATGAAGGATTTGGAAAACGCAATTGAGAATTTGTCTTCAATATTGAGTTTGGACAAAAGTATGCTCAAGGAGAAATTGGATGATCCTGAGGATATGTTTGAAATTATAAAGCATAAACTTTCAGAGGAGGAAGTTCAAAAAATCAGGGATGCAAAAATTGCGGGAGTGTATTTGATTGGCGAGAATTTTCGCTATTATCCAGCAGGAGAACTTGCCGCACAAACAGTTGGCTTTGTGGGTTCAAACGGCGATGAACAAAAAGGAATGTATGGTTTGGAGGCAGCATGGCAGGATAAACTGAAAGGTGTTTCTGGTTCTCGCAGTCAAGAAGGTGACGCACGTGGAAGATGGATACCTGTTTCAGACAGAGAAGTTCAGGCGGCTCAAAATGGTGGAGATCTTATTTTAACGATAAATCACACGGTGCAATTTGAGGTGGAAAAAATTCTCAAGGAAACAATGGAGAAGTTTAGTGCGGATAAAGCTACAGCGGTGGTGATGGATCCAAAAACTGGAAAAATTTTAGCGTTGGCAAATCAGCCAAGTTTTAATCCGAATGAATTTTCTTCGACCGAGGATATTTCTCGCTTTAGCAATCCTGCAGTAAGTGAGCCATATGAATCAGGATCGGTTTTCAAGGCTTTTACTGAAGCGATAGGTATTGATGATGGAAAGATAAATGCAGACACCACATACGTTGACACGGGAGTTGTGGTTGAGGCTGGATATTCTATTCGCAATTCTGATTTAAAGGCCAATGGGGTTCAAACAATGACTGAAGTCTTGGAAAAATCATTAAATACCGGGGTAATTTATATTGAAAAACTTGTTGGTAACAAAAATTTTGCCGATTATGTTAGCAGATTTGGTTTTGGGCAAAAAACTGGCATAGAATTGCCGGGAGAAGTTCCAGGCAACACCAGAAATTTGCTTAATCCAAAAACAACAATCAATTTTTTTACAGCTTCTTTCGGTCAAGGTATTTCAGTGACGCCAATTCAACTTGTTTTAGCGTTTGGAGCTCTTGCCAACAAGGGTACATTGATGAAGCCACAAATTGTTGATGAAATCCGTTATTCTGATGGGCGCAGTGAAAAAATACAGCCTCAGGAGGTGCGTCAAGTTATCACCGAGAATGCTGCTCAGCAAGTTTCGCAGATGCTTAGATCTGTTGTAGTAAATGGTCACGGAAAACAAGCCGATGTCCCGGGATATTTGGTCGGAGGAAAAACTGGGACAGCTCAGGTTGCCAAGTCTGGGTCAAGGGGATATGAAGAGGGAATGAATGTTGGTTCCTTTGCTGGCTATGCTCCTACAAATGATGCCAAATTTGTTATATTGGTAAAAATAGTAAATCCAAAGGGTGTTGAGTGGGCAGAAACATCAGCAGCACCGGCTTTCGGAAAAATAATGAAGTTTTTATTGGAATATTATAAAGTAAAGCCAACAGAAGATCCAACAACCAGTTCGATGTACAAGACATAAGGCAGCCTTGGCACCAGAGTTAACAGCCACAGACACTGATGAGAAAAAAATAAAAACAAGCAGCTCAGATAAGAAAAATAAGGATGATTAAAAGAGATAACTAAACAAAATCCTTTGAATGATGTAGTATATAATATAGACAAATAAAATTTGATCAATATCAATTCGGCGTAAAAATTCAAAAGTAATTTTTACGGCTACCGGATAATCGCATATAATATAAATAAAGCTTAATATATAATTTGAGATCTTATTTGAGCAGAGCTCATTTGAATTTCTACTGCGGGATGAAATCAAGGAAAATAATTTATTTGGAAAAGGTTTTAGGCGCAATGGCGGTGATTGTCTTGAAAAGACACAAGCCTAAAATTGTGGCGATTACTGGTAGTGTTGGAAAGACTTCAACCAAAGCCGCTGTTTTTACAGTGCTTGCTTCCAAATATGTTGTCCGTGAAAATCAAAAAAATTATAATAATGAAATAGGAATACCCCTGACTATTATTGGAGCAGATAGTGGTGGCAGGAATATTTTCAAATGGTTGTGGGTATTTATCAAGTGGCTTTTTGTAGTTATATCTCCAAGATATCCAGAAATTTTGGTGTTAGAGCTTGGCGTGGACCGTCCGGGCGATATGAAATATTTTATGTCTTTCATTCAGCCAACGGTGGGCATTGTTACAAATGTTTCACTTAGTCATATTGAATTTTTTAAAACTGTTGAAAATATTGCCAAAGAAAAAAGAGTCTTGGTTGAGGCGGTTGGTCAGGATGGATATGCTATTTTGAATGCGGACGATGAAAATGTGCTTAAAATGAGTCAGTATACCAAAGCGCAAATTATTTCTTTTGGACAGGCGGATGATGCTAATATTAACGCCTCCAATCTTGTTTATAATTATCAAGAAGACAAACCGGAAGGTATAAGTTTCAAATTAAATTATGATGGAAAGAATGTTCCAATTAGATTAAGAAATATTTTAGCAGCGCACTATGTGTATGCAGCATTGATAGGAGTTGCTGCTGGGATTATTTTTAAAATAAATTTGGTTGATATTGCTAATGCTCTTGAAAAATTTCGTTCGCCTCAGGGGAGGATGAACTTGCTCTCTGGTAAGGCTGGAAGTTTC
Source organism: Parcubacteria group bacterium GW2011_GWD2_38_11 (assembly GCA_000992325.1). Taxonomy (GTDB): domain Bacteria; phylum Patescibacteriota; class Minisyncoccia; order Moranbacterales; family GWC2-37-73; genus UBA12068. Next base: position 2,226 of record LBTZ01000038.1, on the reverse strand, counting down.
GTTATTGACGACACTTACAATGCCTCGCCAATGTCTATGCTCGCAGCACTCAGCGTGCTTGAACAATTAAAAGCCAAGCGCAAGATTGCAGTGTTGGGTGATATGTTGGAATTGGGCGATTTGACAAGGTCTGGACATAGCGAAGTTGTTCAAAAAATATTTTCATCCAAGATTGATATTTTTATTGCTGTTGGCACAAGAATGAAAGAGGCGACAAGTGAATTGATCAAATTGGGATTTTCACCAGCTAATATTTTTGAGTTTAATGACCCTGAAAGCGCTGGCGAAAAAGTTCAAGAGCTGGTCAAAGAAGGTGACTTCGTTTTGGTTAAAGGTTCACAAGGAATGCGGATGGAGAAAATTGTGGAAAAAATCTTGGAAAATCAAGGCGAAAGGGAAAATCTTTTGTGTCGTCAGTCAGCCGAATGGCGAAAAAAGCCTTTTGTGCAGCCTTAATTTTTGAGTTATCCACAGATCATCAATTTAAATTGACTTTTTGTTAAAAAAGGAGTATAATAAAAGTATATAAATATACAAGTAAATAAGGTTTTCCAGTGAAATAGCTTCGCATTTGCCAAAAGCAAATTTCACGGGATAAATGGTCAAGGTGCATTTTTGTTGCTTTGAAAACAGAAGACAGTTTCCGGATGGGAGTTGTCTTCTGTTATTTTAAATAGTTATTTTACAACAATCGCGTAGTGAAACGCGAGAAAGGAAGTGAGAATTATGTCAGAAAAAACACGTAGTTTTATCAGGGAAATGAAGGGCATATTGCGAAATTCCGCCCTTATCCGTTATTGCTCATTTCGCGAGCTCCTTATGCATGCCAGAAAAACCAAAAAGGTTATAAAGGAGTGTTCAGTATGAGCATTGTGCGACAGCATTCAATACAAGCCCTTGGCGCAATTTATTTCTCAAATGAGAATATAAAAATGCCAAGGGTTTTTTCTTTTGCCTGTTGATTATTTTATTATCTATGTTAAACTACTGATTGTTGCGGTTTTTAAATATTGCCACTTCCTTTTGTTTGGAAATTGCCTGTCCGGCCAGGGGCTAAGGGGAATTGGAAATTGTAAATTACATACGTAGTTATGTGCGCGTATGTCGCTATCGTCTAACGGTTAGGACATCAGGTTCTCATCCTGGAAATCGGAGTTCGATTCTCCGTAGCGATACAAACGAAACAAAAATCCCTGCGCAAGTGGGGATTTTTGGTATGAAAAAAGGGAGACGCTCTGTTGAACGAATCCCTTTTTTTGGCTATTTTTTTGTTAATGCCTCAATAAATCCCGGCAATTTATCTTTGATTTCTTCGGCCAAACGTTTAGGGTATTTGTTTTGGAACGTTAACTTCGTTCCATTTGTTCTGATCAGGATGTAGTACATACCCTTTTTGTACCAGATGCGTGTTGGATACTTTCTGCTCAGATCAACCTCTAGCATAACCTTCTCGAAAGTTGATTTGATGACCTCTTTCCCTTCATTGATCCGATCGTTTTTCCCCTCATTAAGTTTCTTGGAAACCATTTCAAGTAATCTGGCAAAAAAATGAGATTCGACGCCACCGGATTCAATGATTAATTCCCATTGATTGTCCTCTTTTTTAATGAATTTTATTTCATTGTGGCCAGATCCAACTAGATTGTATTGCTCTTGGACCAACTCTTTGAGGGCGTTGTGGATTTCAAGGATAAGTAGTTCTTCTTCAACTCTTATTATCTTGTAAAACGTTTCGGCTAAACTGTAAGAATGTTCAGTTTTCATCTCGCTAAGAATTTTTTCAATTTTTTCTTGCGCGTCCGCATACATTTTTGGGTGGGGCATCCTTTGTTACCTCCTTGAATTTTTATAATAAGAACATCAGCTTATTTAAGCCATTTGTAATAGTACTCTAAAAGTGTTGTTTTGTCAACCCCGTTAGAAATTTCAAAATTCTACTTTTAACTTACATTTAGACTTTTTTCTTGATTCAAAATGTTTGAGAATACATACTTGTGAAATTTCTAACGGGGTCAAGAGCTTTCCTTGCCTTTTTCGTCTATAATGATACAATTGAAAAATCAAAAAGAACTGTGACTAAGCGATATTAATTGCCAAAATATGAATTTTCAGCAAATGCTGGGCACTTTAAAAGTTGCCATTGATAAGGAAATTGAGCATTATTTTGATATTGCCATTAAAGAGGCTCAAAAAAGCGATAAACTTATTGCTGAGGCTTTGACGCAT
>LBTZ01000037.1 GCA_000992325.1 Parcubacteria group bacterium GW2011_GWD2_38_11 | reverse complement strand
TGTAAGCATGTCTGCTATTGGATCTAACATATTCTAATTCTTTATCCTAATTATAATTATACTAATTCAAATTTACCAACTACTCTTTGTTACTCCCGGAAGTTCACCCTTGCTTGCCAACTCTCGAAAGCATATCCTGCAGATATCGTATGCACGAAGGTAGCCATGCTTACGACCACATCGCCAACAACGGCGTACAATTCTGGTTGAAAACTTTGGTTTCTTCTCTGCTCGAGCCTCTGTAGATGTTTTTGCCATAAAATTCTTGTATCAATTACTTATTCGCTTTTTAGCGGAAATCCTAATAATTTAAATAGTTCCAATCCCTCTGCTTGAGAATGTGCATTTGTGGAAACAGTGATTTGCATTCCAAATGCATATTTTACTCTTTCTGGAGATATCTCAGGAAAAATAACATGCTCCTTGAGTCCAATATTGAGATTTCCTCCCATATCAACAGCTTTTCTATTTAATCCTTGAAAATCTCTCGTTCGTGGAAGTGTTGCGCTCACAACTCTGTCAATAAATTGCCACATTCTAGCTCCACGCAAAGTAACTTTAACACCAATTTCCATTCCCTCTCTAATCTTGAATCCAGAAATAGCTTTTTTAGCCTTGGTCTTAACCGGTTTTTGACCAGTAATCGCAGTAAGTGCTGTTACAATTTCCTCGATTTTGTCATTTTCCTTAACAATCTTTCCAATTCCAACATTAACAACAACCTTCTGAATCCGAGGCACAGCCATTACACTTTTATAGCTAAACTTTTGTTTCATTTCAGCTACAGCTATTTTGGTATATTTCTCTTTTGCTGGAGTTATATTCATACAATTCACTTAAAACGAATAAATAATATTAAAACCTTTTTCTTTTAAAATTCAAATTTATAATTCTTTACCGCATTTCTTGCATACTCTGACCTTTTTTTCATTAACCACCGCATATGAAACTCGCGTTGTCTTTCCACATCCTGGGCAAATAATCATTGCATTGGAAGCATCAAATGGTGCCGCAACTTCAACGCGCTGTCCGCGCTGTCCTTCTCGACGAGCTTTCTGATGCTTAGTCACAATATTCAATTTTTCGACCACGATTTTTCCTTCGCCTGGCACAGTTCTAACAACCTTTCCCTGTTTTCCTTTATCCTTGCCGGCTATTTTTTTTACGAGGTCTCCTTTTTTAATTCTCATATGATTTAACTTACTACTTACAACTTACAACTCATAACGAAATTCGTTCTGCATCCCTTGTTGTTAGTTATTAGTTGTTTGTTGTTAGTTACTTATAATACTTCCGGTGCTAATGAAACGATCTTTGAGAAACCTTTTTCACGAAGCTCTCGAGCAATCGGTCCAAAAATACGAGTTCCCTTTGGTTCCTTATCATTCAAAACCACAGCCGCATTTTCATCAAATCTAATATATGAACCATCTTTTCTGCGAATAGCTTTCTTTGTCCTAACAACCACGGCGCGAATCTTATCACCCTTTTTTACTAATCCTCGCGGTTCTGATGATTTCACAGAGCAAACAATAATATCACCAACAGAAGCATACCTTCTTCTGGTTCCACCAAGAACCTTGAAGCATTCAATTACTTTTGCTCCCGAATTATCGGCTGCCCTTAATTTTGTTTCTGCTTGAATCATATATTTTAACTCATAACTCACAACTTACAACCGACAACGGTCTTCTCATCTTAATTGTGATTTTTCTTGTTGTTAGTTGTTAGTTGTTAGTTGTTAGTGGTTGGTTATGCTATTACTTCGTGACTCTTATCCTTACTGATTGGTCTGCATTGAGAAAATTCAACCTTATCACCTTTTTTGAATTTATTTTCAGCGTCATGAACTTTATATTTCACGGTTGATTTATATTTTTTGTGATATTTAGGATGAGTTTTTAGTGATTGAACAGCAACAACAATTGTTTTGTCCATTTTATCACTTACAACAATTCCTTTTTTCTTAGCTAATTTTTTTGTAACATTTGTCATATATCTTGAATGCTCTTTCTAAAAAATAATTACTCTTACTAGGCTCGCTCTTTTAAAATAGTCAGCACACGAGCGATATCAGTCTTAAGTGCTCGATACTGTCTATGATTTTTAAGCTGCCGAGCAGCAATATCAAACCTAAACTTAACTGCTTGAGTTCGTTTTTCAGCGAGCATTTTTTTCAATTGCTCAATATTCATATCTCTAATTTCCTGGATTTTCATACTTATTTTTCTTTAACTACAAACTTTGTCTTAATATTAAGCTTATGAGAAGCCAATCGCATTGCCTCTTTAGCAATTGCTTCTGTGATACCATCCATTTCAAATAAAACTCTTCCCTGCTTAGTTTTTGCTACGAAATGGTCAACACTTCCTTTTCCTTTACCCATAGGAGTTTCATCACCCTTTTTTGTCATCGGCTTATCAGGGAAAATCCTAATCCAAATCTTACCACCACGCTTAACATATCTTGTCATTGCGCGACGAGCAGCTTCGATCTGACGAGCAGAAATCAATCCAGAAGTCATAGCTTTAAGTCCAAAGCTACCAAAACTTACAGTGTTGCCTGTTTGAGCAACTCCGCGGATTTCTCCACCTCGGTGAATCTTTCTGTGTTTAACTTTTTTCGGCATCAACATATGCGTATCTTTTAATCAAAATGTAAAATTCTTCTATTATTACTCTTTATCAAATACTTCTCCTTTGTAAAGCCAAGTTTTAACTCCAATTGCTCCATAAGTTGTAAATGCGGTAGCTTTTGAGAAATCAATGTCAGCGCGAAGCGTGTGAAGTGGAACTGTTCCACGTGACAACCACTCTCTTCGTGACATTTCTGCTCCGCCCAATCGTCCAGAAACTTCAATCTTAACTCCCTTAATATTCTTATTCTTTTCAACTTGATCAAGCATTGATTTCAAAATTCTTCTGAAAGGTACACGTTTTTCAAGTTGTTCTGCCACGTTTTGAGCAACCAATGAAGCATTTTCTTCAAATTGTCTAACTTCTTGAGCCTCAATTTTAAGATCAATCTTCTTTCCTGCAAAAAACTGCTTTTTGATAACTGCAACCATATCACCAATTCCGGTTCCACCTCTTCCAATCAATACTCCAGGACGTGATGTTTTAATAATCAATTTCAGTGTGTTAGCACTTCTTTCAATTTCAACATCAGCGATAGCAGCAGATTTCCATTTTTTCATCACAAACTCACGAACCTGAACATCTTCTTTGAGTTTTTTGGTATAATCTTTACCAGCAAACCACCTTGATTTCCAAGTTGTTGTGATTCCCAGGCGCAGCCCTGTTGGATTGACTTTATGTCCCATAATTTTATCTCTAATTAACTGTATTTTTTATCGTTTATTATCTCTAAAATTCAATGTTTCAATTTATGCTCCAGATTTTCTTTGAAAAACTTTTTTCAAAAAACCACTATCCTGACCTTTTTTAACCGTATCTTTTTTTGCAGTTGTCTTTTTGATAATCTCTGTTTGCGCAACAACTTCTTCACCTTTTTCTTCCTTTTCCATCTCTGCCACAGCTTCTTTCATCGCCTTGGTGCGAGCTTTTTCATTATCAGCTTTTTGCTTGTCCAGTTCAGCCTTTGATTTCTTATTCTTTCCTTCAACTCTTTCTTCTAATTCAAGCTTGATATGAGAAGTACGTTTCAAAAGCAATGTTGCTCGCCCTTGAGCTCTCGGAAGCCATCTTTTAAGCTTAGCCCCTTCCCCCACAAGAATACTATTAACAAACATATTATCCTTATCCAAACCAAAATTATTCTCAGCATTTGCAAGTGCACTATTTAGCAATTTCTCCAAAGGTTCACTTGTCTTTTTTACAAGATGGTGAAGCTGAGCAAGAGCTGCGCTTGCATTCATACCGACAATACTGTTTGTTACCAAACGAACTTTTCGCGGTGATGTTCTTAAATTGTTGAGTGATGCTATAACTTTCATAATAATATAGGTCGCTAATTTTACTTATTTCTTTTTTGCTGGAGTATCATTCTTAGCTGCTTTTACAGCATCTTGTTGTTTCTGTTTAGCTGCTTGTTCCATTTCTTTCTGCATCTTACCTCCATGACGAGTGAACTTACGAGTTGGAGAAAATTCTCCAAGTCTGTGTCCAACCATTTCTTCAGTTACATATACTGCAGTGTGTTCTCGTCCATTATGAACTCCAAATGTAAATCCGATCATTTCTGGTGCAATTGTGCAAGCTCGAGACCAAGTTTTAATTGTTCCTTCACCAGCCTTTGCATTTAAAACTTTTTTCATTACTCGTGGATCAACGTATGGTCCTTTCTTTAAACTTCTTGACATATTTTTCTTTAATTAGTTTATTAATTTCTTAGTCTTTTGCGAGCTAAGAAACCATTTTAACTATTTCTTAATCCTTCGTTTTACAATAAATTTATCACTATACCTGTTCTTCTTTCTTGTTTTCTTTCCAAGTGCAGGTTTTCCCCAAGGAGTTTTCGGATATTTAAGTCCAATTCCTTGCTTACCTTCTCCTCCTCCGTGTGGATGATCAACAGGATTCATCGCTGATCCTCGAACTTCCGGTCTCTTTCCTTTCCATCTATTTCTTCCAGCCTTTCCAAGTGTTTCAGAGCTATGTTCAAAATTACTTACTCTTCCAATAGTTGCATAACATTCTTTACTTACGATTCTAATTTCTCCAGATGACATCTTAAGTTGTGCCATTTTTTCATCAATAGCCATCAAAATCGCACCGGATCCGGCACTGCGAGTGATTTGTCCACCTTTTCCAGCAATCAATTCAATATTTGAAATAGCTGTTCCTGATGGAATATTTTTCAAAACTGTACGATTTCCTTTTTTAATCGGAGCATCCACGCCAGACATAATTTCCATTCCAGCCTTCATCCCTTCTGTAGCTAAGATATATTTCTTGTCTCCATCAATATATGAGATAAGAGCAATCAAAGCACTTCTATTAGGATCTTTTTCAATTGCAACAACTCGTCCAAGCACACCAAACTTCTGTTGCTTGAAATCTACCAAACGATATCGTCTTTTGTGTCCACCTCCTTGATGACGGGTTGAGATCTTTCCGTGAGATCGTCCAGCTTTCTGAGTC
>LBTZ01000036.1 GCA_000992325.1 Parcubacteria group bacterium GW2011_GWD2_38_11 | reverse complement strand
CATCAAGTGCAGTTGCTCCAGCATCTGTGTATACTGTGTTTTGAAAAACTGTTTCTGGATTGTTTCCAAGTATTGTGATAACTGGAGGAGTTAAGTCGATAACTGGTGCGACTACCACAGCAAAATTAACTGATTGTGTATTTACTGGATTGAATCGCGAATTACAATCAGCAAGACTACTATACTCATTCACGAAAACCGCCCAACCATTTGAAATAGTTGCGTTGCTCGCAAGCAAATAACTCATATTTAAAGATGGTGTCATTGTCTGGCAGCCCGATGTAGCGGTAATACCAATGTTTGGATTAGGATCAATAATATCCATTTCATAATAATTTACATCATTCGTAACAGTTGCGTTTGCATAGACGGTTGCGCCCTGCTCATAGGACACTGCAAGTGTCGTCAGATTAATATCAGCATACGTTGCCACCACAAAAATTGTAAAGTGATCAAGTACTGTTCTCGCACTATTGTTGTAAACTTTAACATCCTTACTACGCACGATATTTGCTTTATCAAGTCCCGCAACATCTTCTGCAAATTTGATCTGAACTTTCTTCTTACTCTCCGGTTTTGGTAAAGTCAATTCATATTTAAATGTCCCATTGGTCATTGATGATGTAATATCATAAGCAACCACAGAAACTGCATTCAAAGATTGCATTTGTTCATTAGAAAGTATTATTTCCTCAATTGAAAGGGTCCCGGGATTATCTGGGAGTTTCGTGAATGTCACAGAGACCTGATCATTTTGAGGTGCAACATATTTTTTACCAAGTTCCACCTTTTCATTTGTGACAGCCTTGCCATTATCAACATTCCAAGTTTCTGCTGGAACTTCATTTGGATTTTTAATTATTTGATCTGAAGTTGAAAACTCACGCTCTATGGTTGCAGGAACTGGATCAATTGCTGGCCAAGTTGGGATATGATCAGTAATTAATTGTGATTGATTTTGGCCATCCAATGCAAGATTTTCAATTAAATTTTGATCAGATATTTCCGACAAGGTTTCCTCTTGAACTATATTTCCCTCGATTGAATTTTCAAGAACAATCTCCTCTTCCAATAATGAGTCTTTCTCTGCGGAAATCTCTCCGATTGCCGAAGTCGTGACATTTGAAGATTCATCCTTTATAAATTCAGGCAAAACTGCTTTATCCACAACATCATTTTCAATTGCTCCAACTTCAATTTGATTCTTTTTTTCCGACTCGGAAACCTTCACCGGATCATCCTTGACGACTGATTTTTCCAATTCCAAAGTTGAATTTGATAAGGCATCAACTGCAATTTCTTGCGCACGAGCCTGCATCGCACCAATTAAAATAAGATTGGATGATGTCATTGTAGTTGTAAAAACAACCAACATTAATGATATGGTCACTTTTTTCAAAAAACAGAGATTTTTTTTAAGCGGCACACAAAAAAACACCCGAGGAAATTCCACTTTTTTATCTTTCATATATTTGTGACTTTTAAAAATGCATTATTAAAAAAATAAAAGCGATCACACCATATAAAGAGACAATTCGAGTATATTCGAGCCAGGATGTTTAAAGATACTACAAGATATTATTTCAAATATTTCAATTACCTTATTTTTGGACAACAAAAAACATCTCAACAAGAAGATGTTAATTTTGAAATAAAGAAGTCTTTATAAAAAAACTAGCTTTTCAAAACAAGAAGTCCAAAAGACAAAAAACCAGGGAATTGCTCTCGCACTGTTTTAAAGAAGATTAAAATAACACGCGATGCCAATCAACTGCCCCAGTTTGTGAAAATACCAACAGCAAGCTCCGCCCAAACATAAACAAACGCGACAACAATCAAAATACCTACAATAATTTTATGCTTTGGAAACTTTTTTGTCGCCAACGCAAGAATAACGCCAGTGCCAAACAAAAGAAATCCTGCAATAACAAAATCAGACAAAGTCCAAACCACTTCAGCAGTAAACTGCATTGCAATAAAAGGTATCATCAATATGAGTCCTGTCACAAGTGCAATCCAAAGAAAAACTTTTTTCTGCATATATTTATGATTTTTTAATACGATTAAATTTGATAACACTGTCCTATTTCTATATTAGTCCTTCCCCGCCTGCTGTCAAATTTCAAAAGTACTTACCCATTAACTTTATTGTAAAACAGGTTATCCACTTCGGAAATAGCTTACTTGCAATAAAAAAAGGGCGACACCATTAAGTGTCACCCTTTATTATTTCAAACTACCCAACTTGATTATCTTCAGTTCAGATACAAGCCGTTTTCATTAACACCTACATTAACCACACTGCCACTTTCAATGAAATGAAGATGAACTATGCTGGAGTTTTCTTTCATCTGCGATTTTCCAGCGAGAACTTTTTCAAGCAAGGCAAGTCCTGGGGTCACATCATCTATATCCATAATTGCTGTGTAGCTTTCTACATCCTGAGCAAATCCTCGGACAAGACGACCTTTTTCTGTAACCCTCCAGTTACCTTGAAGGTATTTCTTGGCTCTGTGAATCGCTAATCCATATTCTTCTATCTCGTCCTCAGCTGAATGCAACAAGGTTTTCTCGAAAGTCTTTTTGTAACATTGGATATTAATGGTCAGATTATAACGTATTTTCTCAACCACTTCAGCTCGTTTTGCTTTTGCGAGCATTACGATGACCCAAGTGATTCCTGCTGCCAACAATCCCACAGCTACGAAAAAGTCATAGGGCTTCTTGAGTTTGTCAGCTAACATAACAGCCATTATGACAAGGGTGAATACTGAGACAACCACCCAATCGATAGTGTATCGATTACCTTGATACGTCCACGAGATTCTTTTCAGCATAAAATCCTCCTTATATCGTTTTGTATTTCATCCACGAAATTGCCAATGCACCAGCATGCGGTTCATAGCCAGGTGTTGTGAGAAGAAACTGCATCACATTTTCAAAACCAATGTAAATGCGATTTCCTGTCAGGCTACTTGGTATGTACACAATATATGTATCTACATGAAACTCACTTTTACTGTCTGGGTTTTTTACAGCGGATGTGCTCATTAAATATTCACATCCACCAACTGGTCCAGTTTTAACCGAGGGCGGAAGTGCTGAACAAAAACAATGACCATTTGGATACAAAGGATGCAAAATTTTTACTCCTCTATCCCTCCTTGCATGGAAGGTTTTATCAAGGAGCCTATATGCGACTGCAAGAATTGCATATAATGGCTTTTCATCATTGTCAGTTCGCGCTAAAAGAACAAGGTCACCTTCTTTTATTTCATACTCCTCATCCGCTGTCTTGTATGGCACTCCACTGACAGGCTCTTGTTGCACTAAAGATACTGATGCAAAGAGATTTTCCGTAAAAGTCATGACTTTCATAATTTCCTCCCTAGTTAAAATCCTTTAACTTTTATTTTTGGATAATTTTTGAATTGCTCCAGCTTTGCATCTACACGATTTTCAAGAGTAAGAATATATACCTCATCAAAACCAGTTGCCAATAATGCAAAGTCATCGCCATTAATATGGTTCAACACGGAAGCAATTTCCAGAACTGGAATAATAACTGTCGCTATTATTCTATTCTCTGCCAAGAGGTCTTGCACATGCATTTGATTTTCTTCGAGAATATCTCTGGCAAGCTTACGTTGCTCAAAAGTCTCAGTTATTCGTCCTTGCGGTCCGAAGTCTATTGGAAATCCTCTCTCATTGAAAGCCTTACTGATTTGGGTTCCGCCACCAACACAGATGACTGTGAAAAATTCCTGAGTTATTGTTTTGAGCCAGTTAATGACATTTTCATTTTTAATCAAATCACCAGACACTTTCACAAATGCAGTTTTCTTTGGCATCATTTCTCTCCTTATATATTTGATATTGAGCTGTTAAGTTACTATTTCGTTAGTTTTCAATGATACCTGCAAACAAACACTAAGTCAACCTAAATTGTGAAAAAATCTTGTCGTTCCTAGGGATATGAAGCAGAATAGTCTTTTTCACACAATAAAAAAACTCCCTATCATAAAATTAATTACGTAATTGAGTGGGTATTTAAATGGGTGTTTGAATATCCAAAATAATTAAAACAAAAACCTCGGCGGATGATTCCACCGAGGCATTATTGCCAAGCAAAAGCCTGCAATTAGTCAGGCACATAAGGGTGCGGATTTTTGCAGGCAGCGAGGATTGCAGGACCATTGTCATCAATAATATTCTTCCACCCGTCCTCCATCTGCTGTTGCGTTAATCCACCAACCATACCTGGCAAGCCTCTCTTTTCAACAACAGTCTCCTCACCGTCGACTCCTGTAAATATGACCTTGATTGACATAATCCAGCTCCTTTCTGTTTTTGAAACTTTAGATAGCCAATAATACTCACTCAAAATAACTATTTTTACTATAAACCCATATATAGATTTTTGCAAAAATATCCCAAAAAAATGAACAAAAAAACACTCTCGCGAAAAAGTTTTTCCATAGCACTCACACATTAGCTTCGTGACAGAATAATGCAAGTCTAATTGTCCGCTCCAGAAACAGCGTAATTTGCTATGAAAAAAGGGCAACACCGTTAAGTGTTACCCTTTACTATTCAGACTATTTGAGTCCAGAATTTATTGCAGGAGTGCATATGCTTTAGAAACGAAATCCTTTGCGACTACAACATTAAGATTGTCGTCTCCGTCACGAAGCCTTCCTTCAGCGTCTATGCTCGTGTTCGGATAGACTTTTACAATCGGACCCATTAGGTCTTCCAGCGTAGTTGGACTGAGTCCACCTGCAATTCCGAAGCCCATCTCGTCTATTCTGACATTCAGCTGTTGAAGATATTCCAGCCCTTTGCGAGGATTTAATGCCTTGCCGAGTCCACCACTGGGATCGATGAGCAGATAGTCGCAGATTCCGATATAGTTTTCAGCAATTTCAACCAGTGTGGTTGGATTGCAACTGACTGCCTCCAGAGCACTTTCACTGCACTGAAGCACAATGATTTTGTCAGGATGCTCCTGCTTATATTCCCACAGGATGTAAGGGTTCGGCCATTTGATGTTGAGCTGAAAACCATGAATGTTTTCGCCTCCGAGTTCCGTCACCTTCAACATCTGAGCAAGAAGCTCCTTGGGATCATTGGTGTTGAAGTGGACGAGATTAAGTGCCAGCGGATGGTTGGGAAAAATTCCAGCAATCTAGTCGGCACCTGGATAGCGTTTCGGCCACTTATTCGGAATGCCCTGCATCGTTTTGGAACTGACGAGAACGCCAATCATCAGTAATCTGTCAGCTCCAGCAGGAATTGCGGTGAGCACAGCATCAACTTCTGCTCGTGACATAAAACCAGTTACTCCAATATACGGTTTCTTCATCTTTATTCCTCCTCGTGAGATTTATTGAAGCCCTATTCCTTTTTCAGCAACTATTTGTTTACACAGCGTGCACACTT
>LBTZ01000035.1 GCA_000992325.1 Parcubacteria group bacterium GW2011_GWD2_38_11 | reverse complement strand
TGGCTGTTCGAGAAAATGCAGCAGTAGCCATGTTCTCATTGGAAATGTCAGCCGATCAGCTCGTAGATCGTATGCTTGCCGCTGAAGCTAATGTTGATTTGTGGCGTCTTCGAACTGGAAGACTTAATAGTGAAGGTGAAAATAATGACTTTCAAAGAATCGGCGAAGCAATGGGAATTCTTTCTGAGGCCAAATTATTTATTGACGATACAGCCAGCGCCAACATTATGGAAATGCGCACAATGGCACGTCGTCTTCAAGCTGACAACAACCTCGGACTTATTATTATCGACTACTTGCAGTTGATGGAAGGACGCGGTGGAGACAATCGTGTTCAAGAAATTTCTGAAATTTCCCGCGGACTCAAAAACTTGGCTCGTGAACTTAACATCCCAATCATTGCACTTTCGCAGCTATCCCGCGCCGTTGAAGCTCGCTCCCCACAAATTCCAAAACTTTCCGATCTTCGAGAATCTGGTTCGATCGAGCAGGATGCTGACGTGGTTCTTTTCCTATATCGTGAAGATCGCGAAAAACCCGACACACCAAACAAAGGCATTGTAAAAATCATCATCGCCAAACATCGTAACGGTCCAGTCGGTGAAGTCAGCGCCTTCTTCCAAGAAAACAGCGCGTCATTTAGGTCACTGGAAAAGATTCATCAGCAACCGCAGTAAATTTCAAATTAAAAATTTCAAATTAAAAATGAATTATTAAATGAGCGAATGCAAAAAATTTAACCTTTTTTTGGATTTGTGTCATTTATTTGACATTTGATATTTGGAATTTGATATTTAAAAGTATGTATCCTAAAGCTTTCCAAAAATTAATCAAGAATCTCGCTTCCCTTCCCTCGGTTGGTCCAAAAATGGCCGAACGTCTTGTGCTTTTTCTTTTCAAACAAGATATTGAAAAAATTCGTGACTTTGCAGAAAATCTTTTAGAGATTAAGAATATGAAAGTATGCAAAAGATGTTTCAATATTGCTGAAAGTGAACTTTGCGAATATTGCAAAGATGAAAGACGCGATCAACATTCTATCTGTGTTGTTGAAGAACCGCTCGACATCATTTCACTTGAACGCACTAAAGCATACACTGGACTATATCACGTTCTTGGCGGCGTTATTCAAGTTGGAGACTCTGGCGCAGAGCTCAAAATTCCTGAGCTTATTTCACGCATTGAAAACGAAAAAATTACTGAGGTTATCCTAGCCACTAACCCAACTACTGAAGGAGATGCAACCGCACTTTATCTCAAAAGAAAAATACAGCCTTTAAATATACGCATTACCCGTCTTGGACGCGGTCTTTCTACTGGTGCCGATTTGGAATATGCCGATGAGCTCACTCTTTCAGAAGCATTGACAAATCGCAAAGTTTTGCTATAATCTTATTTCTTTAACAATTCAATAAATCAATAGTCAACTAAAAATGGGAGGTACAAAGCTGATGGCAGATTCTATCCTAACATTACTGGTCGGAGATCCTGAAAAAGCAACCCACATTATTGCATCCAGCAGAACGTCTGCAACCACACCTACTGGCAAACTCCTTTACCCTGCATTTGTAATACTCAATGATGAACCCATGTTGCATGGAGAAATCAAGAGAATTACTGTAAAATCAGAAGGACTTACTACTGAAGAAGAAACACTCGTGATGAGATCCCTTACTGAGTATTGCGGTAATACTGGAGCCTCCGCAAGAAAATTCTTCCAACAAAAACTATGTTCGGCTACGGAGGTTGAAAAATGAACAATTCAAATGGACTTCAAATTCTCAAGCCCATCGTTTTAGACACCGCGGACCTAAAAATGTTGTTGCCACACCGAGACCTGGCAATTGGAATCCTGGATGAAGCGTTTTATAATCCAACAAAAAATGCAAATGAGCTGATTGCATTCAAAAAAACGGTTCCCGATGATCCATATTTTATTGGACATTATCCCGGAAACCCAGTTCTCCCTGGTCACTGGCAATATGAAGCTATGTGTCTCGCCTCAGCATTGCTTTTCAAGCAACTTCACTTTGGCTTAATAGGAAATCCAGCAATTGTTGGCACTGACGGCAAAATGAGATTTCAGCGACCTGTTTTTCCCGGAGATGATCTCACTATTCATTCTGAATTAATCGGAGACAGAATAATTCCAGGCAAAGGTGCTCACTACTATTTCTCAACGTGCATCAAGCGCGGAACAGAGAAGATCTCCTTCATTGAAAAACTTATCGGAAGTTTTTTTCCAGAAAAAATACTGGAAGTTATAAAATAGAACAAAAAAATCCCCACGGACTCCGCGGGGATTTTTAATATCCAAAAATATTTTTATCATATTTTTTGCTAGTGCGTTTTCTTTTTCGGCCGTTGATTGCGAAACAGCAATCAAGAGCGATTGGCCATATATTCCGGCCAAGAGCGTGCCGAAAAAGAAAATGCGCTAGCAAAAATTCCACATTAAAACCATAAAAAAACACCTCGATTTCTCAAGGTGTTTTAAAAAGATTTTCAATTAAGCTATTTTCGTGATTTCTACTTCAGTGAAAAGTTGTTTGTGACCAAACTTAACTTTATATCGTTTCTTGGCTTTGTGTTTAATTCCCCAAACTTTTTTATGACGTCCTTGTTCAACCAAAGTTCCTTCAACCTTTGCTCCTTCAATAAAAGGAGTTCCGATTTTTGCATCCTTTTCATCTCCAATAAAAAGCACTTCGTCAAAAGTAATCACAGCGCCAGCTTCTCCTTCAAGTTTTTCAATCTTGATCTTGTCCCCAATAGCCACTTTGTATTGCTTTCCACCTGTTTTGATAATTGCCAACATTTTTTTATGTATAATTTAAGCCATTTAGTTACTAAATCAGTATAACCGAAAACCAAAACTATGTCAATAAAGTGAAAAGTCATCAGTCATCGGTCATCCAAAAACCCAAACATTAAGACAAGGAGACAGATTGATGATGACTGGATTTTATTACTCCAATATTGCCTTTATCCTCCTCACGCCAGAACTTGATGCTTCTTCTTTTTGGATCTTGAAATGCCCTAATTCTCCAGTGTTTTTGATATGAGGTCCTCCGCAAATTTCACGGCTTACCACTTCGCCATCATTATTAAGGATTGAATATACAGTCACTTTTTCGCCATATTTTGATTCAAAAACCCCCATAGCATTGACGCTCTTAGCTTGCTCCAAGGTCATTTCCTCACTCAAGACGTCCAATTTAGCATCTATTGCACTGTTCACGAGGTTTTCTATCAATATGACCTGCTCAGGCGCTACTTTTTCAGAATGCGAGAAATCGAGCCGTAGTCGCTCTGGCGTGATATTAGAACCTTTTTGAAACACGTGATTGCCTAGAATTTGCCTAAGAGAAGCCAAAAGAAGATGCGCTGCTGTGTGCAATCTGGCTGTTTCTTCTCCAGAATCCTGCAATCCCCCTTTAAACATTCCTGCTGAAGCCGTACGGGAAAGGTCTTGATGCTTTATTAATTCTTCTTCAAATTCTTTTTCATCAACAATCACGCCTTTTTCTTTTGCAAGCTCAATCGTAAGTTCCAATGGAAAACCATATGTTTGATATAAATCAAAAGCATCTTTTCCAGATATTGCAGTGCTGGATAATTTATTAAACTGGCGCAAGCCGTTTTCCAAAGTCTTTCTAAATTTCTCTTCTTCTTTTTTAAGTTCAGCAAAAATAATTTCTCTTTGTTTTTTGAGTTCTGGATAAAAATCTCCAAAATTTTGAATGACAATTTCAGCCACACTAACTGTGAAATCTTTTTCAATTCCCAAAAGTTTTCCGTAGCGCACAGCGCGACGAATCAAACGACGAAGAACATAGCCAGCCCCCGTATTAAGTGGGGTCACGCCATCAGCAATCATAAATACACTGGCACGAATATGATCAGCAATAATTCTAAAGGCTTTTTTTGTTTCATCACTATCCTGATAACCACACCCTGAAATTTCAGCAATTTTTTCAAAAAGAGGTTTAAATAATTCCGTTTCAAAAACCGTATATTCACCATCAAGCACTGTCAGTGTACGCTCAACACCCATTCCAGTGTCAACATTAGGTTTGGCAAGTTTTTCATATTTCCCCTCTACTGTTTTATTAAACTCCATAAAAACATTGTTCCAAACCTCCATAATTCTAAAACTATCCACGAGGTCTCCGAATTTTCCCTCCAATTTTCCCTCCTCAGGACGCATATCATAAAACATTTCCGTATCCCCCCCGCACGGACCAGTTGCACCTGCAATCCAAAAATTATCATCGGTTCCTAGTGGAATGATGCGCACATTATTTTTGATTATTTCATCTTCGCCTGCAACCTCAACTTCCATCCCGGCGGCTGAAAAAACTTTTTGCCAAGTTGCAATTGCCTCCTCATCTCGAGGAATTCCATCCTCCCCTTTGAAAACAGTCACGTACAATCTGTTTTTATCAAGTCCCAACCATTTCGGATCAGTCAAAAATTCAAAGCTCCATTCAATTGCCTCTTTTTTGAAATAATCTCCAAAACTCCAATTTCCCATCATCTCAAAAAAAGTGCAGTGACGATTGTCTCCCACATCATCAATGTCTCCGGTGCGTACACATTTTTGCACATTAGCAACACGATTGCCGCCTGGGTGCTGCTCACCCAAAAGATACGGCACCAAGGGATGCATTCCAGCAGTTGTAAAAAGTGTTGAACCATCAGTTTCACGCGGCACCAAAGAAGCCGAAGGAATAATAGTATGCCCCTTGGATGCAAAAAATTCAAGATATTTTTTTCTAAGTTCGTTTGCAGTCATATGGGTAGGTATTAGGTTTTAGGTATTAGGTTCTAGGCTCTGTATCAAAAAGCTTATTTGATCATCTTTTTAACTTCTTTTTCAATCATCTTCCAATCTCCAACGTTAAATGCTTTGCGAAATTTGTCTTCATCTCTGAGTTTTACCATAACTTCATCAGAAGTTATACTTCCCGCCTTCATCTCTCGCTCAATTTGGTTTAAACGCGACGGAATAAAACTTGATTTTGAAATATCTTCATTATTTCTGGCAAGATTCAAAATAAATGCTTTTAAATATATTCTCATAAATTTAACTTACAACTGACCACTAACCACTTTTAAAAAATCTGCATTTCATTGTTAGTTGTGTGTTGTTTGTTGTTAGTTGATTTGTTATCGCCCTAAATTATTCATCTGATGTTTGAGCTTAATAACCTCAGCTTGAAGTTGCACGTGATCAGCAGTCAATCGCTTAAATTGATTCTCTTTTACAACAAATTCTGTCTGGAGTTGAATTTGTTTGTGCTTAAGCTCTCGCATAACAACTTCAATCTCAATCAATGCACGCTCATTTCTTTTCATATCAGAGTCCTTGAGCATTATTTCCATCTGCATTTTTTTTCTCTGCTCCAACAATTCAGGATCCATTTGCATAAGCTTAGGAGTTAGTAATTAGAAATTAGGAATTAGGTAATAAAAATCCTGCATTTTACTACAGCCTAATTCCTACAACCTACAGGCTATAATATGATTCCTCCTCCAAGCACTTCATTGTCATCCGCATAAAAAACTGCGCTTTGCCCTGGCGTCACAGCCTTTTGTTTTTCCAAAAACTCAACAATATAAAAATTATTTTCTTTTTTGTTTGTTTCTTGTTTCTTGTTTCTTGTTTCTTGTCTTGCTATTATACCACGCACCAAAGGATGCCGGTATCTTATTTTTACATTTACCTCTAATGGCAATTTCGGCTCATCCGCAATCCAGTTTTTAAGTTCAACTGT
>LBTZ01000034.1 GCA_000992325.1 Parcubacteria group bacterium GW2011_GWD2_38_11 | reverse complement strand
GGCTGGAATTGTGGGAAATGTTTTCCAGGCTTTTGGCGGAAAAGATTTGTATCCAACAATCGAGGAAAAAGCTGTGCATCTGCTTTATTTTGTGGTGAAAAATCATCCGTTTGTTGATGGCAATAAAAGGAGTGGAGCGTTTTCTTTTATTTGGTTTTTGCAAAAAGCTGGTTTTGATTTCAGAAAAAAAATCACTCCAGAAGCGCTTACCGCACTCACTTTACTTATTGCCGAAAGCAATCCAAAAGACAAGGATAGAGTTATTGGTCTTGTTTTGTTATTATTGAAGAAATAAAAATGATACAGACTTCATTACAATATTTCAGTATATTGTAATGAGGGTATGGCAAAAAGCATATGGCAGTTCGAAAATCAGAAGATAAAAACATCCGCAAGCTTTGCAAAATCGGCAAACACTCAGTCGGCCTCACTTTGCCAGTTGAGATGATTCGCGAACTTGGCTGGAAGTCAAAACAGAAAGTCGTAGTTAAAAGAATCCACGGGGGAGTGGAGATTAAGGATTGGAAGAAATAAATATGATTGTATCAATTTTTTAAATAATCCAGAGGTTTATATATGAAGAATAAAGCATTAATTTTAATTTGGTTAAAAAGGAATAAAAAAAATATTGTACTTGGGATTAGTATAATTTCGATACTTATTTTTATGTTGGTTCGTTCTTTTAATGTCGATAGTATTAGCTTGGAGCAACAAAAAGGTGGTTCTGATAAAAAGCAGCTAATAAGCACTAAAAATCAATCAAGTAGTTTGGACTTATTACCTGATAATGTTGAGAAGATGGAGCAAGAAGACAAAAAGTCAATTGATTTGACAAGTAAAATCCTAGATACCGTGGTCAAATTAGCGTGGCCAATTTTTTGGCTAATAATATTTTTTGCAGTTATTAAAGAAGTAAAAGAGATTTTACCACGAGTAAAAAAATTAAAGGCTGGAGCGGGTGGTTTTGAGGCTAGTGTAGCTTCAAAAGTAGTAATATCAGCAGGGGATGTTGAAAAAAAAGAGGAGCAAATAACCGACGAGATTTATAAACAGGAAAACAAGGATAAAACAAAAAAAGAAGTTGAACAACCAATAACACTAGAGGAATGGAGAAACGAAATGTTTTTTGCTGCTTTTGTCAAAAAAGACAAAACGCGAACAATTGATGCGTATAAACATATAACAGAATTAAATGATGATGAGCTTTCTCTTAAAAAAGATAAAATTGAATATTTAGAATTATTACATAGACTTGGTGATACTAATTCTATATTGCAACTAAAGGAATTGCTAAGTGATCCTAGTGTATTGTATGAAGTAAATACGTCACTTGGATATTGTTATGAAAATTCTGATGATCTTGAAAAAGCAGCTTTATTTTATTCTGAGGCAGCACGAGAATCAAAAAATAATGATGAAAAATCCCTTGCAGTAAAGAGATTTTCTGCAATATTATATCGTGATAATAAAAAAGAACAAGCTATTAATGTTATAAGTGAAGCGCTAACGGTAATAAGGGATGATTTATTTAAGGCAAGACTGTATGAAGCCCTGGCTGAAATTTATGACAAAGAAAAGGATTATGAGAATAAGGCTTTTGTGATAGAAAAAGCGGTAGAACTTAAACCTAATGATGCAGCACTTCTATTTAAGGCTGGTTATTCATATGCGGAATGTAAATATGATGAGCTATCTCTTTTGCACTATAAAAATGCAAAAGAGATAAATCCGAAAGATGATGCGGTCCAAAATAATATTGGTGTGCAATATGATAATTTAAAAATGCCAATTAAGTCTATCGCGAGTTATAAGGAAGCAGAAGAATTGGGAAATACATTAGCTAGCGCTAATTTAGCATATCGATTCCTTCAAATTGGTTTCGTAATCGAAGCTAAAAATATACTTAATATAGCCAAAGAAAAAGAGATTGTTCATCCGAATGTTAATGCTGCGCTTTCCGAAGTTCCAGAAAAAATAGAAAAGGAAAATGAAACAGAAAAAGAACAAATAAAGTCAGCACTTTTGTTGCGCAAGTTCATATTAAACTATGCTGAAGCAAAATTTGTAAAGAATAGCTCCATTATGTCGACTTCAGGAGATTGGAAGACGGATGACGGAACCGTACTTAAAGTTGAAGTCATTGATAATAAAATTATATCTACTTGGAAAACAAAATTGGATATATGGAAACTGGAATATGATTGGAAATTTGAGGGAGAAATTTTTAATAACAGTGCTGTAATAAGTATTTACAAAAAAGAATACAATTTTTCAAGTAACAGCTACGAATATAAGAAAAATAATAGGGGATTGTTGTTTTATTCTCAAGGGGATGAATTGATTAAATATATTGATATTGATGATGCAGCTCACTTAAAAAGGATTTATACTCTTACTAAAATAAGTTAATGAACTATTTGTATTTATTTTGCATTTCCACTGCACCATATGAAGTATAACCTCAAGGGTCATAAACTCCGGCAAAAAACGAGTGATGAGCGTTAAGAAATTTTGAAACGTAGCGCCCGCTAGCAAGCGTAGGCGCGCAGTGTAAATTTTAGCGAAGAGCGAAGTTTTTGCCACAATATCTTCATCAGGTGCGAGCTTTCTTCCCGCCTGCAACGCTATGCGTAGCATTGCGGGCAGGTCCTCCACGTTTCTTCCGCCAGCTGGCGGAGCGGGAAAAAGAAATGTGGAAATAAGTATCGAAATACCTATTTAAATACCCACCTTCGAAAAACATTCTCACATTCTCAACTTGCCTCCCAGCAGGCAGGGGATACGAGGATGTTTTTTATAATTAGCACCTAAAACCCAAAACCTAGAACCCAGAACCTAAAAACTAGAGCCGCTAAAACCTAAAACCTAACACCTAGAACCTACCCCCCAGAGTTATCCACAGCCGTTGATACTTGCAGTGATATTAGGTAAGTGCTATGATATCACTATGAGCAGTGGCCAGGCTCAAAATAACTGACAACTTATAACAAACAACTAACAACTCACAACTGATAACTTTTAACCACAATACATGTGTGCAGCTAGTTTGCATTAGTGTGTTGTTGGTTGGAAATTGTTAGTTGTAAGTCAATTTATATGTACAACCAAAATCAAAATCAAGATCAAAGTCTAAAACAAATTAAAGAGAGCGTGTTTTCGAAAATGATGCGCGCTGGGAGCAAGAATTATTTTTTTGATGTCAAAAAAGCTAGCAATGGCAGCAACTATCTGACCATAACTGATTCATACAAAAATCAAAAGGGCGAGCAAGTCACGAGTAGAACATTGATTTTCAGGGATCATATCCAAGATTTCCTCGCAAACCTGCAAGAAGCAGGAACGTATTTGCAATAAAAATTAATTTTTCTGAAAGCAGCTTCTTTCGTTGGGAGCTGCTTAATTAAAAAATTAATTTGTGTTAAAAATGAAAAAAGTACAAATGGAAACAAAAACAAACCGGCAATCACGTCCAAGCTATGAGTATTTAACGACGTATATGCTAGGCAAAGTAATTCAGGATCTAACTGTGGAATTTTGTGACAGGTGGATTGATCGTAGAAGCAGGACACATGACCAGATGGTTCAGGCTGCCAGAAGTAATCCGCAAAATATTGCAGAGGGGAATACTGTGGAGTCTCTAAAGAGTTATATTATGCTTGTGGGAGTTGCACATGGATCTAATGAGGAACTAGCCAAAGATTATGAAGACTTCTTGAGGCAAAGAAAAATGCGGATCTGGGACAAGGATGAGCCTCGAGTTAGGTTTTTTAGGGAATTTAGGGTTGTTTGGATAAATTCAAATACCCTAAATACCCCCAAGCTCCCTAATGATCCCGAGGAAGCTGCAAATTTTCTTTTAACACTTTGTAATATTGAAGGATTTCTGCTTAAGAAGCATGTTGAATCATTGAAATTGAAGCATCAGCGAGAAGGAGGATTTTCAGAAAATCTTTTCAGAAAAAGAATGCAATATAAAAGAGTAAATGATTAACAATAAATGAATTATGAAAAACGAAACCAAAAAACCAAAAGAAAAAGTGTATACCAAGGATGATGTCCTTGCCTTGTTTGATAGTATCGATGAAACACTTAAAAAGATGGTGAAAAGTATTGAAGAAACTAATGCTGGATACAAAAAATGTAGAGATGTGAAATCTGTAAAGTGATATTGATAGACAGTCCTTTTGAATATCAATTTTTGTGGTATAATACAATAACTTACAACCAATAACTCACAAATAACAACACTTATGTTGAATAAAAAAATCGCCAGTGAAATCGCACTTGGAATTATTGTACTTCTTGCAATTGTGGTTGGTGGGATTTTTTGGATGGAGAATGGAAAAGAGGTGGTGAATAATTCTAAACCAGTAATTGAAAAAGAACCTACAGAAAAAGTAGTTTATGGTCTTAGATATAATAGTACATTGAGTGGTTATGAAAGAGCTAGAACAAAGTCAGCAGATGATGCCTACTTAGAGATTTTTTCAATTGACCCTGAAACAAAAATGAAAAACTTGTTGTTTTCGGATAAGGACAAGTCATTTGTTATCGATACTGGGTATAATAGTCCAAAATTTGTGCAACCAGGCGTGATACTTTTTAGTGCTATGGATAGAATTAGTAATGAAAGAGTATTTAAACTTCTAGACTTTAATAGCGGTAGCACCACCGATTTGCCGACATTGCCACTGCCTGATAATTTTAGTCTTAATGATCCAATGACTAGTATATTATCCGATGGCAGATTCGTTTACATTGCTGGATCTGAATTTGAAAGTGGTATTTTTATTTGCGATAAGGATTTGACTGGTATGAAAAAGATATTTTCCACATTGGATCATGATGGTGTGTCAATAAATTCCATAGCAATCTCAAAGGATGATAAAAAAATAGCTTTTTCAATTGGTGCAGATGGTGTTGGTCAAGGAAATGTGGAAGAAAACATATATATTATGAATAGTGATGGTGGTAACCTAAAAAAAGTATTCAATGAGAAATATACTATTGGAAATGTCGTTGAATGGCTTGATGATAATAAGCATTTTATTTTTGATGATGGGATGAATAGTGACGAATCTGATTTTAGTATAGTGTCAATAAATGGTGATAAACAATCTATTAATAGTCCTGGAGTGCACTTGAAGATGTCTCCTAGCGGCACCAGGATTCTATCTTCTGAATTTTTTCCCGAAGAAAGTGCTGATGTGCGATTGAGAGGTGTTTATAGATTGTTTGTGTCTGACATGAATGGGCAGAAAGTCGATAATATTACTAGCGTAAAAAGTGAAGATGGTCTTAGCGCTAATTCGATTGGGTGGATCATAGATTAATTACTCGTATTTTTGTTTTTCGTGCTTTATTTAAGCCAAAAAAAGCATTTCCTAAAAAGCTAAAAAGCTAATGCCTAAAAAGCTAATCTCCAGCCCTTGACCCCGCACTAACTTTGTACTGCACCAAAGGTGCGATAATATGCGGATAAAGTGTTTCTAATGGGCGCTTTTTGGGACCAAGTTATTGGCTTGAAATCACAATAAAGTACAAAGTTAGTGCGGGGCTTGACAGATATTTTCTATTCGTGTAAAGTAATTAAGTATCTAATTTCCGCAAAAGGAATTTTTTGGATTTGCAATTAGGGGTAAATCCATGTTATATTAAATAATAAATCATCTTTAAACAATCGCGCTCTTGAGCAAAAATAGCTCGCAGGGACTAGCGAAAAAAACACTATGGCAGTAGCAAAGTTTGAACGAACAAAACCACATGTAAACGTAGGAACAATCGGACACGTTGATCACGGCAAGACAACTTTGACTGCCGCTATTCTTCATGGACAATCTTTGAAGGGAATGGCAAAAGAAAGAGGTGTTGGTGAAATCGACAACGCTCCAGAAGAAAGAGAACGTGGTATTACTATTGCTACTTCACATTGCGAATATGAATCAGAAATTCGTCATTACGCTCACGTTGACTGTCCTGGACATGCTGATTATATCAAAAATATGATCACTGGTGCAGCTCAAATGGATGGAGCAATCTTGGTAGTTTCTGCTACTGATGGCCCTATGCCTCAGACACGTGAACACATCTTGCTTGCAAAACAAATTGGTGTGCCTGCAATCGTGGTTTTCATCAATAAGGTTGATATGGTTGATGATGAAGAACTTATTGAATTGGTTGAAGCTGAAGTTCGTGAACTTCTTTCAAAATATGAATTTGATGGAGACAATGCTGCAGTTATCCGTGGATCAGCAA
This sequence comes from Parcubacteria group bacterium GW2011_GWD2_38_11, assembly GCA_000992325.1. Lineage (GTDB taxonomy): Bacteria > Patescibacteriota > Minisyncoccia > Moranbacterales > GWC2-37-73 > UBA12068. The sequence continues at coordinate 3,156 of LBTZ01000034.1, read as the reverse complement.
CACAGGCTTTGGCAGCAGCATCAGTTGATGATGCAGCAGTGAAACCAATCTATGATCTTATGGCTGCTTTGGATGCTCAAATTCCTGAACCTGTTCGTGAAACCGAAAAACCTTTCCTTATGCCTATCGAAGATATCTTCTCAATTGAAGGTCGTGGAACGGTGGTAACTGGAAGAATTGAATCAGGAACAATCAATATCAATGAAGAAGTTGAAATCGTTGGTCTTCGTCCAACTGCAAAAACAGTTGTGACTGGAATCGAAATGTTCAACAAATCACTTGATAAAGGACAAGCTGGAGACAACGCTGGACTTTTGATTCGTGGAATCAAAAAGGAAGATGTTGAACGCGGACAAGTTTTGGCTAAAACCGGTTCAATCACTCCTCATACTGAATTCGAAGGTGAAATTTATATTTTGACAAAAGAAGAAGGTGGACGACACACTCCATTCTTCAAGGGATACAAACCACAGTTCTACATCCGAACAACTGATGTAACTGGAGAAGTTGTGCTTCCAGAAGGAACTGAAATGGTTATGCCTGGTGATACTATCAACTTGGTTATCAAATTGATTGCCCCAGTTGCTATGGCTGAAGGAATGAGATTCGCAATTCGCGAAGGTGGAAAGACAGTTGGAGCTGGTGTTGCAACAAAAATCATAAAATAGCTCAGATAAACTTTGCAGACACAAATAAATTTGTGTCTGCTAGTGTTTCTCGGAACAAATATTTAGAATTGTAATTTAAATTGTTTATCACAAAAGAATCAGATGGCTGCGAAAAAAACAGAAAACGAACAAGCTACAAGAATCAGAATCAAGATCAAAGCTTACGACAGTAAGGTTATTGATCAATCTGCTCGTAAAATTGCAGAAACAGTTGAGCGTAGTGGCTCTCGTTTCACTGGTCCTGTACCACTCCCTACAGAAATTCATAAAGTTACTGTGAATAAGTCAACATTTGTGTATAAGGATGCTCGAGATCAATACGAAATGAGAATTCACAAACGCTTGATTGATATCTGGGACCCAACTCCAAAAACGATTGAAAATCTAACAAGTCTTGACTTGCCAGCAGGAGTTGATGTTGAGATAAAGATGTAGGTAAACGGATTAAAACGGATCGAAGACGAATTTTCACGGATAGGTCCAGGGCTTGCATTATTTTAGAAAATGGTTTAGTATAGATAAGTTAGAAAAACAGAAGAAATACTAGTTAAAGTCCAGTTTTGCTGGATACTCAACTAGCCAATACGAGAGAAATCTTGGGTTGTGCTGGCTGAGAAGCCAGATTTTTTTTATCAAGAAACACGTTATATAAAGAATATTATATGTATATAAAATATATTTTAGGGAAAAAGCTAGGAATGACCACGCTGTATGACAAAGAGCAGGGTGCTTTGAATGTTACATTGATTGAATGTCCTGTGAACACTGTTTCAGTGATTCGAACTCAGGAGAAAAATGGTTACTCTGCAGTTCAATTGGAACTTGCAAAAACCAAGAATGTGACTCATAGAAAAGAATTCCGATTGGATGAAGATGCAAAAGTTGCTATTGGTGACCAAATTACAGTGGAAACTTTCGCAATTGGAGATGAAGTTCAAATTAGCGGTATTGCTAAGGGAAAGGGATTCCAAGGAGTTGTAAAACGACACGGTTTCGCTGGTTCTCCTGCAACGCATGGTCACAAGCATGACAACAGAGCGCCGGGATCAATTGGAGCTCAGCAACCACAGCATGTTATCAAAGGAAAGAGAATGGCTGGACGTATGGGTGGAAAACGATCAACAACTAAAGGAATAAAGATTGTATATATCGACGCTGAAAGAAGTATTATGGGAGTTTTAGGTGCAGTTCCGGGAGTTGTTGGAAGAATTGTCGAAGTAAGAGCATAAACTTTACATTTTGAATTATTAGAATATTATGGCTACAATTGCTATTCACAATCAAGAAGGGAAAAAAATAGAAGATCTGGAAGTTAAGGATGCTGTTTTCGGCGCGAAAGCAAACGATGAATTGCTGCATCAGGTTTTTATGGTTATTGCTGGAAATCAACGAAATCCAATTGCTCACACCAAAGATAAAAGTGAAGTTGCTGGATCTGGTAAAAAACCTTTCAAACAAAAAGGTACTGGATCAGCTCGACAAGGACAAAAAAGAAATCCTGTGATGAGAGGTGGAGGTGTTGCTTTTGGTCCAACTAATGAAAGAAATTTCAAGAGAGATTTAAATAAGAAAATGAAGCAAAAAGCCGTTGTTATTGCGATTAGTGAAAAACTTCGCAGTGGAACTTTGATTGCGATTGATTCATTGATGGTAGCAAAAGCAAAGACAAAGGAATTTGATCAGATTTTGAAAAATCTTAAGCTTTCTGGAAAAGTGTTGGTTTCTTTTTCTGAAGAAGAAAAGAAAACTTCAGTTATAAGCAGAAATCTTGCAAATATTTCAAATATTGAAACAAAGGATTTGAATGTGATGGATTTGTTGAATAACAAGTTTTTGCTTTTAAGCAAAGCTTCGATTGCATTTTTGGAAGAAAAGTTTGCAAAATAAATTAACAAACTACTAACAACTAACAACTAACTACAATAAGAATCACAATTAAAATGCGCAGACCGTTGTCGGTTGTAAGTTGTGAGTTATAAGTTAAATATATGGCAGTAATAGAAGAGAAAAAAGAATTAGCAACTGAGTCAAAGCCGACTGTGAAAAAAACCCAGGCCCCTGGCCGGGCAGGCGGGCAGGCAGTTAAGAAGGCTGCTGACAAAAAAGAAGTGATTGTTGCTGCAAAAAATTCGGATATTGCATATCGTGTTCTTACTGAACCTTGGATTACCGAAAAGACTCATAAGGCAATGGCTGACAATAAATATACTTTCAAGGTTATCCACAGCGCAACGAAAAAACAAGTAAAATTGGCAATTGAAGGAATGTATAGTGTAAAAGTTGAAAAAGTTAGTGTTGTGAACATCAAGTCTAAAAAGAAAGCATATGGTCGGCATATGGGGACAAAGGCAGGATTCAAAAAAGCAACGGTAACATTGAAACAGGGAGATAAGATTGAATTATTTCAAGGAGCATAGTAAACAGTAAACAGTGAACAGAGAGCGGTGAACAATATATAAATCAGGAAAGCTGATAATGAAAAGTATTT
>LBTZ01000033.1 GCA_000992325.1 Parcubacteria group bacterium GW2011_GWD2_38_11 | reverse complement strand
TCCACCAAAAAACTTTCCAAACCCACACAAGCGACACTTTCAATTCTCGCCAGCATTACTCAGTATTTCACTTTCACCATCAAAAAGCCACAAAAAAGGCCCCGATTGCTCGGAGCCACTCCATCTACTTGTTATCGAATCCAAACAGAACCACGATCAGTAGGTCAAAGTAGATACTGTAGGCCATAAACGAAAGTCCAGCCACCAGCCCGATCGAGGAGCAGAAAGCCATAATCAAAAAAACTAAACCAAAACTGTTTAGTATCTTCCCTTCGCCGATCATATTACCTCCGTTTTATCTGTCATCTTGCTTTTGGGTTAACTTGGCGAGCTCTTCTTCCAGGTCCAAAATACGCGTCCCCAGACCTGACATCCGAAACGCACAAATAATCAACAACAAACCTGCAAACCAGTACTCAGTACCTCCAAGAATCGCTAGTCCGACAAAAAAGCATATTAAAGACAACATCACGCCTCCTTCGAATTTTCAAGTACTCGGCACGAACTAACAACTTATGCCAAAATATACCACACCCATGCCTGATTTGCAACTATAGGATTCGTCTTGGCCACAGAAAACCCCGCCGAAGCGGGGTATAAATAACTAACCTGGATAAAAAGGGTCGAGAGCGTGTGATCTGAGTGCGGCTTCCTCGAGAGTTGTCAGGTTGAACTTGTCGATCAAATAGAATTGATCGGGGATTCCCTTACCCACAACTACGCACCCAATTATGAGCGGGTCCGCCGGCACAGGCTGGATGATCGCTGTTTTTCGAACTTCCCATACTTCCGGTGCCTCAGATACCAGTACTAGACCACCGGGCTTGAAAAGGCGGGACTTCTCTGCTCTCTTAACTTTCAGGTTCGTGGAGAGTGGGATATTGCCAGAAAAGTGTGCCGAAATGCTAATCGCCTGGCGACTCTTCCGGGCAATGTCCAAAAGATAATCGGCCACGGGCAAATATTGGACCGCTAGTTGGGGATGTAAGTATGGTCTTGTTGAAAAAGTATCTCCGCTTTCATCGGGCGTCACTGAAAGTGAGAAGTCTTGAGAATCCAATGACAGAACAATAAAGGAGGGTAAACCGTCCGGCCGTCTCCAGGAAACGAAAGATGGATCAATTACCTGAGGATAACCGGCCAGAGCCATCTCAAAATGCTTCTCCGCTCGCCTCAGTTCGACCAGTTTCTGAGAGCTGGATTCTTGAACACCCTCAACTTTGAAATGTCTCCCCGAACTGGCATACCGTTGAACAACTTTAATCTCTTGCCGAATTGCCTTTAGTGTTCCGGTAAGCCAGCGGTGATCTTGGTTTTGTGGTACCACCACTACGGTCCCCAAGACTCTTCTGAATAGATCGGTTTCATCTGCCGTCACTTCGATTAGGGGTCTCGTGAGCAAATCGAGGTTCATAGGTTACCTCCTCTTTTTTCAAATATCGTACCTTTCACGTCCAAGCCTTGATGGATCTCCCGAAGATTCACCACCAAAGGTTCGTCTGATCGGCCACTTGGTCTTGACTCGTATCGTATTTCCGTTCCATCTGGTCGAATAGCGCGAAGAAGAGGACGTCGCAATCGAATCAATCCAAACGTCATCATTCCCAGTAGTACAAGGAAAGGAACCAGCCAACAGTTGGCGGCTACAGCCGGCCCGGCGGAAGGTAAGAAAAACAAAATCACTATCAAGACTGCTGTTAGAACCACATTGGCTATGGCGACTTTGATCCAATCCTTGGTAATTAACCCAGTTATCAGCGATGAAACCATCAGTAATAGGCCGTAAACTACCAGATATCCTCCCACCGGACTGGAAGTCAAACTCCAGGCAAACATAGTTTTATCCAGCACGGTGAAAGGATCCCACTTGAATTCCACCATGCTGGTAGCAATGGATCCATCCAAACGATTGACCTCAGCCGTGATTGTATATTCACCCGGCGCATAAAGAGGCATGTCCGGACAACTTTGGTCTACAGCATTCGCCTTGACCAAACACACCACAGCTTCCGATTGCTCTCCAGTTGAAAACCGGACAATTTTATCGTTCTGATAGGTGGAACTAACAATCAAAGGAGCATATTGGTACTGGAGGAATATTTATTGTAAATAAGATTCTGGGTGGAACAAGTTCAATTTTACTTAATAAGGCTTTTCAATTGGGAAGTGTCACGCTTGTAAATTCAATGGTGTCTTTGCAATATGTTTTTGTGCTTATTCTTGTGGCAATAGCTGCTAAAAAACATCCAAAAGTTTTTGAAGAAAAATTATTGTTCTGGGATTGGGCTCAAAAAGTTGCTGCTATATTAATTATTGCTATAGGAATGTTTTTAATTTCAAAATAAGGTGCTGCCTTCTTTAATTTTTTGTTTTAATGTGATGTGTCGTTCAAGTATCTTTTTATTTTGTCACGCCCGCCTGCATCGCTATGCCCGTCCGCATCGATATGCGAAGCGTTGCGGGCAGGGAAAAGTAATTGCAATTGTTCGACTTTTTATTTTTTGGCACGCTTTTGGATAAATACTCAATATCCAAAAGCTCAAGAGTCGCTGTCGCCAACTGTTGGCCAAAAATAAAACAGTCTCACAATTACTAAATCAAAAGCATAAATACTAATATTATAAAAATGAAAAAAAATAAAACCAATTGGGAGAAAGTAAATTTGGCAGCGATTGGGCTGGGAAAAATTATTTCCTGGACACTGGCTATAGTTGTGAGTGTGTTGGTGTTGGCTTTTATATATGTGAATTTGCCGGTTAAGGCAAGCACTGATAATGCAAAAATTGGTGTGACATTTTCATATATTTATGCTGAGCAAATTGGGCTTGATTGGAAACAAGCATATGTAGCAATGTTAAATGATCTTAAAATTAAGCATATTAGATTGCCTATATATTGGGACAGGGTTGAGGGTAAAGAAGGCGAGTATGATTTTTCGCATATTGATTGGCAGTTGGAACAAGCGCGAAATACTGGAGCAGAAATAATTTTGGTTATCGGCCAAAAAGTTCCGCGTTGGCCAGAATGTTACGTGCCAAAATGGGTAGGGGAAGACCCGAGTAATCTTCCTGCAGATAGATTAAAAGAAAAATTGTTAGCGTTTGAAGAAGTTGTTGTTAATAGGTATAAGGACAATCATCCAGAGGTTGTTCGCTGGCAGGTGGAAAACGAACCGTTTTTGAATTTCGGAATTTGCTCCAAAGTTGATACTGAACTTTTGGATAGCGAACTTGTTAAGGTAAGAGCTCTTGATCCCAGCCGTCCAATCGTGGTCACTGATAGTGGGGAGTTGAGTTTATGGGTAAATGCTGCCAAAAGGGCGGATGTTTTTGGTACCACTATGTATCGCGAAGTATATAGCAAGGAAATGGGTCACTGGCGTTATCCGATCGGACCGAATTTTTTCAAAGTAAAACAACTTTTGATTGAGACATTTGCTGATCAAGATAATGCTATTGTTATTGAGCTTCAGGGAGAACCGTGGGTGGCTGGTTGGACAATTGATGCTCCTGTTGAAGTCCAACTTGCTTCAATGAATGCTGAGATTTTGGTGGACAATGTGGAATTTGCCAAAAAAACAGGGATGAATGAAATTTATGTTTGGGGTGTGGAGTGGTGGTATTATATGAAAACCGTTCAGAATAATCCAACTCTCTGGGAAGTAGCCAAAACCTTTGTGCAAAAATAAAACAAACCTACGGTTGCCATTATGATTGATTGTGAAAGTTAAAATTAAAATGTTACAATAGAGAGAGTAAAAAAGTAAAAATAAAAAATATTATGAATATTAATTATTCATTGCATAAATCATTTCTGATTTTGATGTTTGTTGTTTGTGTAATCGCGGTAGCAGTTTTTGTGCGACAACAAGTAAGCGCTTCTGATAGTCTGACTACCACAGTTAATGCTCCTGTGAATGGGGTTTGTTCGGGTATAAGTGGCACAAAAGCCACCACTAAACCAACAGCAGATCTATGTTCCAAGGGTAGCCCGTCTGGAATAATAGAAAACAATGTTGGTTGGGTTTGGAAATGTTTTGGAATAAACGGAGGAGCAAGCGCTTATTGTAGTGTTTCTAAATATGTTCCAGTTGTAGCCCCTGCTAGCGAGCCAGGCACAACCCCAACTTCAACTATAGGTACAAGCACCACAGATATTTCAGCAACAAGCACAATAAATCCTGCAACAGGTGCTGTGTATCCTGCAAATACTGCGACAACTACGAGTGGAGTTATTGCGGAAACACCTGTGGCAACTGATTCGGTAGCAACCTTGGCACCAAGCACTGTTGTTGAAACCACTGAAACAGTTTCTGCCGTGGGAGATTCTGAAGAAAATAACGAGCAGCAAAGGCAACAGACAACTGAAGCAATGATAAGCGCAGAAGTTGAGCACAATGAAAATCCTATCCAGCTTGATCGGCAACAAAATTATATGGACAATTCTTTACAGGAAACTGCAGTGGTTGAGAGAAGTCAAATAATAAAAGCGTCTGTTGTTGTTGCAGCAAAAAATCTCGCACAAAACAGCAATCCTAAACTTTCAGGTATAATAAGTGATTCACTAAAAGTTGAAAAAGTGGCATTAGTTGAAAAAAATAATGGAGCTAAACAGCTTGAATTGTCCGGGAAGTCCCAGCCAAATGCAATTGTGGTGCTGTATATATTCAGCAATGATCCCATTGTGATCAGTCTTAAGGCTGACGCAAATGGAATTTGGAATTATGAATTGGACAAAGAGCTTGCAGACGGACAACATGAGGTATATGTGACAGTGGCAGATGAGGCTGGCGAGATTATTTCTAAAAGTGAACCGATTGCTTTTGTTAAAACTGCTCAAGCAGCAAATATGATTCCACTTTCAGAACTTAATGATAACAAATCGCCGGTAGATAATTCTGCAAAGCAATTTGTGTTGATGGCAATAATAGTAATGTCGATATGTCTGGCAATAGCTCTGGCAGCAATTGGTTTTTTAACTCACAACAAAAATTTTAATGAAGGAATTAATTAGGCGTGGGATAGTTTTTGTTAAAAATAATCCAACAATAATTTCTTCATTGTTGCTTATTTTTGTCGTGATCGGTGCGCTTTTTTTGAATTCATATTTCATTTTGGCGCGTTTTCAGGAAAATTCAGACAAAATTTTAAGAGCAAAGGCGGTGCTTGCTGAAGATATTATTGGAGTTGCAGCCGAGGAGCATTTTGCAAACTTATCCGAAGATAGCGCGCTACTTGAACAGAAAATAATTGATATTCAGGAAAATGATCCAGAAATAGCTGAAATCGCTGTTTATTTGCCAACTGCAATTAATAATTTTTATGAGCCTATTATTTCTGCAAAAAATGTTTTCATAGATGAGGTGGATAAGCCTGAGGCAGAAAAAATTACACAAAATGCAATAAAATTTTCTTTATCGATTGAGGATGCGTTTGCCTATGTAAGTTCTTCAGGGGAAAGTCGTTATTGGAATGTGGTGAAAGCTGTTCATTCAAAAGATGGAACAGCAGAAGGAGTTCTGCGTTTGAAATTATCACTGGCTGAAAATGACAGGCTTGTAGGTAAAATAATTTTACAAGTATATGTTCTTTCTATTGGGGCGATGTTAGTCGTTCTTTTATTGGTCTTAAATCATATAAGGCTTTTTGCTTTTGAACTTCGGGCTAAAAAATTGGAAGAGATAGATCAAATGAAGGACGATTTTATTTCGATGGCTAGTCATGAATTGAAAAGTCCTCTCACTTCAATTCGCGGGTATGCAGAACTTCTTGCTGACACTTTGGAAAAAGATGGTGGATTATTAGATAGCAAGGTTCAACAAAAAAAGTATTTAACAAACATTAATATTTCGGTGAGTAGACTTAAGACATTAGTGGAAGATCTTTTGGATGTTTCGCGCATTGAACAAAACAGATTGCCAATCGCTTTGGTGGAAACTGATCTGGCAAAAATTGTTTTGGAAATTGCTGACGAAATGAGTGTGCTGGCTAGTGAGAAAGGTTTGGAAATTAAGCGAAATGTTGCGAATGTTTCAAAGGTTTCAGCTGATCCGGAAAGATTAAAACAGATTATTGTGAATTTGCTCAGTAATGCGATAAAATATACTCCAAGCGGATCAGTGGAAATTAAAATTGAGGAAGATGATAATTATGCGTTTTTGACAATTGCAGATACGGGACTAGGCATTTCAGCAGAAGATATGAAAAAATTATTTTCTAAATTTTATCGGGTTAAGACGCAGCACACCGCTGGGATTGCCGGAACGGGGCTTGGCCTTTGGATTGCAAGAGAAATTGCACAAAAAATGGGGGGCGATTTGAAAGTAGAAAGCATAGAGGGTGTCGGTTCTCATTTCACATTGAGTTTGAAAAAATGAAATAGGAATATAAGAAAATAAAGCAGAAAGAATGAAATTTTTAAAAAATCCCCTCGACGCTCCTTGTTTTCTAACTAAAATTTTTCCCCAATCAACACAATCACGGAAAAATTTTAGAGAAAACAAGGGCTTACTCAATCAATCAGAATTTTTTAAAAATTTATTCTTTCTGCTTTTTACGAAAAATTATGAATAAAAAACAAAAAATTGCCATATTTGATATTGACGGAACGATTTTTAGAAAAAATCTTCAGTTTGAATTGATCAATGAATTATCTTGGATGAACATTTTTCCTCGCAAAGTGCGTGATCAAATTGTGACACTATATACCAATTGGCTTGAGCATAAAGGCACTTATGAACAATATCGCATTGGATTAGTGGAACTTTATGAAAAATATATTCGTGGATGTAAACTTTCCGATGTTGAGCGGGCAAGTAAAATGGTGGTGTCATTTCATCAGGATAGAACCTATATTTTTGCTGAAAGTATCATTAAAAAATTGCGCAGCGAGAATTATCATCTGATTGCGATCTCCGGATCACCGGTTGAGGTTGTTAAGGAATATGACAAGTTGCATCTTAAATTTGACGCTGTGTTTGGAAGTGTGTATGATCTTAATGAAAAAGGGATTTATACTGGACAGTCACAATATGAACCAGTAAAAAATAAGGGAAATCTTGTTAAACAATATGTGTATGAAAACAATTTAACATTAGATGACTCATATGGAATGGGGGATACTGAATCAGACGCAAGTTTTCTGGGGCTCGTGGCCAACCCCATAGCCTTTAATCCAAATGATAATCTCAAAGCAATTGCTCAGAAAAATGGTTGGCGGATTGTGGTGGAAAAGAAAGATGTGGTTTATGATATGACGCAATGCATCAATATGAATCTGGTATAATTAATAGCTGGAAATTAATAATTGATAATACATAATCGCATATGAATGCAGTAATTATTTCTATACTAAGCATCATCTTTATCGTTATTGTTATTGTGGCAATAGGCTTAATCCGCTTTACTTTGAATGATTTTATAGAAAAAACTGTCAAAAAGTTTTTGTGGCTCTGGCTTCCTTTTCACGCCTTTGGGAGACTGACGAAAGAATTTCGAAAAAAATATATGAAGTAGTTAATACTGACAAGCACAGATAGAGCTCACTGATTTTCACGGATAACAGATAATGAAGAAAAAAATAAAACCTCCTTTGTAAAAGGAGGTTTTTGTGTGCAATCCGTGAGAATCTGTATTTAATTTGTGTGAATCAGTTTTTGTTATTTCACTTTTTCCATAAACTTTGCAAAGATTGCTGGATTTTCGGCAGCCATTTGTGAAAGCACTTTGCGATCAGCTTCAATGTTCTTTGATTTCAAGAGAGCAATAAATTTGCTGTATGTGATGTCAAACAAGCGAACCGCATTATTGAGTCGCAAAATCCAAAGAGCTCGGTTTGTTCGTTTTTTGGTGCGACGATCACGATGGGCATATTTTCCAGCCTTGATAATAGCTTCTTTAGCAGCAACATAATTCTTGCTACGGCGCCATCTGAACCCTTTGGCCATTTCTAATACATTTTTTCTACGTTTTGATGCGGCTACACCGCGTTTTACTCGCGCCATTTTTGTCTGTGAGGTAACGAGCAGCTACAAAAATGAGCGTCCCGCACCAATTCTCTATTAAATTCTTATATTATATAAAATCTGAGTCGTAGGCCCCGCCTGCCATCGCTACGCTCAAGGCGTTGCGGGCAGGGTTTCCGTACATAAATCCTTTACACTAGTACCGGTAGTCTTTGGAATTTGGTGCTGGGATGCCACTCATTCGATTTATTTACCAATTGAATATGGAAGAGCTGCAACAATATTCTTTTCATCAGCTCGAAACATTCTCTTATCTTTTTTCTTTGCGCGTCCTTCGGCGCCTGTTTCCTTGGAATTATAATGGTTTTGGCCAGTTGCTCGGCGAATCACTTTTCCATTTTTGGTGATTTTAACTTTCTTTATCACTGACTTCTTTGTTTTCATCTTAGGCATAAAATTTACTTACAACATACAACCTACAACTTTCAACAAATCGCCGTCTTGCATTTTGTTGAGAAGCTAAGTTGTTTGTTGT
>LBTZ01000032.1 GCA_000992325.1 Parcubacteria group bacterium GW2011_GWD2_38_11 | reverse complement strand
TGAATTTTACAATACTGAAAGACTGCACATGGGCATAGACTTTAAAACCCCAAATTCCTTAGTTAAGTGTTTCCAAGCTATTGGATAGAAGACGCCCCGTTAGAGATTTCGAAAGTAAGCTCAAATAATATGTATATTTTGAGAGATAAAGTATATTATTTAAATTAAACAATAAATGTGAAATCTCTAACGGGGTCAATACCATACCGGATTGACCTTTTGTATAGCCAAGACTAGCTGTTGCAAAAAGTCTTGAAAATTGGTATTATTAGTCTATATTTAGTAATGAAAATTAAGAATATTATGGAAAAACAACAGGAAAAGGTTATTGATGAGATTTTGGCACGTGGAGTTAGTGAGGTTATTGATTGTGAAAATCTTAGAAAGAGACTTCTTAGTGGGGAGAAATTGCGCATCAAATTTGGCACTGATCCGACTAGTCCAAATATTCATTTGGGACGAGCCGTGCCGCTTTTGAAATTGAGAGATTTGCAGCAACTTGGCCACCAGATTGTTTTTTTGATTGGTGATTTTACTGGTGTGATTGGAGACACTTCTGACAAAGAAAGTGAACGTCCAATGCTAGAGAGAGAAGTGGTTGAGAAAAATATGGAAACATACTTTGAGCAAGCTGGAAAAATTTTGGATATGAGCAAGGTTGAAGTTGTCAAAAACTCTGATTGGCTTGGAAAACTCACATACAATGAAATTTCTGAGCAAGCGGACATCTTTTCTCTGGCTGAATTTATCGCGCGCGACAATATCAGAAAAAGATTGGAAAAAGGAACACGAATCTCACTGCGTGAACTTTTGTATCCATTGATGCAGGGTTATGACAGCGTTGTGCTGAAAGCTGATTTGGAACTTGGTGGAACTGATCAACGTTTTAATCTTTTGTCTGGACGCGAAATGCAAAAGCACTACAAGCAGAAACCTCAGGATGTTTTGATGACCAACTTGATTGAGGGTACTGATGGAAGAAAAATGAGTTCTTCCTGGGGTAACACCATCAATTTGACTGAGGATGCTAATTCAATGTTTGGAAAAGTGATGAGTATGGGAGATGAGCTTATTGGAAAATATTTTGTGCATTGCACGCGCATTCCAATGGAAGAGATTGTTCAAATTGAAAGTGAGATGAAAGAGGAAAAATTAAATCCTCGTGATGCCAAGCTCAGATTGGCTGGAGAAATTGTGAAAATTTATCACGGAGAAGAATTGGCACGTAGCGCAAGAGAATATTTTATTAATACATTTTCCAAAAAAGAAATTCCAACTGACATTGCCGAATTTGTTGTTGAAGGGGAAATGAAATTAGTAGAGGTGCTTGTGAAATCAAAAAATGCATCTAGTATGGGAGATGCTCGTCGTAAAATTGAGCAAGGTGGTGTGTCCCTGGCCGGACAGGCAGTTGATGACGAAAAACTGCTAGACTCGCAAATGTTAATTACAAAAGAATTTGATGGCAAAGTTATGAAAGTTGGTAAAATGGGATTCGTAAAAATAATTTTTCCTAAATAATATGCTCGAACAAAAAATAGCTCAGATTAAAAAAGAGGCATTGGCTGAAATTGCAGCAGTGGAATCGCTAGGTGTGGTTGGTGAACTGCGTGTTAAATATCTTGGTCGCAAAAGTGAATTTACTGGAATTCTCAAGAGTCTTAAAGATATGTCTGAGGATGAAAGAAAAACAATCGGGCAATTGGCCAATTTGATCAAAACTGAAATTGAAACTGCGTTTGTTGAAAAAGAAAAAGAACTTAAGGAGAAAAGTTTTGATTTTGCGGCGGAAAAAATTGACGTGACGATGCCAGCAAAAAAATTGCAGCGAGGTCATCTTCATCCACTGAGCAGAATTCAATATGAAATCGAAGACATTTTCACTTCGATGGGATTTGAAATTGCAGATGGACCTGAGGTGGAAACTGAATTTTATAATTTCGATGCGCTCAATATTCCCAAGGATCATCCAGCTCGCGATATGCAAGATACTTTCTGGATAAAAAATAACGAACAACTGACAGCTGACAACAAACAACAAGAAAAAATAGTTATGCGTACGCAGACTTCGGATGTGCAGATTCGCTTTATGGAAAAGCATACACCGCCATTTCGTATCATTGCGCCAGGGCGAGTTTTTCGTCGCGAATCAACTGACACCACTCATGATCACACCTTCCATCAGTTTGAAGCCTTGATGGTTGGCGAAGACATTACAGTGGGGAATTTGAAATTTGTGGCTGAGCAATTTTTCTCAAAATTCTTCAAAGCTGATGTTGAGATTAGACTTCGTCCAAGTTACTTCCCATTTACCGAGCCAAGTTTTGAATTTGATATTAATTGCTTGGTATGTGGTGGTAAAGGCTGCTCTTCTTGCAAATGGGCTGGATGGCTCGAACTTGGTGGTGCTGGAATTGTGAATCAAAATGTTTTTGAAGCTGTGGGATATCCAAGAAATAAATATCAAGGTTTTGCTTGGGGATTTGGCTTGGAGAGATTGGCGATGATGAAATATAAGATTGATGACGTTAGACTATTCCACTCTGGAGATTTGAGATTTGTTAAACAATTTTAGGAAATGTAAAATGCAAATCTCAAAATGGAAAATTTTGGTATTCGCTTCTCTCATTATTATTTTTTAAAAAACGTGGCAAAGCCACTCGAAAATTTTGATTTTTGATTTTTGATTTTTAAATTTTGAATTATTTATTATGAAATATTCTTATAACTGGCTCAAGGAGCTTTCTGATACAAAAAAAACAGCCACTGAAATTGCCAAGCTTATAACACTACATTCTTTTGAGGTTGAATCTGTTGAAAAAGTCGGATCAGCATTTGAAGGCATTGTTGTTGGTGAGATTTTGGAAATTTCAAAACATCCTAATGCCGACAAATTACAATTGACGAAAGTAAGCATTGGCAATGATGAAATTTTGGATATTGTTTGCGGTGCAAAAAACATTGCTGTTGGCGATCACATTCCAGTGGCAACTGTTGGTACCAAAATGCCTGTTGGTTTTGAAATTAAGGAAGCTGAAATCAGAGGGGAAAAATCTTTTGGAATGCTTTGCGCTCTTGATGAATTAGGGTTAGGAACTGATCATAGTGGAATTTTGCAGTTAGACAAAAAAACAGAAATTGGAGCGACATTTGCAAGTGTTATTAATAATAGTGATGAAGTTTTGGATATCAAAGTTTTGCCTGACAGAGCACACGATGCGGTTTCTCATGTGGCGATGGCTCGGGAAATTGTTGCGCTCGAACCTGCCCGCAATGCTTCGCATAGCGATGCAGGCGGGGGTGGAGAAATGGATTATGATTATGACGGCTTGGTTTTGGAAAACAAAAAAGCTAAGAATTTGAAAGTTAAAATTGAAAATAATTCTCTTTGCAAAAGATATATCGGCGCAGTTCTTAGTGGCGTTCAAGTGAAAGCTTCTCCAGACTGGATGAAAGCGCGCTTGGAGGCTTGTGGTCTAAATGCAATTAATAATGTAGTTGATGCTACTAACTATGTTATGTTGGAATTGGGGCAACCATTTCATTCCTTCGACGGTGATGTGATTGGCAATGAAATTATTGTTAGAACCGCAAAAAAAGATGAAGAACTTGTTTTGCTTGATGATAGTAAAATTAAATTGACCAATGATGATATTGTTATTGCTGGTAAAAATGGAGTTTTAGCTTTGGCTGGAATTATGGGTGGAAAAAATTCTGGAATTTCAAATGAAACAAAAAATATTATCTTGGAGGCTGCAAATTTCAAACCCCTTTCAATTCGAAAAACACGCTCACGCCTCGGACTTTTTACTGATGCATCTTCACGCTTTGAAAAAGAGCTTGATCCGAATTTGGCTGAAAAAGCTATGGTACGTGTAATTGAAATTTTGGAGCATACTGCCAATGCAACTTTTGAGGGTATGGTTGATGAATATCAAGAAAAAATAAAACCATGGACAGTCGAGCTTAGCCTCGCTTATGTTGATAAATTGTTGGGTGTTGCTGTTCCTCTAAAAATTAGTGAAAAAATTCTGACGTCTTTGGGTGTGAAAGTAAAAATCAAGAAGGATGTGATTTTGGCTGAAATTCCAACTTTTCGAATTGATCTTAAAAGCCAAGAAGATTTGATTGAAGAAATCGGACGAATTTATGGATATGATAAAATTGAAAATGTCCCACCATCTGTTGCTGTAACAGCTGCCAGACAAAATGAAAGCAGAATTTTTGAGCGCGCTTTGAAAAATATTTTGATTGGGCAAGGTTTTTCTGAGGTGTATAATTATTCTTTTTATTCTGCCAAAGATGCTGAGTTTGCGGAGCTTGGCGAGGTGAAGCATTTGGAATTGGAGATGCCAATGAGTCCGGAGCAATCACAGCTTCGCGTCAGTTTGATTCCAAATTTACTTAAAAATGTTAAAGAAAATCTGAAGAATTTTAATGAGTTTAATATTTTTGAAATAGGAAAAGTGTATTGGCCCAATGGGGAAGTTTTGCCTGAAGAAAAAAGTATGTTGGTAGGTGCAATGGTGCTAAAGAAAAAAAGTGCCAAGGAGGAAAAAATGGACAAGCGACACGAATCTGGATTTTTCGAGGCCAAGGCCGCAGTGAATAATTTTTTGGCACAACTTGGGATTGTTGATCATTATTACGACACGTTCGGGGGAGTTCCAATTGAAACACCGCTTGCTTTGTGGCATCAAAGTCGCGCTGGCGAAATAAAAATTCAAGGCTCTGAAAAATCTTTTGGATATGTTGGCGAAATAAGTCCATTGGTCTTGGAAGATTTTGATATTAATACTAGAGTGGTGATGTTTGAATTTGATATGGATAAACTTTCACAAATTTCTGATGATGAGCGAGAATTCACACCAATTCGAAAACATCCGGTTGTAACCAGGGACATTTCTTTGCTTGCGCAGAAAAATGTGCGCATTGACGAAATTTTGATGGTTATTCAATCAGCTGGCAAAGACCTCGTGCAAGACGTGGATCTTTTTGATGCAATTGATTTTGCAGACGACACTTCAAGTTTTGCTTTCCATATAATCCTGGGAGCGCAAGAGCGGACATTGACTGGAAAAGAAATTGATGATGTGATGTTTGCCATTACAAATAAGCTGGAAAAGGATTTGGATGTAAAAATGCGGAGGTAAATCAAGTAGATATTATAAAAATATTTCAGAGCAGAATTGAGTCCGTAAGGGCTCTTTTTGTAATTTCGGAAGGGGTTGACCCCGTTAGAAAAATGACAAGTATAATATATACAATAAAAAGTCTTTATTGAGAAAGATAGTACAAGTGCGAGTAATTTTTCTGTGCATTTTTCTAACGGGGTTGACAAAATTTTAATATGTGTTAATATAATTTGAAACCTAATATATTCAAATTTAGTCATAAATGTATATGGAAAAAGCAAACATTGATAAAGAGCTATTAGAAATAAAAACGGGATTTTTTTCAGACGCACTCCGAGAGATTGTGGCTGATTTTTCTGAGCGTTCTCAGGAAATAATCTTCAGTCGCTGGGGTGTTTTCAACTCCCATTCAATGACTTTGGAGGAAATTGGAAAAAAATATAGCATAACTCGCGAAAGGGTCAGGCAAGTTATTCGCGAAGTTTTAAAAAAGGTTAAAGAAAAAAAGACCGACACTTTATTTTTGCAAATACAGGAAAGAGTTATGTTGGCGCTTGTCGCTAATGGTGGTATAATGGGGGAGAAGGAGCTTTTGTTTGCACTTGGAAAAGGGCAAACAAGTGAAGAGTCTGCAGTTTCTTTTTTCTTGGAATGTTTTGACGATATAGCAAACAATGAAATCAAAGGAGAGTTGGCTTTTGCATATTCTTTGCCTGATTTTGATATCGAAAAATGGAGAGTGGTTAAAAATGCTGCAGTTGCAATCTTAAAAGCGCAAAAAAAACCTCTTTCAGTTGAAGAGTTGTTTGCATTAATGAAGGCTCAATTGCCAACACTTGATTTGACCAAGGAAATATTTGTGCATTATTTGGAAGTTTCGCAGGAGATTAAGCAGAACACATTTTCAAAATGGGGAATTGCAAAATGGAAAGAAATTTCACCTAAAGGTACGCGAGAAAAAGCATATTTGGTACTCAAGGAGGCATCTCGCCCACTTCATTTTCGAGATATTGCCAAAAAGATCGATCAATACCATTTGAATAGAAAAAAAACTCATGCTCAGACTGTGCATAATGAATTAATTAAAGATAAGAATTTTGTTTTGGTTGGAAGAGGAATTTATGCATTGGTTGAATGGGGATACAAAAGTGGTACCGTAAAAGATGTGATTGAGGAAATTCTGAAAAAGAAAGATGGCTCACTGAATAGAGAAGAAATTCTTGCCAAGGTTTTGGAGATAAGGCATGTGAAAAAATCCACTATTGTGATAAACTTGAATAACTATTTTGCTAAATCAAAAAGCGGAACATATTCAATCAAAAAATAATAGACCGATACGAAACTACGAAACATACGCGAATCTACGAACAAAAAAGCATCAATATAAAATAAAATACAATGGACATTATTTCTGCTGCAATAATTGAAATAGTTACCGATTTAAAAACGGCGTCGCAAGCTATGAGCTTTGTATGGTTCATTGTTTTGCCGCCGCTTTTCTTTTATGTATTTGAGATTTATTGGCTTAGGCATATTCAGGATGAATTCTGGGCTTCAGCCGATTGGGTGCTTTTGGAGCTTATCCCACCAAAAAATATTGAAAAAAGTCCCAAACCAATGGAGGCGCTTTTTACAACTTTTGCTGGGGTTGAGAAAGGATTTGACATTGCTGAGGAATACATTAGTGGTATGTTTACGGATTATATGAGTCTGGAAGTGGTCAGTGATCAAGGTGCGGTACATTTATATATCCGTTCAATGAAAAAATATCGTAATCTTGTTGAAGCAGCTTTGTATGCTCAATATCCCGACGTGGAAATTGTTGAAGTTCCTGATTATGTTGACGATGTTCCGAAAATTATTCCTAATGGAAAATGGGATTTGTGGGGAGCTGATATTGCTCCTACAAGTAAACATCCGGCTTTTCCAATAAGAACTTACAAGGCATTTGAAGAGGATATTACTGGCACTATGATTGATCCTTTGGCTGGCCTTTTTGAAGTTATGGGTAAGCTTGGACCTGGACAACAAATGTGGCTTCAATGGATCATTGCTCCGAAATCACCATCTTGGGGTTCAACAGTAGGAAAAGAGCTTACGGAAAAATTAAAAGGCAAAGAAAAAAAGAAAGAATCAACACTTGAAAGATTGTGGCAGGATATTGTGGATGTTTTTAGTAACTTGTTTACGGCAACGCATAGTGAGGTCAAATTTCCTTCTGAAAAGAAAAAAGATGAACAACCACTTGACACCCGCCTTTCTCCTTTGGAACGCGATGTCTTGAAAGCAGTTGAAGAAAATCTTGGAAAATGGCAATTCACAGTTAAGGGGCGATACATTTATCTTGGTCGTAGGGAAAATTTCGACAAGTCGCATGGAGTTTCTGGCTTCTGGGGAAGTTTGAAACAATTTAATGATGATAATATGAACGGTTTTAAGCCGGACAATACTTCAAAAACTTTTGCAAACTGGATTAATCAAAGAAATCGTTTGCGTTATCGTCAGAGAAAAATTTTGCGTCGATATCGAAACAGAAGCGGCGATGGTGTTAATATGGCGATGAGTACTGAAGAGTTGGCAACAATTTTTCACCTTCCAGATATGAATGTTATAGCACCTTCACTTTCTCGAGTTGAGGCTAAGCGCGGTGGCGCCCCATCAAATCTTCCAATAGAATAAGGTTAGGAATTAGGTTATGGGAATTAGGTTGTGGGTATTATAACTTCCTAAATCCTAACTTCTAATTCCTAAATCCTAGTAATAAATAACTACAACGCTAGTTACACCTATGGCTAATAATAATGAAATTGCATTTTTTGCAAAAACAACTTTCAGAAATCAAGAACGAGTTTTCGGAATAAAGACGGATGACCGAACTCGTCATATGTATATAATCGGAAAAACCGGTATGGGAAAGACCAACCTACTGGAAAATTTGGTGGTGCAAGACATCCGTAATGGTCATGGAATTTGCTATATTGATCCTCACGGTGACACCGCTGAAAAATTGTTGAAAGCCATTCCGGCAAATCGTATCAATGATGTTATTTATCTCAATCCATCTGATCAAAATTATCCACTTGCTTTCAATGTGATGGAATCAGTTGATCCAGATTATCGACACTTGGTTGCTTCAGGTTTGATTGGTGTGTTCAAAAAAATCTGGGCTGATTCTTGGGGACCGCGATTGGAATATATTTTGCGTAATGCGATTTTGGCACTTTTGGAATATCCTGGTAGCACCTTGCTTGGAGTAACAAGAATTTTGGTGGACAAGAAATATCGCGAAAGAGTTGTGGAGAAGGTTACTGATCCTGTGATCAGGCAATTTTGGGTGGATGAATTTCCAAAATGGAGTGATAAAGTTCTGCAAGAAGTTGTATCTCCGATTCAAAACAAGGTTGGACAATTTTTGTCCAGTTCTTTGATTAGAAATATTGTTGGTCAAACCCAATCTTCTTTTGATATTCGTCAGATTATGGATACGCGTAAAATTTTAATTATTAATCTTTCGAAGGGACGAATTGGTGAGGATAATGGTGCGCTGCTGGGAGCTATGATGATCACAAAAATTCAACTCGCTGCTATGGGTCGGGTTGATATTGCCGAAGAAGATCGTAATGATTTTTATTTATACGTAGATGAGTTTCAAAACTTTGCGACGGAATGTTTTGCTAATATTTTGTCCGAAGCTCGAAAATATCGCNNNNCTCAATTTAATTTTGGCAAATCAATATATAACTCAGATTGATGAGAAAGTTCGCGATGCTATTTTTGGAAATGCTGGCACAATTATTTCTTTTCGTGTGGGCGCAATGGATGCTGAATTCTTGGAAAAAGAATTTATGCCGGTATTTGTGCAAAATGATATTGTGAATTTGCCAAAATATAATATTTATTTGAAATTAATGATTGATGGAATTGCTGGGGATGCTTTTTCCGCGCAAGTTTTGCCGCCTATATATATTGGCGATACTGCTGATAACGAAGAAAAGATTATTGCCGCTTCACGTGAGCGTTATGCTTCTAGCAAAGAGGAGGTTGAAGATAAAATTTCTCGTTGGGCTGGTGTAATGCCAGCGGCTGGCTTTACTACAGTTAACAAAGCCCCCACAGGACAAATCATTCAAAATCCAAACAATGTTCAATATAGGGCTCCGCAGCCTCAATCTCAACCAATCGCTCATCAAAATTTTGCCCCTAAAATAGAGCAAAATTCAACTGCAACAACTGTACACAGCCAAGTTACTCAAATTCAACAACCTGTCGCAGCTCAGCAATATTCTCAGCCAAAAGCTCCTGTAAGCGCGCCAATGCCTCCTAGCGCCCCGGAACCTCAAAAAGTGATCCAACAGCAGGTTGTATCTGAAAAAGCCCCTGTAAATGAGGATGATCTTGGTGAATATAATCAAATTCAGCCTATAGCGCCTATTCAAGAGGAAAATCCAGATTATTACGTAAAACCAATTGATGAACGGCCAAAATTCGATGCTATTTGCGATATGTGTGGAGATAATATTCAAATTCCGTTTCAGCCAGATGGAAAAAGGCCAACTTTTTGCAAAGATTGTCTCAAGGAATATCAACGAATGACTGCCAAAGAAAAACTTAATCAAGAAAGAAAAATGCAAAGACAGCAGGAAGAAAATTCGGAACTTGTCGCGTCGGTCAAGCAGGACGCAATACAAGCAACAAAGCCTGCGCGCGAAACTATGACGACCAAACCTCAGGCACAGCCAGTAACTGAAAAAAAGTTTGAGCACAAAGCTTATATTTCGAAGGACCGTCCAATGTCACTTTCACAAATGCAGCACATTGCTCCCAAAAAATTCAAACCGCAGCGCCAGCGTCCACAGATTAATTTGGATGAAGTGCGCAAAATGATTGATGACAACAAGAATAAAGACTAGCAAAAACAACAAAAAACAGTTCTGATTAATCAGAACTGTTTTTGCTATATTTGGATTATGAATTTTGGATGA
>LBTZ01000031.1 GCA_000992325.1 Parcubacteria group bacterium GW2011_GWD2_38_11 | reverse complement strand
TCTGATTGAGGAATTGGGTGGAGAACACACTCCGGCCATCGGATTTGGACTTGGAATGGATCGCTTAGTGCAGGAAATGAAGCGAGTGCATGCGAAAATGTATATTGAACCTAAGCCACGAGTATTTTTGGCGCAACTTGGAGATTTGGCTAAGAAAAAAAGTTTGAATGTTTTTGCTGAATTGCAAAAGAATGGAATTTTGACTGCAGAAAGTTTTGGACGCGGTTCTCTCAAATCACAACTTCGGGTGGCTGATAGGCTTGGAGTTGAAATCACTTTGATTATTGGTCAAAAAGAAGCGTTGGATGAAACTGTGATTGTCAAAGATATGGTTAGTGGCACACAAGAAACAGTGAATCACGAAAGGCTTATTGTTGCAGTGAGAAAGATTTTGAAAAATAATGTGGTTGTGTCACACGAAGGAGAATAAGCAAAAAAGTTATAAGGTTCGTAAGGTTCATAAAGTTTATAAAGTTAGAAAATGTCGCGAAGCGAATCAATCGACTTTAAAAACTTGCAACTAATTTTTATGGATTGTATCTTCTGTAAGATTATCGAAAAAAAGATTGATGCAAAAATTGTCTTTGAAAACAAGGAAATTATTGCATTCAAAGATATTCATCCTCTTGCGCCTGTGCATATCTTGATTATTCCCAAAAAACATATTGTTTCTATAAATGACGTTAATGTTGAAGATGCAAAGTTATTAGGGGATATGATAATTGCAGCCAGGAATATTGCCAAAGATCTTGATATTGCAGAGAATGGCTATAAATTGCTTTTTCGCACTGGTAAGCATGGTGGCCAGGAAGTTGACCATATTCATTTGCACTTAATTGGTGGAGCGGCGTTGCATGAGGAGATAAGGCCACTGGAGGTTGATTGGAAATAGAAAAGGGTTCGTAAAGTTTTTAAAGTTCGTAAGGTTATAAGGTTTCGTATTTACTTTATAAACTTGTAACTTTATAAACTTTATAACTTCAGCCAAAGCTGTATGGTTGACTTATTTGAGTTTTTCAGTACAATATGATATGTTATTGTTTAGCGGAGCGAGTGAAGTAAGAGAGTGCTTTTATTTCCGAGCGAGCGACAACAACAAAAGAGCTAATGCTCTTTTATAGATAAGTAATCATAAACTATAGAGAGGAGGTTTTTCTATGATTGGAGTACAAAAAAAGGATAAAGAAACAACAGAAAGCTTAATGCGAAGATTTTCTCGTAAAATTCAGCAAAGTGGTGTGCTTGTTCGTGCTCGTCGAACCAGATTTAAGAACGATGAGAAAAGTAAAACAGAAAAACGCGACGAAGCATTATATAAAGTTAAAATTCGTAAAGAAATTGATAAGCTGAAAAAGCTTGGAAAATTTGACGATGAAGCTTTGAAAAACATCAAACGAAAAATGTAGAACGTGATACGAATGATGTTCAGTGATATGAATTATGTTAATTGATGCTAATACACGAATACACTAATGTTGCGAATATTCGCGTCATTTGCATATTCGCGGAATTCGCATAAATTCGCGTATTAGTGTTATCCATCATTCGTAAACTTGTTTTATTAACTTTGTCTATTCGCGTCTTTTGCGTATTAGTATCATTCGCATAAATTCGTGTATTCGTATTATGTCACTTAAAGAAAAAATTACAACAGATCTTAAAGATGCAATGCGAAGTGGAGACACGCTGCGTCGTGACACTTTGCGTCTTGTTGATAGTGCTATTAAAAACACTGAAATAGAAAAGAAAAAACGAGAAACTGGACTTGATGACGCGGAAGTTTTGGAGGTTATCTCACGCGCGGTTAAGCAAAGACAAGACAGTATCCGTCAATTTGAAGAGGGCGGCCGACCAGACTTGGCTGAAAAAGAAAAGTTGGAACTTGATATTCTTGTTCCATATTTGCCAGCGCAACTTTCCAATGAAGCAATTGCAGCTTTGGTTAATGAAGTGATTGCTCAAACGGGCGCAACAGGTGTTGGTGATTTGGGAAAAGTTATGGGACAAGCTATGGGAAAAATGAAAGGAGAGGCTGATGGAAATGTTGTGCGCGAAATTGCAAAACAATTACTTGAAAAAAGTGCTTGATGATTGTCGCTCGGATACTTTTTATTTTTGTCACGGAAAAACAATTGCAACTTTTGACCCAGCACCAATGAGATTTGTTTTAAGTGAAAAAATAAAAGGTATCCTTGCTCCAATTTTCTCACTATTGCTTTAAATGAAATTTATTCTTGAAGTAAATAATAAAACAACTTATAAATTTTCTAAGAAAAAATTTATGGGTATTTTTCAACGTTCACTTGCGCTGGCTGGTTTGAACTGTCTTGAAAATGAAACTTTGGAACTTAGTATTGCTCTGGTTGGCGAAGATGAAATTCAAAAATTGAACAGTCAATATCGAAAAAAAGATTCGGCCACTGATGTCCTTTCCTTTTGTGAATATGAATCGACAAAAGCTCTTTGCGAAAAAAAACAAATAATTGATGGGCAGTTTATATTTATTGGAGAGCTGATTTTGTGTCCAACTTACATTGAGCGCAATGCTGATGAAGATGGGGAATCGATGGAATTCGCAATTACGTATATTACAGCGCACGGGATTTTGCATTTACTTGGTTTTGAACATAGCAAGAAAATGTTTGCATTTCAAAAGCAGGTTGCGGAAAATTTAGTAACTAGCAAAAATAAAAAATAATTATTATAAATTAATTAAGTTAATTAGCTAAGAAGCTAATACTTAAGAAGCTATTTATATGAACGAAGAACTGAGAAGATTTAAAAAAAGTTTGAGACATGCATTGGATGGAATCAAATATGCCATAGTCCATGAGAAAAATTTCCGTATTGAACTTCTGTTCGCATTTTTGGTGCTGGGTCTCGTCTTTGTTTTTAAGGTGAAAAATTGGGAGGCTGTTATTTTACTTTTAATGATTATGTGGGTTTTGATTTCTGAGCTTACAAATACTGTGCTTGAAAGAGTGGTGGATATCTTGAAACCAAGAATACATCCATATGCACGATTGATTAAAGATCTTATGGCGGCAGTAGTTTTGATTTCAGCGGTTGTTTCGGTTATTGTTGGAATAATCATTTTCTACCCTTATTTTAAAGAATTAATTGTGACGATTTCACTCTACTAGGACATGGAAAGAATCATTTTGCAAGAATTTGGCAATTCATATATAATAAATTGAAGGCAGGGTGTTGAAAAAAGAAATTTCTAATTAATTTCCAAGTGCTTGAATTTGAAATTTAGGCATTTGATATTGGGATTTTATTAGTAATTAGAGATTAGTAATTAGAGATTTTTAATATTATGGCTAGGGATAATAATTCTATAGTTGTCGGGATAGATATTGGTTCGACAAATGTGCGTACAATTATTGCTGAACGCTCTAGGGGCGAGGAAAATCCTCGTGTTATTGGTGTTAGTGTGATTCCTTCCTTTGGTATTAGGCGAGGGGTTGTGATTGATGTTGAAGATGTGATAAAAACCGTTAATGAATCTGTTGAAAAGGCAGAACATATGGCTGGTGTTCAAGTGAAGAAGGCAATTTTTAATATTGGAGGATCAGATATTGGATTTCAAAGTTCTAAGGGTGTAATCGCTATTGGAAAAGCTGATGGGGAGGTGCTTGAAGATGATATTAATCGGGTTATTTCAGAGGCGCAAATAATATCATTGCCAATGAACAGGGAAATCGTGCACGTGTTGGCCAGAAAATATAGACTGGATGATCAAGATAATATCAAGGATCCTATTGGTATGAAAGGTGTGCGATTGGAGGTAGATGCATTGGTGATTGAAAGTAGTTCTACTCATATAAAGAATATCAGTAAGTGTGCTTATCAAGCCAATATTGAAATTGATGATCTTGTGCTGGAACCCCTGGCTGCAGCTAAATCCGTTCTTAGTAAAAAACAAAAGGAATTAGGGGTTGTTCTTATTAATATAGGAGGAGGTACAACCTCACTGGCAGTTTATGAAGAGGGTGATCTTGTGCACACTGCAATAATTCCCGTGGGTGCTGGGCATATCACAAATGATATTGCTATTGGTCTGCGAACTTCAATTGAAGTGGCGGAAAAAATTAAACTTGAATATGGAAGTGCACTTTGTCGCGACACTAATAAGAAAGAAGGCATAGATCTTGCACAGATTGATTCGCAAGAAGAAGGTGTTGTTTCGCGCTATCATATTGCGGAAATTATTGAAGCAAGATTTGAAGAAATATTTTTACTTGTACAAAAAGAATTAAAATTGATTGGCAAGGCGGGACTTCTTCCTTCTGGTGCCGTGTTGGTGGGTGGTGGTGCAAAGATGACACACACCGCGGATCTGGCAAAGGAAATTTTGGGCCTACCTGTGCAGATAGGTTTCCCTTTAGGATTAGGTGGTGTGCTCAATAAAGTGAATGATCCTTCCTTTGCCACTGTTGCTGGTCTTGTTTTGTGGTCAGAACAACAAGACACAATGTCTTCCAGTGAAAGCTTCTTGAATTCTAAAACAGTTGATATATTTAAAAGGGGAACTGGGGAAGGCGTTGAGAAAGCTCGGGAATGGTTTAAAAAATTTCTACCCTAATATTCTATTAGGCTTGACCCTGTTGGAAATTTTTACGGATATATATTTTAAAATACGTTGGTTTTGATGGATAAATAGTGAGCAATTATTGGGATTAAAAACTTAAAATTTTACGGGGTTTGACATAGTCGCTAGAGCTGTGATAGATTAAAGAACTAGGAAATATGCCAATATAAGCAGAATTTTAGCAGTTCAAAGAAACAATAAAAAGCAAAAATAAAAGGGTGCAATTTCAGGAAAATCTAATTTATATTAATTGCTTGGCGATCTTACGACGCTAACTATTGTAAAAATATGGCAGAAATCAAACCGGATATTGAAACATTTGCTCGAATTAAGGTTGTTGGTGTTGGTGGCTCTGGAAACAATGCAATCAGTCGGATGATCGACTCTAAAATTAAAGGGGTTGAATTTGTTGCAATCAATACTGATGCGCAAGCCCTTCATCACTCAAAGGCTTCAGAAAAGGTACATATTGGAAAAAATCTTACCAAAGGTCTTGGCGCAGGAATGAATCCTGAAATTGGAAGACAAGCAGCTGAAGAGAATCGTGATGAAATTCAAGATGTGCTTAAGGGCGCTGATATGGTTTTTGTTTGTGCTGGTATGGGTGGAGGAACGGGAACAGGGGCTGCTCCGGTTGTGGCTGAAACAGCCAAAGAATTGGGTGCACTGACAGTTGCTGTTGTGACTAAACCTTTTTCTTTTGAGGGAGCTCAAAGAAGGAATCTTGGAGAAGAAGGTTTGCAAAATCTCAGGGACCGAGTTGATACGCTTATTACTATTCCTAATGATAAATTACTTTCGATTATTGATAGAAAAACAACCCTTATTAACGCCTTTAGAATCGTGGATGATGTTCTGAGACAAGGCGTGCAAGGAATTTCAGATCTTATTACTAAGCCCGGAATTGTTAATGTGGACTTCGCTGACGTTCGCGCAATTATGCAAGACTCTGGATCGGCTCTGATGGGTATTGGCATCGCTAGCGGCGAAAATAGAGCTGCAGAGGCCGCTCGAGCTGCAATCAACAGTCCGTTGCTCGAACTTTCAATTGATGGTGCCAAAGGCGTGCTTTTCAATATCTCAGGCTCAAGTGACCTTGGAATGCTTGAAATTAATGAAGCTGCCAACATCATCACGGAAAGTGTTGATCCTAATGCTAAAGTTATCTTTGGAGCGGTGGTGGATGATCAAGTTAAAAAAGGTGAAATTCACGTTACAGTGGTGGCCACAGGTTTTGATGCTGATCGCGTCGTTGAAAATCCGCTTCTTAATCGAGTAAGGGCTGGTGTGGCATCTCATGAAACGATTGCTGAAAAAGAAGAAAAAATGGAAAGCGAGGAACTCAAAGAATCAATCACGTTTCCCGTTAAAAAAATCCTTGAACCGAAAATGATTATTGAAGATAAAATACAACCACGCTCAATCAGTCCTATTGCTGAAACAAAAACTCAAGAGGATGATGATGAACTTGAAATCCCGGCTTTTATTAGACGGAAGATGGAAAAATAGTAAAATAAATTCATCAAGTCGAAAAGTTTGTAAGGTTATAAAGTAAAAAATTTCAATACTTCAAAAATCCTAGCCAGTAGCGGCTGGGATTTTTTGCAAAAACTGTGCATAACTTTGTAAATTGATTTATAAATTTGTTTATTTTGTGGTATAATAAATATGCTTAAAATTAATTTAAAATAAATGAAAAATAAAAAATACCTCGTATTTTTTCTCGTCCTCCTTTTATTGTTTGTTGTAAAGTGGGACTATGTTAGTGCTGGAGAATGTGGGAAAGCTTCCGTGACACATCCTATTGACCCCACTCTTCCAAATGGTGGATATATCTGGCCTGGTTCACCACCAACTGCCAATCTTTGCGATGTTGGATATCCAAGCACACCCAAGGTTGGGAAATATCGAACTTATGCATGGGAATGGGGTTGTGGATCAGCTGCTCCGGGAAATATTAATTACGAAGTTATAAATGGAAATAACCTGGATTGCTTCTCTTACGTGGAACAATTTCAGCCATGGGTAAATGGTATTTGTGGTTCAGCAAATGGGGATGGTTTTTCTTCTGCCCCAGTTGTTTCTGAATTCTTTACACTTTCTAAATTTTGTCTTAAGGGTTCATTTTCGGGTCTCTCTGGTTCTGGTCCTTGGACTTGGTCTTGTATTGGAACAGGTGGGGGCTCAACCGCTTCCTGCAGCGCCCAAAAATTAACCACAGCAGGTTGTGGATCAAGTGATGGTGGGATATTCACATCTGCGCCAACACTTGGTCTTTGTGATAATAGTAGCTCCCTCTCTGGATCAATTATATATAATGATCCTTGTTTAGATTGGGAGGATCTTAGTTATTATTCCTATGCAGCATGTTCACTTGCAGAGGTTGGTAATTGGGAATGGTCCTGTATAGGGCAAGATGGCGTGCCTGTATCTTGTGGTGCGCAAAAACAACCTGCTGACAATAATTGTGCAGCCAGCACTTGCAATAATACCCAGTGTTTCAACAATACTAAATGGGTCACTGGAACGAAAAATTGTGTGCCCAACAATTGTGCAGCCAACACTTGCAGCACAACCGTTTGTCATAATGGCATCAACTGGGTCACCGGAACAAAAAATTGTGTAGTTGTTGTTGATGATGATTGTTCCGTCGAAACTTGTATGGGTCAGCTGTGTTTTGATATAGCTTCTGACGGCTGGGTTCCTGGCATAAAGAATTGCATAGTAGACAATCTTTGCGCTGCCGATATTTGTTCCAATGCAAATTGTTTTAATGGGATACAATGGGTCACGGGCATAAAACCTCAAACATATAGTCAACAAACCTGCATTAGCTTGCCCGATGCTGTAGATTGTTCCCTTGCTGCTGATTGTGGCAAGCAGGATATTACAACAGCTATTTGTACCGCCAAAGATGATTGCACTGGTTCACTAGGAAATATTAGGCCCCTTTCCGAATGTGGTTCTTCTTGCGTCTCATCTACCACTCAATGTGCTGCATGCCCAGCGCCCCTCACAATCAATGGTTGGAGGGAGGTATCCCCATAAAAACAATAAATATAGATTTAATTAAATTTAAAATTAATTCTAGTTAAGTAACGTGAAGCATCACAATTTAACTAGGCAAAAAAACAATGACACAAAAAACAAAAGCAATCATTCTGGTAATACTCATCGCACTAGCCACAATACTGTTAGGAATATACCTTTTCCAAAAAAACAAAATGGTTGCCCCAACTCTTCAAACAACAGCTTTGCCACAAAACACCAACCAACAACCAACCACCCAAGCTCAAATTGAAGAAAAAAAAGAAAACATTGTTACGGGAAAACTTCGCTCAATCAATGCAACTCAAGTATACATAGAACTTGCTGATGGTAAGGGTAGTGCAATAAACATCAATTCAACCACCCCAGTTCGCACCGAAGGGGATGAACAATTGAGCAATCTAAGTATCTTGAAATCAGAATCAATGGTGAGTATCAAAGTGGATGAAAAAAATAATGCAGTTGAGATTTTGATTAAGAAATAAGGTTTATGTGATTAAAAAGACAGGGAAAATTCCTGTCTTTTTGTTTTAATGGATTATGCGTGTAACTCTCTTTCTGTGGTATAATAAAATTAATTAAACTTCTTTATAAAACAAGGATGAAAAATGAAAAAATGTCCGCCAGCGGCGGATCCGCCGCTGGCGGAAAAAATAAAAAAACATTTCTGCTTGTATTTGGTGTTGCTATTTTTTTGAGCGGGCTGGTTTTTTTGCTGTCAGTTGATGCAAGGGCTAATTATGCCGCGACTGTGAATTATTCTTGTCCGAGTGGGGGAATAATTAGTGGGTCAATGTGCAGCTATGCGCCGATATTTACGGCAGGAGTTAATTATAACAAACCTGTGTATAAAATTACATCTTTAAATCATGGATGTGCCACACTTGCTGGTTTTGGTGGTTATAATGATGAAATCCCTCCTTTTTGCGGAGGAAGTTTAGTTGGGTATGCCGCAGACTCAACTTTTTCTGGTGCCATTCCTTATTTTGAGGATATTAGACAGATACCACGTGTAGGGTGTTTCGATGAAAATGCACTCGTAAAAACTTCTCCTTCTCTTTGTACTAATCCGGCATATGCGTTTGCCTCACCAGCTTCTATTTCAGGGGTTACCATACCATCAAATCTGGGTGGTTTTTTAGCTGCAAGTCCTGGAATATTTGGTGGAACTTACACTTGCAAATCTGGTGATACTCTCTCTGCTGACAAAACAACTTGCACTTACACTGCAACTGCCTCATATTCCTGCCCTTCAGGCGGCACTCTTTCCGGCACGACCTGCATCACTGACAACCTCTGCGCTGCCAACACCTGCACTGGGCAAACTTGCTGGAATAATTTAGCTTGGGTTCCTGGAACCAAAATTTGCGCTGACAACTCTTGTGCAGCCAACACCTGCACCACTGATGTATGCTGGAACAACCTAACCTGGATTCCTGGCACCAAAATCTGTGACAATGGTTGTGCTGCCATCACCTGCAACACAACAACCTGTTGGAATAATATTTCCTGGGTTACTGGAACAAAAATCTGCGCTGACAACTCTTGCGCTGCCAACATTTGCGGACTACCTCTACCAGCAGAAATCTGCTGG
>LBTZ01000030.1 GCA_000992325.1 Parcubacteria group bacterium GW2011_GWD2_38_11 | reverse complement strand
CCATAACAACAATTAGTAGTATACTTAAAAATCTTTTTGCTTCACTCATAAGCATTTTTTATTATAATTTGTTATTTATTGTATTTCGAGTCCTGCATTCCGCCAAAAAATTTAAAATAGGTTAAAGAATTTCCAAGCATTTCGAATAACGTTACGAGTATGAGAAGTTCGGCGTAGCGTAGCGGAGACGAATTTGGGTGGAGGTTTTCGAAAAAACCGCAACCTCATACTCGTTGTTATGTGATGTTTACTTTTTCTTTTTTATTCCGCCCCAGCGGAATAGCTTTTCTGAAATAGATAAATTAAATTTCTGTCTTGGTTCAGAGGCAGAGGGGCCAGGGGTGAATGCCTCTGAACCAAGACTCCTTGTTGAATGCGTTATCAGTTGCTTCACCGAAGTAAGAAGCTTATTTGACCGCACTATAATTATTGAACTTGATATTAATGTTCTCAATTCTGATTCGGGTAGCCATAATCTCTTTTTTTCTTTGTTGAAATTATGATTAAGCAGAGTAAAACAATCAGACAGAACATTGTATTTATTCATGAGCTTAATAAATTTTACTATATTTTTATCTGTAAATCCTTTCTTCAAAACTACCTCGATAAATTTCTTATCAGTTTCACTCTTTGCGCGTTTTAATAATAAATAATTTGGATATGTAAGTCTTTGGTTTTTAAAATCACTTCCGTAGTCCTTATAAAAATTCTTTTCAACGGTACCAGAATGCATTGTTGGTGGAGCATAATCTCCAATATCATTAGAATATTGAAGTAAGGTAATCATCTCGGTATAGAGTTGCTCGATTTTTCTTTTGTCCTCCGTTTCTTTTATACTTCTAGCACCAACGACATAGCCAATTTCGGCTGAACGACCATAAAATTGTCCGCTAATTTTTCGGCAACGCTCAAAATATATCTCCAAAAATTTTGACTCATCAGAAAACTCGTCAATTTTACTAAAAATTCCAGTGTTCACTTCAAAAATTTGTGCTTTTGCGATATCCTGATCGATCTCTTTCAAGAGTCGGATGATTTCAGACTTTAATTCCAGCTCTAATGATAGATTTTCTATAATAGATTGCTGAATATTGCGACACATAACACCCGCAAGAACTCTGTTTTTTTCATCTTGCTTGTCTTTTATGTCACCTTTTTGATCTATGTAATGATTAATATAATATGTGGCAATATTTTCCACCTCTATGGCAGCCGTGATGTCGCCTATTAAATCTTTTTCTTCGTTTGATAAGCTATCAATTTTCAGCAATTTTCCGCCTTTG
Source organism: Parcubacteria group bacterium GW2011_GWD2_38_11 (assembly GCA_000992325.1). GTDB lineage: Bacteria > Patescibacteriota > Minisyncoccia > Moranbacterales > GWC2-37-73 > UBA12068. Next base: position 8,380 of record LBTZ01000030.1, on the reverse strand, counting down.
GCTATGCAATAGCCAACAAAAAAAACAAGAGGTCTAAAATTCTTGTTTTTTTCAATTTTCTTTACAAACAAATTTGAAATGACTTCCTTGTCAGCACCTTCGAATTTATCGAATGCTTTAAGTAAACCTTTTGTTGTAAGGTTTGCAATTGAAGTTTCTATTTCGTTGTACCAATTACTTGTTGACATGTAACAGGGGAAGGAATTGAACCTCCTACCTCGTCCATGTAATGGACGTGCTCTAGCCGATGAGCTACCCCGTCATAATAATATTAGTTTACAATATTATTAAATTCTTGACTACCCATGATTATTTTGAACCACTTGGTGTATTTTAGTGGATTCGCATCAATATCTTTTTTTAATTCTGATATTTTAATCCATTTGTATTCGCAAACCTCATCTTTATCGGGAGATATGTTTACTTTTTCCACTTGGCCTATAAATACATGGTCAAATTCATGTTCAATTAAATCGTTTGCCAATTTTTCTGCCTTATATAAAAAAGAGAACTCCTCTTTTAATTCGCAATCAAAACCCATCTCCTCAAACAATCTGCGATGAATAGCCTTGTCCATATCCTCGCCAATGCGAGGATGACTGCAGCATGTATTTGTCCAAAGTCCCCCAGAATGATATTTTTCAACATTTCGGCGTTGCAACAATAATTCCTTATTACTATTAAATACAAAAATTGAAAATGCCTCATGAAGCACACCCTTAACATGAGCTTCTAATTTTTCAACAGAACCTATTCTCTCGCCTTGCTCGTTCACGATATTTATATTTTCAGTCATTGGCTTTAAAAATTAATTAAATTTTTTCTGCTCCCCAAAGAGCAGAAAAACACATTATACCCCTCTTAAAAATAAAAGAAATTCAATTTATCTATTTCAGAAAAGCGTTGCCGTTAGGCAAAAAAGAAAAAGTAAATTTCACATAACGTTAAGGATATCTGAAGTTCATTGTAGTGTAGCGGAAATGAATTTGGGTCGAGAAAATTTCTCCTTCCTTGATGTAAAAAATACAAAAGTGAGAAATTTTTGAGCCAGATATTCTTTGTTATCGGATGTAATTAAAAGTTTTTTGTCTTCCGCCGTAGGCGGATGGATTATTTGGGACTATTTTTTATTTTCGAACTCCTTATTGAATTTTTGAATTACTATTTTAATTTGTACAAATTCTAAATAATCATAGTTACTCGTGGTTTTCGCATATTCATTTTTAAAACTTTTTTACTGCATCACAGAATCAATCAACCAGAATATTAAATAAGTTTCAACTTTAAAGTTGATAACATTTTTTCAAAATCTTTAATATTCACCTGTTTAGAAGGATCGATATGTGCCCCAATCTCATATTTGTCAAAATGCATTATATAATCCACTCCTTGAGAATCTGTTCTTTTAACATACTCGTATTCTCCTAATTTTATTTTTTCATACGTTGTATTTTTCAATCTTATACCAATCTCTCCGGGATAATCATACTTTTTTTCTGAAATAAAATTATCATACAGTTCATTGGTCGTTGATTTTACGTTTTGATTATAGATATACAACCCTGTAACCATTACCCCATTTGATTGATTAAATATATCATAATCAATACGCTGAATAACGTTACTATTTTCAACCCTACTAGCGCCTGAAAAACTATACTCGCCAGAACCATTGATAGAAATGAAGTTATCACTCAAACTAACACTAGTAGTATTGCTTATGCCTTCCCTATTTATATTATTAACATAAGGATTTATTGTGGAAATAGTTGGAACAATTTCTAATTGATCAAATACGCTATCAACGCTTTGTTTGCAGGCATATGAATTATTAACATCTTTAAAATGACAATAACCATTTTCCTGAAAAGATGCCGCATCCGCAATTTTATAAATATCACTACCCTGATAAACATTATTTTTATCTTTCGCGATATCTGGAGCCAAAACTACAAAGGTTTTCATATCAACACCACTAAATATTTCGCCCTCATAAAATATGTGCTTATCATCCTTGCAGTATGAGCTAGTTCCACTAAAGCAACTAAATGTTTTCGAGTTAGCTCCCTTAACTAGCTTAACATCCGTAAACAATATACATCCATATCCACTATTGCACGTATTTTTATAAACAAAGAAAAAATCCTTGTAATAATCAGAACCCACATTAGCAATCCCAAGTTGACTTCCATCAAGTGTAACTTTAAGATAGGCAGAGAAAGGGTATGTAACTATAAAAAATAATAACGGAACAATAACTATTACAGCCAAAAGGATGACAAAGAATCTTTTTGTTTCGCTCATTTTTTTAAAATTAAAATTATATCAACATTATAGCACAATTAAATTCTTCTTTACTGTTAATGAATTTTTTGAATTTGAATTTCGAAAATAAAAAATAGTCCCAAATAATCCGCGCAGTGGACAAAAAACTTTTAATTATTTCCGATAACGTATCTGTGTATCTGAAGTTTTTGCTTCGCTTCCTTAATATTATTCCAAATAGATAAAAGAAGCAAAAATTTGGGTGCAGTGTAAAGGAATTCAACAAATAATTTCCTTAATATGAGCCATTTTTTGGGATTTTTTGGGAAAAGTGGTTGACACAAACCAATCTTCCTACTATATTGACTTGATACTTTCTTAGTATCGCACACTATCCAAATAAGGAGACAGCCATGCTCACTATCAAGGGATTAAAAGTCGGAGAAAGTTTTATTTACAGAAGAGACCTGAAAAACGCCGAGGATTTATTTGACACTGTTGATGTTAAGACCGTGAATGAACGTGATGGCAAGCGAATCATACAAAACGGTTGCGATAACAAATATGTTGAATCGTTTAATGAAGATGAGGAAGTTTTTCGTGTAAAAAAATAATAAAACTTTCCAGTCGTGTGTAGCCGCCTTTCAGGATTCCTGATCGGCGGTTTTTCTTTTCCCAAAAAATCCCAAAAAATGGCATTCTGAATTGTAAAGATTATTTGTTGAATTCCTTTTCATGAAACCAGATACACAGTGTTGGACGATGTGCCGACCCTTTTATTCCTTACGGCATTTCGTCCAACTCCTTATATACGAACTCGTTGATATTTTGGCTAAAATTAGGTATAATTTTAGTGTAAACTTTAAATCATAACTGGTTATGAATGAAAGTTATTATCCAAGTCAAGATCCAATTTTGAAATTTAAGCAAGAAATGAAACTTCGAAAATTCAGTTCGAAGACTATCAAATCTTATTTACATTATATCACGGATTTATTGAAAGTATCAAGCAAAAATCCGAAAACAATCAATACTGATGATATTCGAAAATATTTGGAAGATTTGGCAGATAAAGGTTTGTCTGCTTCATCCTTGAATATTGCACACAGTGCTTTCAAATTATATTTTGAAAAAATCCTTAATCGCAGATTTTTTGCCAACATTCCCCGAGCCAAGCAACCGCAAAAACTACCAGAAACCCTTACCAAAGAAGAAATTCATCAAATTTTTGGAACAATTCAAAATGTAAAGCACAAATTAATGTTGGGATTTATGTATTCATCGGGACTGCGCGTTTCTGAAGTTATTAATTGCAAAGTTAAAGACTTGGATTTTGAAAGCAGATTACTACGTGTTCGCCAAGCTAAAGGCGCCAAAGATAGAACAACTATTCTCTCGGAAAAAATGTGCCCTATTTTGAAAAAATATCTGAAAAACAAGGGTGCAAATGACCATGTTTTTGAAAGTGATAGGGGTGGCAAGTTGACCGAGAGGACGGTGCAAAAAGTTTTTTCCGATGCTCTTTGTCTATCGGGAATAAAAAGACCAGCCACTTGTCATAGTTTGCGACATTCTTTTGCCACTCACCTCTTGGAAGCTGGCACCAGTATTCGATATATTCAAGAGATGTTGGGGCATGCCAAATTGGAGACAACGCAGATCTATACAAAAGTTGCCAATAACAATTTACAAACCATCAAAAGTCCGCTAGACTGAGAGAAACTAATAGATACGGATTAATTACGGATTTTTACAAATAACTAATACTCCATAATCCGTGCTTTTCAGTTATTTATCCGTTTTTATCAGTATCCTACATATGAAGTTGAATATTCTCAAAAATCCCAATCCCCTTTTGCGGGTAAAAACGGTGAAAATCAAAGATCCTCTTGCTAAAGATGTGCGGGAGCTTGTTTTGAATATGATTGAAACGATGTATGCCAACAACGGTGTGGGCTTGGCAGCCACGCAGGTAGGCTCGAATTTGCGCGTGTGTGTGATTGAAACGGAAGGTGTTCAATATGTGCTGATCAATCCGCAAATCACCGCCAAATCAAAAATTAAGGTTATTTCAGAAGAAGGTTGTCTTAGTTTTCCGGGAAAATTTTTTCCAATTTCTCGGAGTAAGGAAGTGCAAGTCAGATACATCGACGAAAACGGCAAAGCTAGCAAACTCAAGGGCAGAGACTTGTTGGCCAGAGCAATCCAACACGAGCTTGATCATCTCGATGGTATACTCATAATTGACAGGGTGAAAAAGACGCGCCAACCAAAAATTAAAATTGACCTTGATAAAAAACCTGCGCGTTTGTCATCCCACACTTGCCTGCCCGCCTCTGGAGGGATGCGGGATCCAGTTTAGCTCTTCAATCAGACTCGGTCCTGGATTCCCGTTTTCACGGGAATGACAATATGAAAATATTTTTACAAAAAATAAAATGAATTCAAAAAAAATTAAATTGCGAGTTGTTTTTATGGGGACTTCCGATTTGTCAGAAAAGATTCTTCAAGCCCTGATAAGCGATGAATACAATGTTGTGGGAGTTTTCACAAAACCAGACACCAAGGTTGGGCGAAAACAAGAACTTGAAAAGCCGCTAGTAAAACAACTAGCTGAGCAGAGCAACATCCCAGTTTTTCAACCTGTCAGATTTAAGACTGATGCAATTGAAGAATTGAGAAAATTAAAAGCAGACCTTATCATCGTAGCGGCATATGGAAAAATAATTCCCAAGGAAGCACTTGAAATTCCAGGTTTTGGATGCATCAATGTTCACGTTTCAATCTTGCCAAAATATCGCGGACCATCCCCTATTCAAAACGCTTTGCTTTCAGGCGAAACAGAAACTGGTGTAACCATAATGCTTATGGATGAAGGAGTTGATACTGGAGATATTTTGACTCAAGAAAAAGTAGCCATAGAGCAAAATGACACCACCGCAATTTTGATGGAAAAATTATCCCTCATAGGTGCAGCACTACTACTAAAAACCATTCCTCTTTGGATTGAGAGAAAAATTGAAACCAAACCACAGGATCATAGTCAAGCAACACTTTGCCAGTTGATTGAACGCGAAGATGGCAGAATATTTTGGACAGACAGCGCTGAAACCATATACAACAAATATCGCGGCCTAACTCCTTGGCCGGGGATTTTCACTTTTTGGAAAAATTCCTCAGAAATCATCAGGCTAAAACTGATCTCTATTGGTCTGCAAAAAATAAATCCTCTTGAAAAACACCAAACTGGCGAAGTTTTTGAACTGGGAAGTGACATTGGAGTTCAAACCGAGGATGGTGTCATCATAATCAAAGAAATTCAAAAGGAAGGCAAAAAAACTGTTACTGTAAAAGAATTTGTTAACGGCTATCCAAATTTTATTGGCGGCATTTTGCAATAGCTTTTAAACAAAAAAACAAAAAAAATGTTACACAAAAAAGAATCTGTCTTTGGAGTAAAAAATACAAATGAAAACGCCGCCCTTGCGGTGGGATTTGTTTTAATTTTATTTGTTATTGTTTTTACGCTCCTTCGCGATAATTCATTTTCAACTTCAAACAAGTCTAAATTGCAATCCAGTGATCCAGCAAGCAAACAAACAACCGCGGCATACAAAACAATTAGCGCAAGCGAACTAAACAAAAAGATTTTAATATCAACAAACAAAGATGACATCACATTGCTTGATATTCGTCCTTTTGAAGCCTACATTGCTGAACACATTATGGATGCCATAAATATTCCTCTCGACGAATTTCCTATAGATTCAAAAATTAATGCGCACAGCCTTGTTGTTATTATTGGCGCAGATAATGCCGACAAAGACATTGCCACTGCCATTGAAAAACTTGAGCAAGAAAATTACAAAAACAACATCATGCTAGCCGGTGGTATGACATCTTGGAAACAATTTATTGGAGCCACTGTGACTTATGGAGATCCAAAATCTTTCGTGGATCAATCAAAAGTTTCTTACCTCGATCCGGAAGAGTTGAATGCGGCTCTGACCCAAAAAGTTCCTGTTTATATTATTGATGTCCGCTCTAGCGAAGATTATGCTGCGGGACATATAACTGGAGCAAAAAACATCTCCATAGACGAACTCGAAAAGAGACGCAATGAAATTTCAGAAAAGAAAATTGTTGTGGTTGGCGCAAATGAGCTTCAGGAATTTCAAGCCTCTGTTCAAATGTATGATATGCTTCTTGTTTCCCCATATGTAATGCGCACCGCTATGCCAGGATGGAAAGACAAAGGATTTACATTGGTAAAATAGTGTTCCCAAGAAAATAACTTTGAAATTTTTGTTTTTCTGTTTTCTTTTTGGCCAATAGCTAAGACAGTAGCTTTTGAGCTTTTGGATATTGAGTATTTATCCAAAAGCGTGCTCAAAAAGGAAATAGAAAATAAAAAATTAAGCGGTGGGGTCACACATTACATATAATAAAAAACATCCCAATTATAATTGAGATGTTTTTTATTTAAGTTTCTAACTTGTTTATTTTATGCCAAGTTTTTCTTTCAATAACTTCAAGGCCTCATCCAATTGAGGATCGCGATTGTTCTCATAATCATCATTACTAAAGTCTACCTCCTTATCAGGCTTGATACCTTGTTCATTGATTTGAGTGCCGTCAGGCGTAAGCCAGCGCGCCACGGTGATCTTGGCGGCTGTTCCTTGCGGCATTTCAATGAATTCCTGCACACTACCCTTGCCAAATGATTTTTTTCCAATCAATGTCACATTGCTACGATTATTCTTGAGTGCTCCCGCCAAAATTTCCGAGGCGCTAGCACTTCCTTCATTGATAAGCACCACGGTTTCAAGCCCACTAGCAAGATCGCCTCCCCTTGTATACATTTTCTTTTGACTTTTGTTGCCACTCTCTTCAATAACCACTACTTTATCTTTGGGCAGCAATTTACTAGCCACATCAATTGAAGTTTCAAGATAACCTCCTGGATTATTTCTCATATCAATCACGAGAGCCCTATTTTTTTGAGCAACAACTTTTTTGATGGCTTCTGCAAAAAGCTTACTGGTATCATCGCCAAAACGCGTAATTTTTATATAGGCGATGTTGTTTTCCCTAACCTCAAGCGTCACACTTTTTACACTAATTATACCTCTTTGCACTGTAATATCCTGCGTATCAGCATTTCCTTCGCGATAAACAGTCAGCACCACATTTGTTCCATTTTTACCACGAATGTGATCAACAGCTTCTTCGATAGTCATATCGCTAGCCGCCTTTCCGTCAATTTTGATTATTTTATCCCCACTACGAATGCCAGCTTTTTCTGCTGGCGTTCCCTGAAGCGGAGCAATAACAGTAAGTATTCCGCCCTTTATTCCCAATTCAGCGCCAATTCCTTCAAAATTTCCAGAAATATCTTCGCCGAATTTTTGATTTTCAATAGGATCAAGAAAAGTAGTATAAGGATCGCCAGTGGCCTGCATCATACCTTTGATTGCACCGTAAAATAGCTTTTGAGCATCCAAACTTCCAGTGTCGACGTATTTATTTTTAAGCAATTCCCACACATTCCAAAATAAGGAAAAATCTATGACACTATCAGCACCCTGTTCTTTATTTTTAAAAGTTGCGCTTTCAATTGAAATAGGAGCCTTCAATTGATCATATTTTTGACCCCTTTCAAATCCCACCCAAAAAATTCCCGCAACCAAAACAATGATTGCAAATATTTGGAAAAAGTATCGTAGCATTCTTTTTTTGTAAATTCGAAATTCCTCCGGAGAATTTTTCAACTGCTGAGAATCTGGCATATTGTTAATTTTGTAATATTTAGAAGTTACGCGTTTCGAAACATTTCTTTTTTGGCCAATAGTTGGCGACAGCAACTCTTTGAGTTTTTGGATATTGAATATTCATCCAAAAGAGTGCCAAATAAGAAATGAGCTTTTCGTCGCTCGCTCGGAAATTGAAAGAGTACTTTCATTTCGCTCGGCTTCGCTAGAAAATAGTTGAGAAAGTGCGTAAGTCCTAATCCTATTAATTATGAATTGGGAGCGGTTTTCCTAGAAATTTTTTAAAATATTTAATGCCACGGGCAAAATGAATCCAGGTATATTTATCAAAGAATAATGGTCTA
>LBTZ01000029.1 GCA_000992325.1 Parcubacteria group bacterium GW2011_GWD2_38_11 | reverse complement strand
GATCAAAACTTCTCGTCCTTTTTCGCTAGCAAGTCCATCAGCACTGACAAATTCAGTATAAAGAACATCTGGTTTGCCATATTTAACAAGCATCTGCCTTTGCGCGATATCCGTCACGTCAGCCATCGGTGCCAACGCAAAAAACGGCCTGCCCGCATTGCTACGCGAAGCGTTTCGGGCGGGCAAAGCGTTGCAGGCGGGCTTTTTCTTTCCTGCTATTTTTTCCCAAAAGTTTTTACTCATATTATTACTGTAACAGTATTTACCTTTATTATGCAACAATACACAGCAAAAACTCATTTCCACATTTCTTTTTTCCGCAAAAAGAAACCTGGAGGAAAGAAAAACTCGCGCCGGATGAAGATACTGTGGCAAGCGCGGCGTTCTTCGCTAAAATTTCTAACCGCCTCCGTCATTTTTGAAAATGACTCCGCGAAGAAATTTCTTAACGCTCATCACTTGCGCTTTGCCTACGTACTTCATATGGCGCAGGGGAATGCGGGATGCGAAAGGTAAAAAGCCAGCACAAGGCCGACTTTTTTACGTGTATATGCATTTTCTAAAAAGCTAAGGCCTAGGAAGCTGATCCCACAGTATTTCCCCCATTAGCTTTCTTGAAAGCTACTTTCCAAGCTGGCTCATATTCATTATCCCATTCATCTTTCACAACCACTGTCTCACCTTTCATCAAAGTTGAAAGCGCAATGTCATTCATCATTTCTTTTTCCGTTTCCACTTCATGCTTCAAATCTTCAAGTTTTTCATATGCGCGACCAAGTTGCAATTGAATGCGAGCCTCAATAGCTTGCTTTTTTTCTCGCAAAACTTTAATCTCTTCCACAATTTCCTCATATTCATCAGCTTGCACCAATGCATCTTTGTACATATCACGTAAATCCTTTTGTTCTTTTTTCATCTCACGAATGTGATTGAAAACTTCTTGAATGTTCTGCATAAATATTAACTCACAACTTACAACTTACAACTTACAACATTTTTATTTTTTTGTTGTCAGTTGTTTGTTGTCGGTTGTCAGTTGTTTGTTATTGGTTATTAGTTAGTTCTACAACGTTTTTTCATCATAGCATATTTCGAGAAAACAAAAAAGACCCGTCACTCACGAGCGACTGGTCATAAAAGCCATACAAAAAAGGTGCCGCGTTATTGTCGCGCGCACCCCGTTAGAAATTTCAGAAGTTGATATTTAATTGTTTAAAAATTTTGAAAAATAAATTATAATACTTGAACTATTATAAATTGCGAAATTTCTAACGGGGCGCACCAATTTTTTTGTTTTTATTTTTGTTTTTTCTATTTAAATTACCAATTTTTTATAAATATCTTTCCAGCTTACTGTAATATAAATCCACATCACTAATCCATTTTTTTTCAGCCACTGTTTTTATAGAATCCTGACAACCATAACCGCATTTCCAAATAACCATTTCTTTGGGTGTATCAACTTTTTCTTCCTCCACTAACTCATCAATACGCTGTGCAATAACAGAAACTGCTTGCTGTGGAGAATCAAAACAAGTGTGTCCACCAGACCCCATTCTTTCGGCTTTTAAACGAAATCCCCAATAATTATAACAATCCTGACCAGCTAAAACTGGATGACGTTTTCCCCAAGCACTTTCTTTTTTTGCAATTGCAACGAGAAAGGCAGCTGTCTTAGGGTCTTGCTGCAAAATATATGGAACCATTTTTTCAATAGGATATCCTGCCACCATTTGTTTAATTTCAAGATCAAGCGGTGTGGCTGTTTTAACTTTAACAGGTTGCTGAATATTTTTTTCAATATTTTTTTCAATTGCTTGAGTCATCGTCATCGTAGTTGTCAGAAAAATAATGCTAACAATAAGCATCAGGATCCGACTGCGATCGGGATTAATATTTCCAAGCGTCAAAACCCCAGCCTTATTTTTCTTTGGCTTATTTGCGCTTTTTATTTTATTTTTTGTTTTATTTTTATTGTTCATATGTTTTGCCCAATATAAGCTAACTGTTTAACAATAATGGCTTATATAGGCTAATTTTACAGAAAAACAAAGCAAAAACGGGCTTTCACCCGTTTTGACTCTATCTATTCTGATATATCCAGTATACACCCATTTGAAACAAAAGTCAATCCTCCAACTTCGTTTTTGGCTTATTTTTAGAAAATATTTCTTATTGTTAATATTATTTCCAAATTTTTAATTTTTAATTTTTAATTTTAAAACAATATGAATTTATTAAATTATATATATTTTCTTTTTTTAAAAATATTTCAAGATTTTAAATTTTCAGTTTACAAATAATTTGTATTTTTCAAAAAAAGAAAAAAGACTTTCGGAATTTTACCCGAAAGTCTTTAACAAAAATACTCTTAAAAAAATATTTCTACTACAATTTGAATTGTCCAACAATTTTTCGCAACTCTTCAGCTAGTGTTGAAAGCTGATTAGCGGCGGCGGCTGATTCTTGTGAACCGCTTGCTGTCTGGTGCACCACGTCAGTGATCTGCTGCATATTGTTACTGATCTCTGCAGTGGTTGAAGTTTGCTCTTCGGCAGCGGTAGCAACTTGAGCAATTTGACTCGTAACCGAATTAATTTGTTCAAGTATCTGCTCTAGCGCTCTTCCTGAACTTGCAGCTTTTTCACTACCCTTGCCAACCTCAATAACTCCTTCATTCATTGTGATAACAGCTGCCTTGGTATCTTTCTGAATAGCTTTGATCATTTCTCCAATTTCGCGAGTAGCACGGGTAGTGCGTTCTGCCAAAGCGCGCACTTCATCTGCCACCACGGCAAAGCCACGTCCCTGCTCGCCAGCCCTGGCAGCTTCAATAGCAGCATTAAGCGCCAACAAGTTAGTCTGATCAGCGATATCTTCAATGGTGCCAACAATTGCACCAATTTGATCAGAGCGTGCACCCAAACTTTCGACAGCTTTGGCTGAATTTGTAACTCGCTCCGCTATACTCCGCATAACTACAATAGTTTCGTCGACGACTTTGGAACCAGCAATAGCGGCATTACTAGCTTCCTTGGATCCTTCTGCCGCAAACTGACAATTTTGTGCGATATCACTGGAAGTAGCTGACATTTCTTCTCCAGCCACGGCCACCGTTCCAGCTTGCGCCGCAACTTCTTCTACGCTAGTTGCCATTTGTTCAGCAGTTGAATGCACCTGATTAGAAGCTGAAGCAATTTCCATAGAGGCTTGCGACACCTGGCTAATAATACAATGCAGTTTATCAACGAAAGTATTAAACCATTGGCTTACTTCGCCCAATTCATCTCTTGAGCTAGCATCAAGCCTTTTAGTAAGATCGCCCTCACCTTGAGCGATATCCTTAATCATGTTTTTCATTTTTCCCAGAGGAATAATTATTCCCCTAGAGATAAGCACGGCGCAAATGATAGCTATTAAACTAGCAATGACGCCAGCAATAATAAGACCAGTTTTGGTAGATGAATAACTTACAAGAGCATCTCTATAGCTGAGTTCCCCCTCTCTGTCGAGATGTTCTGCGTATGCGCCAAAGGACTTTTTTGTTGAATTAAATGCCAATTCCCAATCACCTTCAAGCAATTTATCTGCTTCAGCCTCCTTGTTAGACAAACCGAGCTCAACAATTTTATTGTTTAAATAAGCCATTTTCGTAGTTACCAACTTCATATCTTCCAAAAAAACAATGCCCTTTTCGCTCCTCTCTAATTCTCCTAGCTTATCAAAAGATTCCATCAATTTGATTCGATCTTTTTTAATATCTTCTTGTTCTCTAGCCCTAAAATCTGAATTCGAGACTGCCACAATCAACGCAGCTGACCTGCAGATATTTTGCAATGCATCCATTCCATCAGCTGATGCGTGAATTTTTGGTATTTCACGTTTTGAAATGTTATCAATGTTTTGTTTGATTTTTCCAAGCTCAATAAACGCAAATACTGTCATGGAAATTATCAAAAACACCACACATCCAAATCCAAGCCCTAGTCTCACCCAAATCTTCAGATTTTTCATAAACCATTCCCCCTTTTTGCTTTAGTTGCCCCTGGAAAACTGCCATTTGAAATATGCTTTTTATTACACAAATTTTTAAACAACTATGATTTTAAATCATATCGAAGTTGCAATAAGGTGTCAACGAAAATATTCATCGATATTGCCAATACACACCTTTATCACATGCTTGACAAAATATAGTTTACTGCTAAACTATTTAGGCATTAACCTTTTAATAAACTTTTACATGAAAAATGCTACTGCCTCCTCGCCAGTTGAACCAATTATTTGTCTAACGCATAGATTTGAAGCCATTGCCAACAAATATGTTTTTCAGCCAATGGGACTCTCTTCCATTAGCATGAAGATTTTAAAATTACTAAAACTTAACGAGTCGATGACGGCAAGCGAGTTAATTGAAATAACAGGTGCCACCAAATCAAATATGAGCCAACGTTTAAGTTTTTTGGAAAAAGAAAAATATATTATCAGAACTTATGCCAGTGACAAAAAAGACAAACGCAAGATAACAATTGAGCTTACGCTAGCTGGTAAAGAAATGATTGCTGATCTAGAAAAGAGATTCAAAAAAGCACAAATTTCTTTTGAGAAAAAATTCACTGCAAAAGAAATTGCTCAGCACAAAGCATTTTTCAAAAAATTAAATTCCATTCTTGATAGCGGAGAAAGCGAATTAGAAAAAATATTCAAATTTTAATAACATTACCAACCTTAAATTAATTTATTTTTGTTTCTGCAAAAAGCAGTTTCAGCAATTATTTAAAAGAGCAAATATGAACAAGAAAAAACTCACCGCATCTGTTTTAGCAGTCATAATTATTTTTATTGTAGCCTTGCGCTTTCCTAAGCAAGCTCCTGCAGCATTGCAAGATTCGCCCAAGCAGCCTATTAAGGTTTCCGTCAAAGTGGCAGCTGACAGCAAATTCCTCTCACAAGAAAAGCAATTCCCAGCTACCGTTGTTGGCGATCAAGAGATAAAAATTACAGCCAAGTCTGCCGGTACAGTTATCGTTGCGCCTGGCAATATTGGCAGCAAAATAAATGCAGGAGCATTACTGGCTAAAATAGATGACGCTGGCAGCTTAGATGCGGGAGAAGCTGGACTTAAAAGTTTACAAGTTCAACAAAGTGAACTTGCAGCCCAACAAGCAAAAAAATCCTACGAATTAGCAAAGGATAATTATGACAATTTGAAAAAATCTGCTGATGCAACCAGCGCGCAAAAAGATAGCGTAAAAACTCAACGAGATATTGCAAAACTTCAATATGAAAATGCAACTCTTTCTTTGAGCGGAACTATAGATAATCATTCTGTAACAAGCCCTATTTCGGGAGTTATTACAAATAAAGCTGTTTCCGTTGGAGACTCCGTGGCAATTGGACAATTATTGGCAACCATTAGCAAATCTACCAATATCAAAATTCAATTTTATGTCGACCAAGATCAGCGCACTATGTTGACCCGTGGACAAGAAATTTTAGCAACAGATACTAATGGAAATTCAATTCCACTATTGATACAAAATATTGCAATTGCAGCCGATCAAACCACAAAACGTTTTTTGATTGAAGCTTATCCTGAAAAACAAGGTCAGACAACTTTATTGGCTGGCACTATTTCCTCCGTTTCAATTAAAACGACGACAAAACTCCAAAATGAAAATAATTTTCTTCTGCCATTATCTGCAATCAATGTTGGACAAAATGAAAGCTATATTTTTGTTGCAGACAACAATGTCGCAAAGAAGATAATTGTGACAGTTGCAAATGTAAACGGAGAAACTGCTGAAATATCCTCAACTATTTCACCTCAGACGCGTATTATCACGGATGGCAATAAGCTCATACAAGATGGAGAATCAATTGTTGTACAAAACTAATTTTTTGTAAAAATCTAACAGATTATATTTAAGGACATTATGGAAAATCCGAAAAAAAACAGTTACCAAACAACTGATAGTGCCTACCTGGACAAGTTAGAATTCACGCCTGAACTTAAAAAAACTTGGCTTAATTTTTTCGTCTCTAATTTTCGAGTTGTTATTTTGCTAATAATTTTAATTTCTGGCTGGGGAATATATTCTTTTTTGCAGTTGCCTCGCGAATCAAATCCGGAAGTGAAGATTGCCACTGCCATTGTTAGTGCGGCATATCCAGGTGTTTCGCCTTCAGACATTGAAGAACTAGTTACAAAAAAAATTGAAACTGACATCTCGGGCGTAAGTGGAATTAACAAAATAACTTCCACTTCTGCCAATTCTTTTTCAACAGTTGTGGTTGAATTTGATGCCAATCAAAATGTTGATGATTCCGTAAGAAAGCTACGCGACAAATTGCCCACCATCAGAAAAGACATCCCTGCAGATGCAAAAGATCCAGAAGTTCGAGAAATCTCATTAGACGACACACCTATTGTGACATTTGCGCTTGTTGGTCCATATGATGGATTCACCCTTAGAACTTACGGTGAAAAAATTCAAGACGAACTGGAAAAAATTCCTGGCATTCGCGAAGTAAATATTTCTGGTGGAGATCAAAGCGAGTTTGCAGTTGATTACGACCCTCAGAAATTAACGCTTTACAACGTCACCTCGGATCAAGCAAACCAAGCTATTTCAGCTACAAATCGAGCAATTCCTGCTGGAAATTTTGAAGGCTCCGAATTTAGTTATCCCGTTCGCTCCGATGGTCGCTTTTATGATGCTAAAACACTTGGAGATATCCCAATTTTACACACCGCGCAGGGTGGTATTGTATATTTAAAAGATGTTGCAACCGTTCAAGAAAAAGCCATTGAAAAAACGATTTATTCTCGTTTTTCAATTAACGGGCAAGCCCCGCAAAATGCAGTCACCTTGCAAATTGTCAAAAGAACCGGTGGCAACATCACTAAAACTGTCGACAGCGCGCAAACAAAAATAAGTGAAATGTTAAAAACATTCCCGCAAGGAATCACCTACTCCGATACGGTTAATCAAGCAGATCGAATCAAAAAAGATTTTGATCAATTGACTCATGACTTTTTGCTCACCTTGATTTTGGTGGTAGGAATTTTATTTCTAATCGTAGGATTAAAAGAAGCTTTTGTGGCGGGAATCGCCATTCCCTTGGTTTTTTTCGTCACGTTTGGGGTGATGCAAGCCACGGGAACATCACTAAATTTCCTTTCTATTTTTGCTTTGCTACTTTCTCTTGGACTATTGGTAGACGATGCAATCGTGGTTGTTTCTGCAACTAAACAATACATGAAAACCGGGAAATACACTCCAGAAGAGGCTGTACTACTCGTGCTTCATGATTTTAAGGTTGTGCTTGTTTCTACCACGCTTGCAACTGTTTGGGCCTTTTTGCCGCTACTAATGGCTTCAGGAATAATCGGACAATTTATCAAATCAATTCCAATCACCGTTTCAGTGACCTTAATTGCATCGCTTTTAATTGCGCTCATGATCAATCACCCACTGGCAGCAGTCCTTGAAAGAATCCGACTGACAAAAAAATTCTTTCTGCTTATTTTATTTCTCGTGCTTGGGCTGGGACTTGTCAGCATAATGCAACATTCAATTTTCGGCTACGCATTTGCAGCTCTTTCTTTTGTGATTATCACTTGGATGCTTTCTTGGTATTTTAATATTGGGAAGAAAATTCTTGAGCAAAATTTTGTGCTCGCGGAAAAAGAATGGGACAACGATGACCTCATTAAGCAAAAATTACTTTCCCAAGGCGATCGCGAAAATGCATCACTAGCTAGTAAGCTTATTCACGGCGTTATTCATTTTGATCGCGTGCTGCCTGTATACGAAAAATATTTAAGAATGATTACCAGTTCTCGCAAACGAAGGCTTACAACGTTGATTTCAACACTTGCGCTTTTTATTTTTGCAATTTCTTTGCCAATTACTGGCGTTGTAAAGTCAGAATTTTTTCCTCCAGCAGATGGAGATGCTCTATATGTGAGCATGCGTGGACCGGTAGGATTAAATCTTGATCAGACAGATAAAATAGCACAGGAAGTGGAAAAAAGATTATTGAAAATTCCTAATGTTGTGAATTTTTCTACTCTTGTTGGAAACGCGGGCTCCGGCGGTAGCGGCTTTGGCGGAGGCTCAAACAAATCAAATACAGCGTCAATAACAATCAAGCTCACTCCATATGAAAACAGAAATAAAAAAGCATACGATGTTGCTGAAGAAATCAGAAGCGCACTCTCAGATATTCAAGATGTAACGATTACTGTTTCTGCTCCGCGCGGTGGTCCCCCATCTGGCAGTGCTTTTCAAGCACAAATTAGCGGTGAAAATTTGCAGACGCTGGACAAAATTGCGCGTGATTTAAAACCTATCATAGATTCACTTCCTGGCACAATAAATTCAGATATCTCCCTTAAGGATGCGCCAGCTGAATATACTTTTGCTCTCGATAGCGCCAAGATGGAACTTTACGATTTAAATGCAACTATTGTCGGTTCAGCTTTGCGAAGTGCTATTTCAGGCACAACTGTAACAACCGTGATTCGAGACAATAAAAATATTGACGTGCTTGCACGTTTTAGTAAAGATAAGATTCCAACACTAGAAACAATTCAGGACTTACAAATATTGAACACGAAAAAACAACCTGTTTTCATTAAAGATGTTGCAACCGTAAAGCTCACACCCTCTGTTGATTCAATCACGCGCATTGATCAAAAAAGAACGATACTCTTAACTGCAGATGTGAGCGGCACCACAAATGCGACTCAGGTTGTTAAGGATTTTCAAGATAAACTCGCCCAAAACTATACCCTACCGGAAGGATATGTAATAACTTATGGCGGAGAAAATCAGCAGAATGCCGAATCTGTTTTCTCTATTATTCGTGCGATGGCCATTGCTGGATTATTAATCATTTCAACATTAGTAATCCAATTTAATTCATTCAAAAAGGCCATCATAGTGCTCGTCACGCTGCCATTAGCGCTTATTGGTGTCTTTATTGGTATGGCTCTTTTAGATGTCACCCTGAGCTTTCCAGGACTTATTGGAATCTTGGCTCTCTTTGGAATCGTGGTTAAAAATGCCATAATTTTGATCGACAAAATAAACCTCAATATCGAAACTGGTATTCCCTTTAATGAATCAATTATTGATGCTGGAAAATCGAGACTAGAAGCGATTTTTATCACTTCCATTGTAACCATCGCTGGCATAATTCCAATTACACTTTCCAATGAAACTTGGACTGCTCTTGGATCAGCCGTGATCTTTGGACTTTCAATTTCATCTTTCTTCACCCTCTTTATTATCCCAACGCTATACATGACATTTATTGATGAAAAAGAAAAATTCTAATTTTCAGTTTGAATATAAAACAAAAAAGACCTGAAAAAATTCCAGGTCTTTTTTGTTGAAATTGCAAACTTATTTATAAATATTTTCTATTTTTGATTTCCTTGGGTAGGTATTCTTGCCCTTCACTGTCTTCTACTGGCGTATATTTATATCCTTTACCATAGCCTAATTTTTCCATCAGTTTAGTGGGAGCATTTCGAATATGCATTGGCACGGGGAGATTTCCAAAATCTTCCACATCTTTCTTAGCTTTGTTATAAGCAAAATATGTGCTCACGCTTTTTGGAGATTTGGCCATATAAACAACCAATTGCGAAAGATGAACACTACATTCTGGATAACCCAGTTTATGACAAGCGTCAAAAACATTATTAGCCAAAACTAAGGCGAAGTTATCAGCTAGTCCGATATCTTCTGAAGCAAAACGAAGAAGCCTTCGCGCAATATAAGTTGGTTGTTCCCCGCCTTCTAACATTCGTGCCAACCAATAAATTGCAGCATCCGCGTCGCCGCCGCGCATTGATTTGTGAAGCGCGGAAATAATATTGTAATGCTCCTCGCCACCTTTGTCATAATAAAGA
>LBTZ01000028.1 GCA_000992325.1 Parcubacteria group bacterium GW2011_GWD2_38_11 | reverse complement strand
TTTAAAGTTCTCTATTTTTTACTTTTTAAGGCTATACCTTAAGAGTATAAAAAACACATCCTCACGCACATCTGTTTGATATGCATCGGGATGTATTTTTTCCATCACCCGAATTTTTAATATTCCTCTTTTGCGTTGATGTTTCTTAATGAATTTAACATCGCTCTTCTTGATTGCTTAAACAGTTTAGCAACATAAAAATAACTTGTCAACCCCGCACTAACTTTGCATGTGCACAAAGTGCCAAAAGCAAATATAAACCTGGAAAACAGTACTTTTTCATGACCTGCAAAACCATCCAAAAACACTAAATATAATTATAATGCAAAGTTAGTGCGGGGTCAAGTGTTTGCAAAACTTTATTTTTTAGCCTCACTTTGATATTGTTTTTTGGCTTATACTAGCGATATTTTAAATATCACTAAAAAAACTATTCCTCAAACTCAAGTTCATTGTTTTTGCAAATTTTGGCATATTCATAGAAACTTTTTCGTGGTTTTCTTTCGAGAGTTTGAAAATCAATTTCTACCAGACCAAATTTAGGCTCATAGCCGTACAGCCATTCAAGATTATCCATCAGCGACCAGAAATTATATCCGCGCACATCCACGCCCTCAGAAATCGCCTTGTGCACCATCTCCAAATGAGTTTTGATATATTCAATGCGATCTTTATCATCAATTCCCTCTCTAGTGGGTGTGCCATTTTCAGCAATGTAAATTGGCAGTTTAAATTTTTCACTCGCCTGTTTTAAAACCTTATACAAACCCTGCGGATATGAAATCCATTTCATCACATTTTCCTTATCCTCCTCAATCGTAAATCCTAGATAAGTTTGATTTCGAGAATCCATTTTGATATTTTTCCAATTGAATGTGATTTTTCCCAAGCGATAATAATCAATCCCGATAAAATCTTGGTGATTTTTGATTTTATTTCCAAGCAAATCAATGCGATACCACTGCGCAATTCTATTTATTGCATTTAGCAAAATTCCAAAACCTTCAGACTCATACCAATTGTAAAGATACGTGATTCCAACCTGAGCCTGCGAATTTTTCTTATGAATTATTTCATATGTTGCATTGTGAGCTTTTGCAATATTATTAACTGCAGAAATAAATTTCATTGGATTTTTGACTCCTGGTGGAAAAGCCCCACCCAAATATCCCATCCCAAGTGGAACCATAGGCTCATTGAACGTAAGATAACTTTCAATAAGTTCATCAAATTCTCCAACTATTCTTTCAACATATTTAGCAAAAATTTTCACCGATTCTTTTTTGTGAAAACCATATTTTTTGGCAAACCAAAGTGGACTGGTCCAATGCCAAAGAGTTAATTGCACTTTAATATTTCGACTTTTTAAATCCTCCAAAATTTCTCGATAACGCATCAAAGCTTGCTCATCAAAAATTCCTTCTTCAGGCTGCACTCTCGCCCATTCAATCGAAAGCCTGAAAACATTCACTCCCAATTCAGAAAGTAGTTCATGATCTTTTTTATACAGATTCCAATAGTCGCAAGCTCGGCCTGATTCATTGTCAGCCATCCCCTGTTTTTCCCATTGCCACCAATCTGAATTTGAGTTGCCACCCTCCACTTGATAAGAAGCTGTCGCGCACCCCCATTTAAAACCTGCTGGAAATTTAAGTTTTTTCATCATAGTATCCCGTGTCATCCTGAACTTGATTCAGGATCTGCGTAGATTCCGGATCAAGTCCGGAATGACAAATAAAAATTTTAATTAATAAATTTTTCAATTTTTTCTTTTTTCCAAACATGCCCCATTTCATCAATTTCAACTACTCTTATACCATTTTCAACAAAAAACTTGCAGTCATTACTATTGCAAAAATACAAATCCTCCCTACCTCTGATCACCACAAGATTCTCCTTTGGCACAAAAGACAAAATTAATTTCACATCTTTTCTCATCATTTCAAGGCTCAAACCGATTTTAAGAAAAAAATGAAAAAATAACGCCATTCTTTTTTGACTCGTATATTTTCTGCCTTCAGTGAGAAAAAATTTCAACCAAGCCAAAGCCCAACTTCCTAAATCCCTTTTCCCCAACACCGGATTTACCAAAATGAGTTTGGTATTTTTATGCTCATTCCAATTTAGTAATGCAAAATGGCATCCCAAACTGTGAGCAACAACCACCTCGGCATCAATTTTTTTTCTGTAATCAATTCTTGAACCCCAGATATCCAAGCCATCTGGAAATCCATTATATTCAGCCCTGTCCATCCAACCAGGTATGTATACAATTTTTTTGTCGATCATTTTATTTTTTTTCAATTTTTCCAATATTCCCCGGCATATACCTCCTCAAGACTTCCGGAATCAAAACAGATCCGTCGGCTTGTTGAAAGTTTTCCAAGATCGCAATAAATGGGCGCGGTGAAGGAAGGACGGTGTTGTTGAGCATATAGACATGCTTTTTCTCACCATTTTTATCAACGTATTTTACATTGAGCCTGCGAGCCTGCCAATCCAAGAAATTTGAAGCGCTGCCTGTTTCACCATAACTGTCGCGCGATGGCATCCAGGCTTCGATATCATAAGCTCGGAATTTTCCGGCGCTCAAATCGCCTGTGCAAATTTTGAGGACACGATATGGAAGTCCTAGTTCGCGGTGCACCTCCTTGGAGATTTCCAACATATCATCGTGCATTTTGATTGACTCAGCCTCATCAGCTGCCATCAAAACAACCTGCTCAACTTTCATAAATTCGTGCACGCGATAAAATCCTTTCGTATCCTTTCCATAAGATCCAATTTCACTGCGATAGCATTGCGAATATCCCACAATCTTAATCGGCAACTGCTGCTCTTTCAAAACTTCATCAGAATAATACGCCAAAAGTGAAGGTTCAGCAGTTCCAACCAAAAACTTCTTGTCCTTGCTTGATTCACCACTTGAATCTTTATCTTTACTGGCAACTTGATACACCTCATCAATTTCACTGTCATATTCCTTACCTTTGAAATATCCAGTGCCAAAAAGTGCAAAGCCTTTCACGAGTGTTGGAGGAATCATTGGGGAATATCCTTTTTCAATAAGCTTATTCATTGCATACATCATCAGTGCCATCATCAAAGATGCACCTTCATTTTTCATATAATATCCACGAAAGCCCGCTACCTTGGTGCCTTTTTCCAAATCCAAAATATCCAAATCTTTTCCAAGCTGAACGTGATCCTTGATCGGAAAATCAAATTTTGGAATTTCTCCCTCTCTTTCGATTTCCACATTATCTTCATCTGATTTTCCAATCGGTGTATCATCAGAAATTATATTTGGAACTTTCACCATCAAATCATCAAACTCATCTTTGGTAATTTTAAATTCTGGTTCACTAGTAGCAAGCTTCTCTTTGACATCCTTGGCCTGCTCTAAAAGTACAATTTTTTCTTCAGCACTAGCTTTTGGCAAAAGTTCATTCAATTTATTTTTCTCAGCTTGAAGTTCTTCAATATATTGAAGTTGGTTCAATCTTTTTTTATCCACTTCTAAAAGTTGATCCAGCTCCAATTTAATATTTTTCTTCGCAGCAGCATCTGCAATTTTTTCCTTATTTTCTCGAATAAATTTAATGTCCAACATATGATTTTTATTCCCTGTCATCCTGAAATTGTTTCAGGGTCTTTCAACTTTGCAAGACGGCGCTGCATCAGATTCCAGATCAAGTCCGGAATGACATAGGAGGAATTGTTAATATGCATATATATTATCTTTTATTTAGGCTTTTTGCAAGAAACCTAGCCACCAAGCGCCTTGTATGATGGTTTCCAAATTAATTCTATAATAAAACAAAAGCGGGGTAGAAATAAAAATGTTTTTCAGCTATAATGTAAACAGAAACCTGCCAGAACGTCAGGCAGGCAAAAATAAAAAAATATGAATCCCTTTGAACATCAGCTTCACGCTGCCAAGTTTAACCCGAGCAATTTTATACCAAAAGAAACTGTGGCTGATTTGCCAACGGAGAATATCAAACCTGACCAAAAAGAAACCTCCAGTCGAAGCATTAATAAATTAAGACCACCAATGGCAAAAAGATTCGATCTGGAAGAAATTTTACAAAGAAATCATAGCTTCAATCAAACCAAGGGACACACACTTGAAAAAGAGGAAAAAGAAAAGATTGAGCATTTTTTCCGATCTGGAAATTTTGAAGAGGTTACCGATTTTTTAACTGACAAGAAGGTTGGAAATTTTGCTTTCAACAAGGAAATTCAACGCGTTAAAAAAGATTATGAAAAAGACCTTTCCTCTGCTGACTTTCTGAATCGCAAAGACTGGGGCATACTTACAGCTATTGAACTTTTTGATAAAAAAACTTTTGAACATTCCATTGGAACATATCTTGTGGCCAGAAAAAAAATAGAAGAAAGACTTCTAGATCTTGGACAAAAAATCACCGACGAGGGCATTGAATTGAAACAATTTTATCGCAGTTGTCTTTTCCATGATATTGGAAAATTGGCTATACCAGAATTTATTCTCAACAACACAACCACTGATGGTCAATGGGTATATTGCTTTATGGAATTCCCAGAAGATGAACAAGATAAAATATTGGTCGAAAATAAAATTATAGTCCCAGACGCAATAAGAAACGACCTTGAAAAATTGACTAGTTTCTTTTCCAACAACAGAATACGAGCCGTGAAATTTATTCCCATAAAGGCAATTTTGAACAAAAATCAACTTGAAATATTTGAAAAACAAGGCCTTAATCCAGAAGATTCCTTGGGGGAAATAATGCGAATCCACGAAAAAAAATCCAAGGAAATCCTTCTAAAACTTGACTACCCAGTTGAATCACTACTTGCTGGAAATCACCACAATTATAAACACAAAGACAAAGGACTAGGAGAAAAACCAACCTCCTTATCATCCATTCATATAAGTGGAGAAATATCCTCGAATCTCATTCATCTTGCTGATGTTCAACAAGCGCTCAATGGCGATCGCTCATATCATCACAAGCAACCAATGCTTAGGATTATGACTTTTCTTGTCGATGATGCTGAAAATGGAGTCATCGATCCCGTCATTGCAGCACGCTGGATTAACGATGAACTTAAGAAAATGAGTCCCGCTTATCTAAATGAAATTAGGAATATGACAGCCAGACATCAGCATCATAATTATCTTCAACAACGCAATGATGAACTTTTACTGATCGATAATTTTCTTCTTAACAACTTGCCCGAAGAAAAAACGGCTGAGCAACTTGCAGCATAACACAAAAAAACATTTCTTCGGAAATGTTTTTTATTTTTTATAATTGACGGTCCGGTTGGATTTCCTCATCACTCACTCGCCGCCGCTCGCTCATTCTTCGTCAGGGGCAGCGCTGAATGCTCGTATTCCTCGCATCCATCGGCGCTCTCCTGCGCTGCCTTCCTGCTGAAAGCCAGATTGTATTTATTACTGTCCTGGGTGGCGCTAAATGTTCGTATTCCTCACATTTATCGACGTTCACTGCGACAATTTTCTGCTGAAAATTCTCTAGTTCACTTCCACCCGTCATGTCTCCCGTTGTCGACATGACCCGTTCAAATCCAACCGGAAAAATCAAAAATCCTCATAGGAGGATTTTTGATTTTTGATACTTGACGGTCCGGTTGGATTTGAACCAACGTTCATACTATCAAACAGAGAGATCATTGATTGGCAATATTTCTTTCGAAAGATAATCAACCAAAGCCTTTCCGCATCACCCTGATAGCCGCTTTGCCGCTAAGCTACGGACCATAGTAAATACTACATACATATATAAGCTTTATTTCAAAATCATATAACACGTATCATATAGCATATAACAAGGGCTCTAAGATACCCAGAAATGCACTTCTTGTCTTGTGCTCCATATTCTATGTTATATGTTTGCGAAGCAATGATGATTTGTATTTTTCTGGCTTATAAGGCTTTAATTTCGTTATTTTTGTTCTATCCAAACCTGATTCATTAAGCTTTATGCGAAGTTCAGCAATGTTTTGTTTCTGGTCATATCCAAGACAAATAACGTCAGGTTTATACTCCCGCACAACCTCATATCTATCATTCAAGCTTCCCAAGACAACCTCATCAGCCAAACCGCTTTTTTTAATCGCCAAAACTCTTTCTTGTTCACTATATCTTGACTGTTGCCCCTTAACACTCAAAACAGTAACGTCTCTTGCCACCACCACACGCAAAAACTCGCCATATTTGCGAGCCTGTTTCAAAAAGTCCCAATGACCTTCGTGAAAAATATCAAATGTCCCAAACACCAAAACTTTACGCATAAAATTATTTTTGAATTTTCACTCTACTTTTGTTGACTCAATAAGATCATATGCTTTTTGATTTCTATCCTCTTGCTCTTTTTGCACAGCTTTCATCTTGCTCCAAATACCTTGCACATAAAATAATGTTCCATCCTGCCTATTATCTTCAATTGCTTGTTTGGAAATTTCCTTGATTTTGTCTTGATAAAAATAATAAGTTACCAGCAAAATCAGCAGAATAATCATCGTCGACATCCGCATAAATCCCCTCACATAATAAGCACATTTCTTTAACATATTTTTTTAAAATCACCATTAATCACAATTGGTTGCATTGCGATAATTTCATCTTTATACGAAACTTCTGGTATATCATTAAGTAAATACACTTTTTTATTTAAAACATGACCAAATCCCATCTCCAAAAAAGTATTTCCGCCAACATATCCTGGAATGTTTTTCTTCTCCATATTGAAAATCAAAACAGCATCACATTTTTTAATTTCTTCAAAATATTCACGAATCAGATCCTGCTCAATTTTATTTTTTATTGACTCACTGCTTTCATTATCATTCCTCCCATTTTTTGCAAATTCTTCCGTATGTTTTGGAAGCAAAACAAAACAACCAAGATTTTCCATCTCAATTTTAGCCGCAACCATTTCTTTGCAAAACTGCATACTTCCGCAAATAACAATGTTCATATTTATTTAGCAATCATACTGCATTTTTCAAATGGAGCATTTTTGTCAATTTCAAAAACCTCAACCACTTCATATTTTCCTTTCGTACAAACGCTGCCATTTTCAAGAAAGTGAGTCACTTCCAAAATATTAACATTGGCTCGCGCCTTGGAAAAACTTCCACCACTTGTCGTTGTTTCAATCAAGGAAACTTCACCTAAGAGGTAATAAATTCTTTGCTCTTTTTTGAAAAAATCATGAACTTTTCCAACTTCCAACTTTTCAGGAATACATTCTTCAATTTTTCTTCTTCCAGCTTTAAATTCGGAAATGTCACGAAGTGCCAAGTCTGGATTGAATTCAACTGCAATACCCATATGATTAGGTTCTAGGTTTTAGTAATTAGGTTTTAGAAAATTCAAAAATTATTTCAAATCAATTAACTTTGAAATTTTCACAATGATTGCACCTTTTGCGGAAAGACCTTTGTTTTCTTTCATTTTTTCAACATATTCCTTCCATTTTCCACTTGAAAAATATTTTGTTTTGCCGATTATTTTCACTCCGTTCCACTTTTTATCCCAAACCGCAAGACAAACATTTTTGTTTTGCAGGATGTTTTGTTTTGTTTGTGCCATATAATTGTCAGTTATCAGCACCTCATTTTCTGAAACAACTTTAACGAATGCAACCACGGAAACATTTGGCTTTCCGCTTCGATCAACAGTTGCAATTGTTAATGGATTTTTCTCAATAATCTTTTTGATTTTTGGAGTAATTTTTATCATATTTTTTAACCAGCCCAATAATTATTAACCCACAAAATTATATCCAATGCCAAAAACAGAGTCGATAAAAGAATCCAGCCCATTTGCAGGGTTTTGTTTTTGATTTTTGCCAGCAAGATGAAAAGAGGAAACATCACCAAGCTGTAGCGCCCAACACTCATCAATGTTCCAGAGGTAAAAGCTGCGATCAATGTTGTGGACATAAAAATCGCATAGAGCGGTGAAAGTTTTCGATATACCATCACGACAGCTGAAATGATAAAAATGGCCAAGAAAATATCAATTCCCATATTGGCAATTGATGGGTGTGAAAAAAAAGAAAAATGTTCCCAATTTATTGAAAATGATCTTCCCCATGCACTTTGGATTTTGAAAAACAACATCGGGTCACCAAATTTCCACCAGTCATATCCGAGAAAAAGAAAACTTCCAATTGGCGCAAAGAAAACCGGAATCAAACTTTTCCATGATTTTGGCGAAAGCATATTTCGAAAACCATTCAGCTCAACAATTTTCCAAAGTATTGGCAGTGCCAAGAAAACACCATTACTATGCGCCAATGATCCTAAAAATGCAAAAAGTCCTGCCAGATAAAAGTTTTTGCGAAAAGCGTAATAAAAAGTCGAAATCGTGAGAAACAAGAAAATGGACTCTGTGTACACAACATTAAAAAAGAATGCGGTTGGAAAAATAAGCATCAGCAAAATCGGAAGTTCAGGATCGATTTCAGGATGAAATTCTTTCACGAACTTATAGAAATACACGCAAGACAACATCAAAAATGACATCGAAAGAATCCAGCCAGCCAACACAAAATTTCCAAGGAAAATTGTCCCAAGAATTTTGATCAGTGCAGGATAGAGTGGAAAGAAAACAACATTAGCCAAAGTGTTGTCAGAATTCAAATGATATCCATTGTTCACGATATCCAGATACCAATAAGTGTCCCAACGGTTGTGCATATCAACCAGTCCGGAATCTTTCGCCACTGGAAAACTTTCTGGTGTGATCCAAGTGTACGCCGTGTCCGGCGTCAGATTGAAACGATTGAGCGCCACAAATCCAAAAAGATTGACAACAAAGAGCCAAGTCAAAACAATCAATAATATTCGTTTCATAATTAATTTTAATTCGTGCATTTGTCATCCTCAGCTTGACTGGGGATCCAGCGCGATGCCTAGCCCTGGATTCCCGTTTTCACGGGAATGACAATGTTTCACTTTTAATATATACTATTCCTTGCTTTTCATTGCTGGGAAAATAACACATTCTCGGACTGATTTGTCCATAAGGAATGAGAAGAAGCGCTCGGAAAGACCAAAGCCAAAAGCGTTTGGCATTCCATATTCAAGAGCCTCCACAAAATCATCATCGATCATTTGTGCTTCATTGTCACCTGCCTCGCGCAGTTTCATCTGATCTTCAAAGCGAGCTTTCTGATCAATTGGATCGTTCAATTCTGCAAAAGCATTACAAAGTTCAGCTTTTCCTGCCACAACTTGAAATCTTAGAACTTTTTTAGGATTATTTGGATCTTTTTTGGCCAGTGGAGAAACTTCGATTGGGTGTCCAACCAAAAAGCATGGTTGAATCATTTTCTGGCGAACTGTTTTTTTGTACACAGTGTCAATCATTCTTCCTTTGCCATATGATTTTTCGTATTTAATCCCAAGTTCATCCGCCTTTGCCATCAAGGTTTCAACCGAAACATCTTCGGACAAATCAATGCTGGTTTCTTTTTTGAATGCATCAAAATAATCAACAACTGGAAATTTCTTTGACCAATCTATAGTGGCTCCTTCATACCCAGTAACCATTGACCCTGTGACATTTTTCACAACTTCCTTATACAAGTTTTCTGAAAATTCAATTCCCTTTTGCAAATCCCAATATGCCGCATAAAATTCCATTGCATCATATTCCTGCAAATGATGACGATCAATTCCCTCATTTCGAAAAACTCTGCCAATTTCAAAAACTTTTTCATATCCGCCGACCAGCAATCTTTTCAGAGCCAATTCAAGTGAAATTCGCATATAAAAATCTTGATCAAGTGCGTTATGATGAGTTGTGAACGGCTCAGCATCAGCACCTCCCGGAGTGTGTTCAAACACTGGGTTTTGCACCTCCAAAAATCCAGCGCTAGCCAAAAATGTTCGGATTGTTGTTTGCCAAAAAATATTCTTTTTGCGAAAAAGTTCTCGTGTTTCAGGATTTGTCATCAAATCCAAATATCGTTTTCGCAAAAGTTCTTCTTCATCTTTGATTCCAAAATGTTCAGTCGGGATTGGACGAATATTTTTAGAAAGCATTTTCCAATCAATAACTTTGAGTGACTTCTCTTCTGTTTTTGTCAAAAAAAGTTCTCCCGTCACTTGCACAAAATCCCCAAGCTCCACATTTTTTGTGAAAAGCAAGAAAAGTTCTTCGGGCATATTTGCCTTGTTCAAGAAAAGCTGCATTTTGCCAGATTCATCTTCAATATTAGCAAAAGCGCTTCCACCCATTGGCCTGATTGAACGCACACGTCCAGCCAGTGTGATCACTCTGCCAGCAAATTCTTCAAATTTCTCCGAAGCGTTTGTATTTCGAAAATTGCGCTCAGATTTTTCCGGATATGGATCCATACCATATTCACGAATTCTAGCCAATTTCTCTAATTTAGTTTGTTGTATATCTTCGCGGATCATAATTCGTGTTTCTGAAATTTTGAATTTTGAATTTTGAATTTTGAATGAATTTTTAATGTTTGAATTTTGAAACATTCAGTCATTCAGACTTGATTCGAAATTAGAAATTCGAAATTCGAAATTATAATTGTAAATAAATATCCCAAGAAGCGCATCTTGAGTTCAATAAAATCTTACTTTATTCTAGCCTAATAATGGCTTTTTGGCAATTCTTACTGCGCCTTCACGCAAAATTTTAAGCTTGCCATCTTTTCCAAATTCAACCAAAGTCGATGGTTTGGATTTTAACTTTCCGCAGTCAACATAAAAATCCACATCTTCTCCAAAATATTTTTTAGCCTCGACATACGTTTCAGCTGGCTTTTTTCCTGCCAAGTTGGCGCTTGGCGCAACAAGCGGACCCACTTTTTTCAAAAGACTGACAAGTTCCTTGTCGGCTGGAAAACGAAATGCTAAAGTTTTTTGCCCGCGGTGCAAGTGTTCCCATTTTTTCAATTTACATTCAAAAACGACACTTACTTTTGCCGGCCAAACCTCATCAAGAGTTTTCTTTTGCGATGCGCTCAAAACAATCCCAAACTTTTTCAAATCATTCAGAGATGAAATCAAAACAATCATCGGCTTTTTCAAATCCCTTTTTCGAAGTACATAAACACGCTCAACAGTTTTCTTGTTAAGTGCACTACCAACCACACCATACAAAGTGTCAGTTGGAACAACGCCAACACCACCAACTTTCAAAATCGGTGCGATGCTTTTTTGAATTTGAGTCCAAGTATCTTTTTGCATATAAAACTAAACTATTGTCATTCGACTTTTTGAGCTTGAAGAAAATTGAGCCTGACGAACTTGCGATCCCCTTTGAGGTTCTGGCTGCTCATCTTTTCTGACACTCTTTTCTTGTTCTTCCTTTTTGCCCACTCCCCAATCAGCAAAAATAAAAATATATAAAATATCCAAAATTGCAAAAGTGTTTAAAATTATAAGAGTCAAAAACCAACCAATGTGTCCCCTCCTTGCTGCACGCCAGAGAGCTGCACCCTTCCAAGGAAGCGTCCAAAGCAAAATAAGAATTATAACCCACGGATGATCCAAAAATAATTTTTCCATATTATTGATTTTTAATTATTTATTTTATAATTACATATTATTGTCATTCCCGTGAAAACAGCCTGCCCGCCTTTGGAGGGGGAATCCAGAACTTCGCCTAACTTGTGAGACTGACTGGATCCCGCATCAAGTGCGGGATGACAACTTTTTTATATTACAAATATACCACAAGATTGAACTAAAAAACATATTGCAGGTTTTTGATATATGCTGTATAATTTTAATGTAAAACAAAAACAAAAATACGGGTGGTACTTGAGGATAAATTTCAACCTTAAGTTCTTCTTGTCAAAAACAAAAATGACATACAATCAACAAACAAGTGATGAAATGAGCGAACAAGATAAGGCTCATAAAATAGAAATGCTTCGTCAAATGATGATGCAGGCAGAGAAAACAATGCAAAGCGCCAAGGCAATGCTTCTTCAATTGGAAGGCAAGAAAAAAACTGGACGAAAAAGAAAAGTTGATGAAGACGCTGAAGGAAATGTTGTCGAAGGAACGTTTGACGGACAAATAATGATTGGAACTGATGGTAAGCAATATCCCGTACCAGCAAATTACGCTTCAAAATCAAAACTCGTCGAAGGAGATATGCTCAAACTCACGATCACTCCCGACGGATCTTTCGTATATAAACAAATTGGACCTGCTGACCGCAAAAGTGTAATTGGAATTGTCAGTCAGGACGAAAAAGGAAATTATTTCATTTTTTCAGAGGGCAAACCATACAAGGTTTTGCTTGCTTCTGTGACATATTTCAAAGCTGAACCGGGAGACGAAGTTGTTATTATGATTCCTCGCGAAATTGAGGCAACTTGGGCTGCTATTGAAAATGTTTTGCAAAAAGGTCATGACACAGCAATGTCAATGTCCAGACACATTCCCAATCCCGAACCTATTAGCAAAAACAATTTTCCAGCTGACACAGAATTAAATTCTTGGAAAAACGATCTCAAACAAAATGAGCCTGATCCAGCAAAAAATAACTATGAACAGAAACAACTTTTAACAAAAGATGATTTTGTTGATGAATGGACTTCCGACATTGAAGAACTAGAAAAAGAGATAAAAGCGCAACAAATTTAGATAACTAACAACTAGCAACCGACAACAAACAATTAACAACTAACAACCGATAACTAACAACTGACAACAAAAATGCCCTACATTAACTTTAATTTATTGTAGGTTGCAAGTTGTAAGTTGTAGGTCAATATTTATGGAAAATACAACTGGAATCAGAATAACAAAACGTGATTATGAGTTTGCTATTGTGGCAGGACTATTAATCGGTTTTCTAATCCTGCCCGTTCTTAAAACGGTAAGCCCTGAAATTTTTGCAAAATTCGCAATCGCAATCGTGCCTTTTTTCTTGCTAGCAACACCACTAGGACTGCGAATCGCGTTTATGATAGGAAAAAAAATTGCTATAATTTATCAAATAGCAAAATTTGGACTTATCGGGCTTCTGAATACACTTGTTGACTTTGGAGTTCTTGCTCTTGTTACTCTCTTGTTCAGTGCTTATTTTCAAATTCAATCAAAAGACGCATTAATCGCAGGAATAACATTCTATTCTCTCTTTAAAGCAATCTCATTTATCGTTGCAAACATCAGCAGCTATTTTTGGAACAAATATTGGACATTTGATCAAGGTTCAAAAAAACAAACAAAATCAGAATTCATCCAATTTTTCGCAGTCAGTGTTGTTGGCTTTTTGATTAATGTCTTCGTGGCTTCATTTGTTTTTAAAGTTGTTCTTGGTTCACTAATCAACCTCACAGACGGACAACTCGGACTTATTGGTGCCGCTTTTGGATCAATCGCCGGGCTTGCTTGGAACTTTATCGGATACAAACTCTGGGTGTTTAAAAAGTAACAAACAACCCACAACTTACAACAAACAACACAAGACTTACTACAACACGAACTCCTCACTTTGGGGAGTTTTGTTTTTATCACACCAATGATATAATACTTTATGAACCTTATAACTTTATTTACCCAGTGAAATCCAGCTTTGCTGGTGCGAAGCAATTTCACGGGGTAAACTTTTGAACTTATTTTATGTCTCTATCACTATATCGAAAATATCGTCCGCTTACCTTTTCAGATGTTATTGGACAAGGGCACATCGTGCAAACACTTTCCAATGCAATTTTGCATAACAGAATTGGACACGCATATCTTTTCACTGGCCCGCGAGGAACAGGAAAAACCACTATGGCCAGAATTTTTGCCAGAGCGGTGAACTGCCAAAATCCAAAAGGAGCAGATCCATGTTTAGAATGCGACGTCTGCAAAAACATCACTCAAGGCACATCATTGGACATTTTTGAAGTTGATGCTGCTTCCAATACTGGCGTGGACAACATTCGAGAATTGCGCGAAAACGTGAAGTTCCCTCCTTCTCAAGCAAAATTCAAAGTATACATCATCGATGAAGTGCATATGCTCTCAACTGGAGCATTCAATGCGCTGCTCAAAACTTTGGAAGAACCACCTGCTCACGTTATTTTCATCCTAGCTACAACTGAAATTCATAAAGTTCCTGAAACAATCATTTCTCGTTGCCAACGATATGATTTCACGCGCCTTTCATTGGAACATATCATTGAGAAACTTTCCACCATTGCTAAAAATGAAAAAATTTCTGTTGAAAAAAATGCGCTTGAGATGATTGCGATCGCTGCTGAAGGTGGAATGCGCGATGCTGAATCTTTGCTTTCGCAAGTGATGGCGCTTGAAGACAAAAAAATCACAGCCAAAGAAGTTGAAGAAATTTTGGGCACAACACAAAGACAATCATTGGAAGCTATGGTTTCATATTTACTTAGCAAAAATGCAGCCAGCGCCATCACACTTGTCAACGAACTTTCCAAGGATGGATATGACCTGGATGTTTTCAATAAATCTTTTTTGAATTATTTGCGGCAAGTGATGTTGGTGTGTGTGGACGAAAAATTGGCAAAAATATTTTCCTATGAATTAACCAAGGAACAATCTTTGGCACTGGTCGAACAATCAAAAAATCATTCGCCCAAGGAATTGCTTCACATCATTGCCTGCTTTACTGAAATTCAAGGCAAAATAAAATCAGCTTTCATTCCTCAACTTCCACTGGAAATGGCAATTATAAAAGCTGTTACACCAGCCCAAATCGCCCAACAACCAAACAGCGCCCCAGCGGCTCCTGCTGCGCCCCAGATGAGAGCGCCAGAGCCAACTAGAGTTGTTCAGGCTCCAACAGCCCCCCAGACACCAAAAACACCCCCTATTTCATCAGATACCCCAAAAAGCGCTCCTATAGCACCCCCTGTTACAATCCAAGAGGAAAAGATTGATCTGCCGGATGCCCAAGCTTTAAGTGAGCCAAAGTTGATCAAAAATGAAGCTCAGATTGCCGATTCTGATTTCACCCTAAATGATGTCAAAAAGAATTGGGGTCGCTTTATAGTTGAGACAAAAACCATAAATCACAGCCTTTCTGCGGTTCTGCAAAGTTGTCAGCCTGTCAGCGTTGAAGCTGGAATTGTCACTGTGGCCACAAAATTCACATTTCACAAAGACAAATTAAACGAATATGGCAACAAATTGACATTAGAGGAAACTTTTGCTAAAATTCTTGGGTTGCGATTGCTTATAAAAGTGATCACCGCCGAGGAAGCAGGCATCACAATTGCCTCAAGCCTAAACCAAAACACCAACTCAGCTCCAGTCGAACAAGCACCGCATACAACCAGTTCCCTGCTCTCAGATGCAATGGGAATAATGGGCGGTCAGATAGTCGAGTAAAATAGTTCTTAAAGTTTTTAAGGTTAATAAGGTTTATAAAGATTCGCATCTACTTTACGAACTTGTAACTTTATGAACTTTATAACTTTAGTATTGGGGATTAGCCAAGCGGTAAGGCACATGGTTTTGATCCATGCATGCGGGGGTTCGAATCCCTCATCCCCAACCAAATAAAAAAGAGTAGCTTTTCAGTTGCTCTTTTTGTTTAGGCGCCTTTGTTTGACAATCTCAATAGATAATCATACACTATAAGCCTAGTTCATTAAAAGGAGGTGAAAAAGGGTTTCAAGAGTTTGCAGGACAACCAAGATCTAGCAGTTTTCAGTCAATCATTTTTAAAACTTGTTTAAAAAGGAGAGTTTTCATGTCAAAGAGAAAAGTGGCAGTATTCATCGATCTGGCAAATATCAACAGTGGTTTTGAGGCACTCAAGAGAAGTCAGAACATGCCGGAAGCAAGAATGGACTTCCAAAAAATGATCTCGATGCTCACCCTTGGTTCTGAGGTTGTGATTAAAAGTGTTTACACTGAGACAAGAACAAATGGCGAGGAACAAAAAAAGAAGCAAAAGTTTCTGGATTATCTTAGCATGATCGGATTTAATGTTGTGACCAAAGAGTGCAAAGTCATCGCATCGGCTGAGGGTGACAAGAACAAGGCGAACTTCGATGTTGAAATCGCTGTTGATGCCTGCCGCTGCATTTGGCGCAGGGATTGCAATGAAATAATCTTTATTTCCGGAGACTCTGATTTTGCCTATCTTCTAAGTGAAGCCAAAAAATATGACATCCAGGTGACCGTTGTGTCCACCAAAAACACAGTTTCAAAAGAACTGCGCGAAGAAGCAAACCGCATAATCCTACTTGATGATGTGGATCTGAAACAGATTACAAATCTAAAGTAGCAAAAATAGTGAACAACAAAATGCCGCCGATACCTAATGGTATGGCGGCATTTTTATTTGAGTGTATTGCGACGACTATATGCGGTCGCATTTTCCATCACCATTTGCGTCAACAAAATTTCCCCCTCGATTTTGTCCGCGTTGTCCTTGCCCGCTGCCCATCATTCCTTGACCTCTTCCGCCACCTTGACCAAGACCAAGTTCGGTTCTGATTTTGTTGGCTTCATCGGTTTTACCTGCAAGCATCAAATTGTGCATTTCAGTAAAGCGTGAGAAGTTTTGCTCGGTTACAACTCTTGTTGCACCTCTGGTTCCCATTTGATTTTTCCAAGAAGCATAATCATTTTTCTCAAAAGCTGCTTGCATTTGAGTATGACGCTCTGGAGTATAGTTTGGTCCAAATTGACCAATTCGTCCTTCAGCTGCAAACGCGCTCACACCATAAGCTGCTGCTCCTGCAACTGCTAACCCAAGCACTCCCAATGCAATTCCTTTATTATTCATGATACTTTTTTTGTTACTTATTAATTGCTGCCAGCACAACATAAGACGTATGCTACCAAGAAAGTTTTCATTTTAATTACCCCTCATCATTCCCCTGCCTGCTCCTACACCCATGCCATTTCGTTGACCGCCAACACCACCCATCATTCCACCACCTATCCATGGACGAATTTCAGTTGCTTGAAAAGTATTACCATCGGATTGTACACCTATAATTTTAACCATTTGTCCTCTTGAAAGATTAGCGCTTGGTCTGATCAATGTATTTTCATCAAAATTAATATTCCAAACTTTTCCATTTAAATCACTAACAACCAAAACCACATTTGAAGTTGAATTTATCGTTCCAGCCAAAAAACCATCTTGCGGCTTACTCCACTGCGATTCTTTTGTCACCATCATATGTTGTCCATAATATGGAACACCGTTTGCCATCATAGAATTAAAACGTCCTCCCAAGCCTGCAAAGAACATTACTGCACCCAACGCCAATATGCTCCCAATAGTAATCAGCGAAATTTTAAGCCAACTAAAACGATACCCTGTTTCAGTTTTACGCATATCAAAAAATGCGCCAACAACAAATGCGCCAGCTAAAACTGCCCAAAAATATGGGAAAATAGACAACAAATATCCAACCCTATTTTGATGCATAAAACTATATAAATCCCAATCCAAACTAGACAAAAGATATGCCGCCGCAGAAAGAGAAACGCCACCAAAAATCACCACCAAGACAAACAAAAACCAAACACCATATTTCCTTGCCAAATATTTCCATTTTGACTCGGGC
>LBTZ01000027.1 GCA_000992325.1 Parcubacteria group bacterium GW2011_GWD2_38_11 | reverse complement strand
GTTCTCATCCTTAGAAAAATATTTGGTCCACCCTGTTTTATTTGAATCGTGCGTAGCAGTGGCAATCTCATCAGCACCACCAGACCATGATGATTGCAAAAAAGTATAAGTTGCACCTTGAGTATTTGCTCCTGGGAAAAATATTTGCAGAGCCATAACAGCGACAAACACAGAAATCATTGTCGATGAAAAACTAAAAGTGAAGAGTCTCACTTTTTTTTGATATTTTTTAAGCTCCGTATATGAACCGAAAGAAAGATTACAAAATTCTCCCGCCTCTGGTTTTCTTTTGCACTCTTGAATGCGAAGATGATTGTGCGCTGCGGACTTAATTAAAAGATGCCAATGATCTTGGCAAAATATTTTCATTGGTTTCAAAGATGACTGGGTTTTTTCATTAAGACTTCTTTTTAATTCAAAAAGCCTTCTATTTGTCTGGGTTTCTCTTGGTTCCCTATTCATTCTAATATCTTTCCACAAATAAACACGATCCTCTGATGAAGGAATTTTTTCTTCTGTTTTTTGTTGGTTATTTGCCTTATTTTTAGAAAAAAACATACAAAACAAAAGCTCTACGTATACAAAATTACATATGATATTATTATATCATTTTTCACCATTTACGCATAATATTTTTTGCTGAATATTGGAAACAAAAAAAACTTTGACAACGATGTCAAAGTTTTTTATATTTTTCACTTTTCAATTCTCTTTCGTTTGTCCAAAATTATTAGAATTGCCGCATCCGAGTCGCTTCGCTCCTTGAAACCCAGCGGTTTCAATCTTCCGCCGCGGGAACCCAGGTTTTCCCCACCCCTTTCCTATCGTCTAGGCAAAATTCCTAGAATTTTGCCCAGCCGAAGATCTGCTGGAAGTTTCCAATAATAATTTGAATGATGTTTTGATTCTTTTTTGGAGTTAGCAATCCGTAACTTGTTGATGTGGCCTCATTACCAGCCTGATCCACTGCTACAACTTTGAAATAATACACAGAACCTGACTTGAAACTAGTAATCACTCCAATATGTGAGAATGCTGGAGCACTGTTTACTTCAAATGTTTTTTCATCTCCATTTTTACCTTCCTTATAAATGATTTTTCCAGTAGACATTTCGTCTGTTTTCCAAGAAATAATCGCTTGAACTTTATCATTTTGAGCAAGTGCGGCATCAGTCTTGATGTTCTCTATTATTGGAGGAGTCTCATCCTTAGTGGTAACAATGTTTGGGAAACTTTCCTCTGTTTCATTTCCATCTTCATCTCTAACCTTGATTTTGATTGCGAAAGTTCCGCCAGAAGAAAGATCTCTAAGTTTAATTTCGTGCTTGGCTGTTATGTTTGGATTTCCTTGCAGACCAGAATTGGTTGCGTCATTTACATCTGTAAATGTAACCAGGGCGTCTGTCGGAACATTAGTGGTGAAATATATCATACCACTGTGCTCAGTAATGCTATCAACTCTGAAATCTGAAATTTTTGGAGGTGATTTCGGTTGGAAAGTAATGTCGGATGAACTGAAAATATTTCCATTATCATCTTGACCTTTAACCCTGAAATGATAGGTTTCTCCCGGTTTAAGTTCAGACAAAATTATTTGATGTTCTTTAACCCTGGAGCTGTCTTCCTTCTTTTGGCCATATGCTGTGGTGAGACCATATTCCACGCTTGAACTTGAAGCACTTCCAGTTGACCAAGTGATTGTGGCCTGACCAAGCGCAGTTGAAACAACTTTGATAGAAGAAATGGTGGATGGTTGCTTAGTGGTAAGTGCTGATTGAGAAGATAGTGCAATGTTTCCAGAAGCATCTGTCGACATTACTGTGAAAAGATATTTAGTGTCGGAGACCAAATTGTTGATCACAACTGAATGCGCCGTTGCATATTTTGTAACATCAGAATTCACCAGCCAATCGGCTTCCATTTTTGTAAATGCCGCCCCCTCTGCCTCATATGCCACCGAACTATTTGCCTTTTCATCAGTGTTCCAGGTGATGACGGCGCTTTCTCCAGTCACACTTGCCAATGCTACAGAAGATATCTGCGGCGCTGTTTTGTCAGCTTCTCCACTAAGAGCTCCCAGCGCTAGCGTTGTAAATGAATCGAGCAGATCGCTTTCATCAGCGCCCTTGGTAACAATATTAGTGATGTCTCCATCGTCGTAACAAGTAATCTTGTAATCATATTCACGCTGAGCCAAAAGTGGAGAAATGGTGATGGAATGATTTTGGCGAGCTTCATTTTCAAGCACGTTATTAATTTCATTGTATTCAGCAATCGCTGCTTCCTTGAAATCAATGAAGCATTTAGCATTTTGATTGGTGCTAAAATCAATCACCGCTTTCGTGTCAGTCACAATTGAAGGCTGATTTGAAATTGTAATTGTGCTCAGTGCACCCAACGTTGTAAACGCATATTTCTCTGGAGTCACTTCAGCAAAGGCTGCAGTCACGCTTCTGTTGGGATTACTTTCAATAGAAGTGTCTGTGGCAATTATCTTCAGATAATAGTTTGTGCCTGACTCAAGGCCCGTAAGATCAACCGAATGCGTGACTGCCAAGGTGTCTGTTGCTGTTTTTACTAGATTGGTAAGATCTTCGTCTGAATAAACCTCCACAGTCACTGTTGTGGCTAGCGGCGAATTGCCATTAGCTGAATCAAGCGTTTTGAAAATCACATTAGCGCCAGTCTTGGAGATGTTTGCCACAAATGGATCACTTTCAAAAGCAGTTACTGTGTCAGTTGCAACTGGACCGTCTCCCGGAGTGGCGCAAATTGTTGGCGTTGAAGCTTTGGAAATATCATTGTTGGCATCTTGGGTAGTTAGCGCGTAGCAATAATTAGTGTCGGCATCTAGATTGTTAAACACGTAGTAATTTTGGTTTTTGTCAGTAATTGTTTGATTATTGGCAAGTGTGCAAGGAGCGTTTTCGCAGCGCAGCAAATTATATTGCTTGAAATTTCCTGTACCTTCTTGCGTTGGCTTGTCCCATTTAAGAATAGCTCCGGTAAAGGTGGCACTGGTAAGGTCGGTATACACAAAGTTTTCCGGTGTGTTTGGAGTGATGACATTAACTTCATTGGAAACATTACCAACCTTATCAGTCAGCTTGATGCAAACTTTTTTGATCTCACCTGAAAGGTCATCATAGGTAAATGTTTTTGGAAATTCACTGTTAAACTCTGCCTCGCTTGCTCCAGTAAAGTTGCAAGCAGCTGTCGTATCACTAAGTGCAATCTGAGCAGTCATTTCATCCATAGAAACGTCTCCATCATCAGGAGAGATGGTGACTTTTATCTTGCCTTCTTCACTGGCTCGATCAGCAACAACACTACCATCCGGAGAAGCAGCTGTTGGAGCAGTAGTATCAATTATAATTGTTTTATCTGTATCGATGTTTGAAGTGATACCAGAGAGACTTGTGCCATCTTGAATGTTGGCCGCTTCATCGGAAACAGCTTGCGTGACAATAGCGGCGACGCGCAGACTGCTTGTGTCTTCCCCACTGTCAGTTGCACCAACTGTGTAATTTACTGTCAACGTATTTGCACCTTCGATGGTGTTTAGCGTAAGCTGCTTGCCATTATTCAAATTCACCACCAAAGATCCGCTGGTAATATTTTCGTCGTAAGTCACATTAACTTTAATCACTGAAGCTGGTCCATAAATTCCATCAACCGTATCAGTGGCGATAGTCTGTATTTGCGGTTTAAGATTGTCATATTCCACACTGGCGCTAGCGGTTGAGCTTTCATTGCCAGCAACGTCGCTAAATTTAACACTAATTGTTTTTATTCCGTTGGCAGTGGATCCTCCGCAAGAAGCTGAAGTGATATCGAAAGTATTAATCGTGGTTGCATAATCAATCGGAGTGCACCAAGAAGCACCACCATTCAACGAAAAGATGGCTTTAGAGATATTGGCGTCTATTGCTGACAGAGTGATTGTCGGAAGAGCACTACTGGTTTTGCCGGCAACATTTGCAATAGCAATTGGAGTTGCCGTGAGCGCTGGCGCTACGGTGTCGATTTGGAAATTAGCGATATTAGTAACAGCCAAAATACCTTCTCCAACTAATGAAGTGAAATATGCATCGTAGTCAGTCATTGTGCCTGTTCTATCAAGAATATTTCCTTTAAAGTCAGTGGCGCTTTGCGCAGTAATGGCGGAAACTTTCAAGTCATCGGCGTTATCCAAATTCTGCACTGTATATGTGCCGGAAATGGTAGCGCCAGAAACTGTTGCCAGGGTGATGTTTTCACTATCCTCAGCTCCGTCTTGAGTATTAAGATGAATAGCAATTTCGCCTGACTCAATTGCTTTAGAATAAGTGGCGGTGATTTTAATCTCAGTTCCCGCACCATAAGATCCATTGGCAATATTTTCCGGAAGTTTTTCGGCATCAAAGCTCAGCAAAATCGGAGTACCTGTATCAATAACAATGTTT
This sequence comes from Parcubacteria group bacterium GW2011_GWD2_38_11, assembly GCA_000992325.1. Lineage (GTDB taxonomy): Bacteria > Patescibacteriota > Minisyncoccia > Moranbacterales > GWC2-37-73 > UBA12068. Next base: position 5,994 of record LBTZ01000027.1, on the reverse strand, counting down.
TTATTATTACCCAGATTCTGTCCACTTGGAATGGTTGAATCAGTTCTTGTGTTGCCGGCTTGATCAATAACATTTTGAGAAACAATTTCTCGCAGCGTCAAATCAGTTGTGTCATAACCTTTGCGCGGTCCGTCCACTGTAAATGTTCCGCTAAGGGTGTTGCCTGATATCTGATCCAAGACAACATTAACCGCAGGAGAAGCAGTGTTATCAAGCTGCACTGTCATCGTTGAACCGTCAGTCAATGTTTCAGAGAAAACAGCTTTGACATCAATAACCTCGCCCACACCATAGGCACTAGCCGGATCAACATTGGCCTTGTCTGAAGTGAATGAAGTGAGTGTTGGAGCGGTTTGATCAAAAGTAATATTTGTTTTTTGGGTTGCATCTCCTTCATTTTCAGCCAGATCTTTGGCGTGAAGATCAATTGCATATATGGCGCCATCTACCAAACTGAATCCTCCGCAAGCTGCATTCAAATCTACATTGTCGTGATCTCCAGCAGTAAGCTGCGTGCCAGTCAAATTACAGGTTCGCGGCGAAGAAGCGTCAGCACTGCCGCCAGTTTGGGTGAAGGTAAGATACGTTCCAGTTTGCAATTGTTCACTTAAGCTATATGAAACATCTGAGCTACTTTCAATACTATTAAAAAATGCGTCATTTGCTGGAGCAGTGATGCTGACATCTGGATCAGTTGTATCAAAAGTAATGTTGGCAATTGTTTGATCGCTCACATTATCCGCCTCATCGATTGCATAAATTTGCATTGTATAAACTGATCCACTGCTTAATGCACTTTGAACTTCGACGCAGTTGTTTGCATCTTGCTTAATTTCAAAATTATTATGCACTCCCAAATTAAGTGCCGATCCTTGCAGAGTGCAAAGATATTGAGCATTGAGATCGGCGCCAGCAGTTGAGGTAAATTTGATGTATGATCCAGTTTTTAAAACTTCTGCAGCCTCATAAAAAATGTCCGAACCTCCATTAGCGCTGGTGATTGAATTTACAAAGGCATCTGCTACTGGAACAACATTCGAAACAATTGGAGAAGTTGTATCAATAACTATGTCTTTGCTGTCAGCGATGTTTTGTCCTGCTGGAATTGCAAAATCAGAAAGTTCATTTTGGAATTGATCTTTAATCGTGCCGGTAACTGAGATGGCAGTTAGATCTGCTGATTCGTCCCCTGCTTGAACTTGATAAGTGCAAGATGCGCTCGAAGCATTAGTGATGGTTGAAATCAAGCAGTCATAATCATTGGTGCCAGTTTCCAAATTGATTGTAACTGCTCCAGTGGAAGTGACATTCTTTGCATTGCCCAAATTATCAGCGAAGTTGATTGTGACATCCACATTTTTTCCAGCATTATATTTGCCATCGGCTGAAGATGAAGTAATGTTTTTAATTTTTGGATTTTCCAAATCAAGAATTTGTGAAGTTGTCACAGAGCTTTGTCCGATGTTGTTGATATTGGTGGAATCTGCATCGTTGGCTGCCACTTTGAAAACCAAGTCACTAAGCTTGTTGCCATTCAAATTACTATTAGTATCAACCCTTGGATTCCAAATGAAAGTATTTTCTACAGATGCCTGGGCGCCAACTGCGCCTGTTTCGATAAGGGTATCAATAGTTTGAATTGAAGCAGAGGCAAGAAAGAATACTGGGGAATTTGCCAAATGAGAAATGGCAGTGGTTGGATATGAAGCTGCAAATGCCGCGCCGCGCGCTGTGATATTTCTTTGGTTGCCAGTGGTGCCGACTGAATCAAAAGTGACAAGCTCATTGTCAATAAGCATTGAGCCTTGCGATGGAATGGCGACACCACCTGGATTGCCAAGCGTCACAAGTCCTGTTTGAACATTTGTAAGAGCTTCAATTGTTATGTCGTTTTTAGGTTGATAAAAAAGCAATGCTTTGATCGGAGAACCACTAGTTCCGTGTGGAATACTACCAAAATCATCATATGTTTCGCTAAGTGTGTATGGCACAGAGAATGTTCCGTCTGAATTTTGTGTTAGATTTGTCGGATTAGTATCGATAGCAATTGCCGGCGGAATGTTAAAGGCGTATTGCGTTGTCACCTCAGTGAGTGTTGGCGTCAAAGTTCCATCGGTTGATTTTAAAAATGTTGCATATTGAATCCACTGATCATTGCTCAGGTCTTTATTGATATTATTAACAGCTTGCGCTCCCGTTTTATCAGTGTAATAGCTGGTTGCAAAATCACTAGTTGAATTTAAGGTTGCGCTACAATCAGTTGGTCCACACCAAACTGAATTGGTAAAATCAGCAACTCCCCCATTATCAGGGGCAGTTCTAATTTGCATAGCAACCTGTCCTTCAGTCGTGTCCTGCACGGCACTCCAGGAAATTTTCTGAACTGAATTATTTTCATTTCCCGAGTCAAATGGCGAAGAAATAAGATTTAAAAATGTTGTCGAATATGCAACTTGGGTCGCGATCGTCACACTGTCCAAGTATGGTTGCGCGCCAGCTGAATCAGTTGAAAGATATGCTTGATATTGCACAAAGCCTTGTCCGTCAATCACACAACCTTTACCCGAAATATCGCCACCATTATCAAATGCAGTCAAATCACACCCAGTCCAGCTTGGTTTATCTGAGCAATCTGCAGTAGTGCAAGATTTTACTCGCATTGTCAGATTAGTATTCACTGGCGTGCCAGCTATCCAATCAATGTTTCCAAAACCAGTATTAGCAAGTGGTTTTACCGTTGAAGTGTATGTTCCAGCTGTAATCCAATTGTGATATTCAAACGCTGCAGGCAAAGTTGCAGATTGTCCGTCGTAGTTTGTTACCACCACATCAGCAGTGCCAGCGACGTGAGATGGGGTTGTTGCGGTGATTGTGGTAGCGTTTGAAAAATTAATATTGGTCGCTTGCGTGCCGCCGATGGTCACATTGGATTGGTCGCTTGCGATTGTGCTCCAGTTGGTCAGCCAAGACTTATTAAAAACATTTGAACGATTATGCGTAAGTGGAGCGCGATAAATAGCATTTGTTGCTACAGTAGTATACCCTCCAAATAAATAAACATAATTATCAATAACTGTAAGCAGTGCTCCATTCAATCCTACAGGCAATGCACTAGCAGAGGTGGTCCAGGTAGTCGGGTCAGAGATTGTGGCTGTATATACAGAATTGACACTAGCACTGCCATTATGTCCACCAAGCAAATACATGTTGTTACCAATAACGACTACTTTTGAATTATATAAATTTCCAGGTAATGTTTTACCAGTTACAACTGTCCAGGTAGTTGGATCAGCAACAGTAGCAGTGTAAATAACATTAGTAGCTGCGCTTCCATTATAACCGCCAAAAAGGTACAAATTGTTACCAACAGTGACTAATTGTGAACTGCCCAAGTTCCCAGGTAATGTTTTACCAGTTACAACTGTCCAGGTAGTTGGGTCAGCAACAGTAGCAGTGTAAATAACATTCGTATAAGCACTGCCATTATAGCCACCAAAGAGATACAAATTATCTCCAACAACTGCCAGTTGCGAACTATGTAAATTTCCTGGTAATGTCTTACCGGATACGAGTGTCCAAGTAGTTGGGTCGGCTGTGGTAGCAGTATAAATAACATTAACAGCTGATGATGTATATCCACCAAAGAGATACAAATTATTTCCAACAACTGCCAATTGCGAAATATAAAGAATTGCCGGCAAAGTCTTTCCAGTGTTTGTCCAAGTGGTTGGGTCGGCAACTGTAGCAGTATAAATAACATTAGTAATTGCAGCACCAGTATTCCCACCAAAAAGATATATGTTATCTCCAATAACTACCGAATGAGAATGACTAAGAACAGCTGGCAGAGTTTTTCCAGCCACCGTCGCCCAGCCTGCCGCTCCTCCAGCATTTGGCGGAATGAAATTAGTCCCCGTAATCGTCACGTTGGTCCCGCCTCCAACTGGTCCATTGTTTGGAGCAATTTCTGAAACTGTTGGTGGAAGCTCAGTAAATGTAAAACCGTTGGTCAAAGTTGCAGATTGCAAGTCTTCATTTGTAATGACAACATCGACCAATCCTGCATTATGTGCAGGGGTCGTTATTGTGATTGTGGTTGGATTTACCACGACCACATCTGTCGCAGCAGTTCCGCCCAGAGTTACAGTTGGAGTTCCGTAAAAGTTTTCTCCCGTAATTGTAATTGTGTCGCCTCCGGTGAGTTTCGCGCTTGAGGGAGAAATTGCACCCGTCGCAATGGCAGGAGGCAGATTGAAGGTATATCCGTTAGTAAGTGCTGCGGCTTGCCCGTCATAATTTGTCACCACCACATCGGTTGCGCCGGCAGCATGCGCAGGAGTGGTAGCGGTGATAGTGGTCGGATTTACAAACGAAACGTTTGTAGCGGCAGCTCCCCCGATTGCGACACCGGTTTGGTCGGAAGAGACCGTGTTCCAGTTCGTAATCCAGGATTTATTGGATACGTTACCGCGATTGTGTACGACTGGCGCACGATAAACCACATTTAAACCACTGGAACCGTCATGTCCCCCAAAAAGATACACGTTATTATCTATGACAGCCAGTTGCGAATAGTAAAGATTTCCTGGAATGGTTTTGCCCGACACTAATGTCCAAGTGGTCGGGTCAGCGGTTGTGGCGGTATAGATAACATTGGTAGAAGAAGAGCCGTTGTGGCCGCCGAACAAATACAGGTTATCACCAACAGCTGCAAATTGCGACCCAAAAAGATTCCCCGGCAGAGTCTTGCCAGCCACGAGTGACCAGGTGGTCGGGTCAGCAACCGTGGCGGTGTAAATGGCATTAGTGGCCGCGCCATTATGTCCGCCGAACATATATAGATTATTATTTACGGTCGCTATTTTTGAAAGATTGAGATTTGTCGGCAAAGTTTTGCCGGCCACGACTGACCAGGTGGTCGGGTCAGCAACCGTGGCAGTGTAAATGACATTAGTAACTCCACTGCCGGTATATCCTCCGAACAGATATAGATTATTTCCTACTATCGCCAGTTGTGAATCTCCTAGATTTCCTGGCAAGATCTTGCCGGCCACGACTGACCAGGTGGTCGGATCAGCAACGGTAGCGGTATAGATTGTATTGACAGCAGTAGAGCCGTTGTGTCCGCCAAACAGATAAATATTACTGCCAACAACAGCTATTTGTGTGTGCATCATATTGCCTGGCAAAGTCTTGCCGGCCACATTCGCCCAACTGGCATCTCCCCCAGTGTTCGGCAAAAGAAAGTTCGTTCCCGTAATCGTCACATTGGTCCCGCCTGCAGATGGTCCATTAGTCGGGGCAATCGATCCGACAGTCGGCGGAAGTTCCGTGAAAGTGAAGCCGTTAGTCAGAGTCGAAAACTGACTATCTTGATTAGTCACGGTCACATCCACAGGCCCCACGGCATGAGCTGGAGTGGTGGCAGTGATAGTTGTTGGATTAACCACAGTCACACTTGTAGCTGCTGTGCCGCCCAAGGTCACGATAGGCGTGCCGTAAAAACCGGTACCAGTGATAGTTATGGTGTCGCCACCAGTTCTTTTGGCACTAGCCGGAGAAACTGCACCAGCTGAAAGTGTCGGTGGAGCGTTGAAAGTGTAGCCATTAGTCAGAGTCGCAGCTTGTCCGTCGTAATTTGTTACCACAACATCGATCGCGCCGGCAGCGTGAGCGGGAGTGGTGGCGGTAATCGTAGTTGTATTCGCAAAATTGATGTTTGTAGCCGAATTTCCACCAATGGTCACATTGGATTGGTCAGTTGCGATAGTGAACCAATCAGTTGTCCAAGGCTTATTGGATACATTTGGACGATTATGAACAATTGGAGCGGTGTAGATAATATTTGTTGTAGCGCCATTTGACCCTCCAAAAAGATAGAGGCTATTGCCAATACTTGCCAATTGGGAATATGCCAGATTTCCAGGCAAAGTTTTTCCAATTATGGTTGTCCAAGTTGTTGGATCAGAAACTGAAGCAGTATAGATGACATTG
>LBTZ01000026.1 GCA_000992325.1 Parcubacteria group bacterium GW2011_GWD2_38_11 | reverse complement strand
CGGCAGCTCTTTTGCTTGGAGCCGGAAAAAAGGGTAAGCGTTTCGCGCTTCCTAATTCTGAGGTGATGATTCACCAAGTGATGGGTGGAGCCAGTGGGCAAGCGTCAGATGTTAACATTCACGCGCAACACATTCTTAAGACCAAGGAGAAACTTAATGGTATTTTAGCGAGACATACTGGTCAAAAAATTGCAAAAGTTGAAAAAGATAGTGATAGAGATTATTTTATGTCCGCTGTGGAAGCTGTGAAATATGGAATTGTGGATAAGGTGATAGGGGAATAGGTTGTAGGAATTAGGAGTTAGGAATTAGTAAATACACAAAAAATCTTTCGATAAAATAAAAAACTCAGCCATATGTGGTCGAGTTTTTTATTTTGTATGCAGTTTCTAATTACTACAACCTAAATCCTAATTCCTATTTGAGTAGTGGTAAAAGGCTTTCTCCGTTCATACTTTCTGGTTTTTGAATTCCGAGCAAATCAAGGACTGTTGGTGCGATGTCGCTAAGCAGGCCGCCGACTTCACTTTGCTGTCGCACTATTTCTTCCGATTTCTTTTCGCGATGATTGTCAGCGGTAACAAACCAAAGTGGAACAGGATTGGAAGAATGTTCAGTGTCAATTTGTCCAGTGCGATAATTCTTTATCTCTTCGACATTGCCATGATCTGCTGTGATGAACAAGCAGCCACCCTTTTTTAAAACAGCTGGTATCAGTTGTGACAGATTTTTGTCGATGGTTTGGACTGCAACAACGCAAGCTTCTTGGTTTCCAGTGTGACCAACCATATCGGCATTCGCATAATTAACCAAAATAAAATCATATTTCTCAGCTTCAATCGCTTCGGTAATTTTTTCCGTGATTTTTGAGGCGCTCATCTCTGGAGCTTCATCAAATTTTGAAACAGAAGGAGATGGGATCAAGACGCGATCTTCGCCAGTCCAGGGTTCTTCTTTGCCACCATTGAAAAAATATGTCACGTGAGCATATTTTTCCGTTTCGGCAATTCGAAGCTGTTTGAGTTTATTTCTGCTGAGAATTTCGCCCAATCCTTCTTCCAATGTTGTGGGAGGAAAAGCAATCCCAACCGGCAAATCTTTTTCATATTCCACAAGTGTTGTGAAATCTATATCCAAAAGATCTCGCTTGAATCCATCAAAGCCTGGGAGCACAAAGGCTTTGGTCAATTCTCGAGCTCGGTCTTCACGAAAATTAAAAAAGATAATAGAATCTCCATTTTGAACTGTGGCAACCGGTTTGCCATCTTCTATCATTACGGAAGGTTCAATGTATTCATCCGTTATTCCATTGGCATATGAATCCTGCAGACACTTGATTGGATCAGAGGCTTCAATTCCTTTTCCTTCAGTCATAAGTCGGTATGCTTTTTCAACGCGATCCCAGTTGTTGTTTCTGTCCATTCCCCAGTTCCGTCCGCTCAGAGATGCGATTTTTCCAATGCCAATTGATTTGAGGTGATTTTGCAGATCTTGCAGTGTCTTTGTGCCAGATGTTTGTGGTGAGTCTCTGCCGTCAGTAAAACCATGAATGAAAACTTTGGTCAGACCTTTTTCTTTGGCCATTTCCAAAATTGCAAAAAGATGTTCCATATAAGAATGGACACTTCCTTGTCCAATCAATCCCATAAGATGAAGAGATGTGCCTTTTTCCAATGTGCTAGCCATTGTTTTTGATAATGCTTCATTTGCAAAAAAAGTGTGATCTTGGATGCAAAGCGTGATGCGAGGCAGGTTTTGATATACAATCTTGCCAGCACCCATCGCCATATGACCCACCTCACTATTTCCTGATTCTCCCCAGAAAAGTCCTACGGAAATTCCGGAAGCCTGCAAGGTTGTCATAGGGTAAAATTGATCAAGCTTTTCAATGGTAGGTAAGCTTGTTTCTTTTAAAACGTTTCCTTTGCTGTTATTGCTGATGCCCCAACCATCAAGAACCACTACTAATATTGGTCTGTACATATATGTGTTAATTTCCAATTTCCAATTTTCAATTTTCAAACAAGAGGAGTATATACTTTTGTTTGCATGTTGAAGTTTGTTTTTTGGCTATTTTATATTTATTTCTTTTACAGTTTAACATTTTCGCGGTGCTTTGACAAAAATCCCTTATTCTTGTACCATAGGAGTGCAGATAAAAAGTTAAAAATGGATCGGTTCGAATTGATTAATCACACGGAATTGGCTTAGAGCCTGATTGAAATCTCAACGCAATATAAAAAAATTCAGCTTGCCTGCTAAAATGTCCTAATTCCGGCTGCAAACCCCTCAAGGCTCGTCGGGTTATCTCGATAGCCCTCCTCACTTTTCACGGTTTTCGCTCGAAATTAGAACATTTTATCTAGGCCTGAGATTCCAAACAGACTCTTGTTAAGACAAATTTTGCATTAATATGAAGTTTATTATTACTTCAAATATATCTAAAAAAATGCAGTCGTAGGGCTTTTTGAAGCCTTCTTTCAGTGTGTGAGTTCATCAGTCGGAGCGCTTGAAAAATGTATGACATCGTTAATTGCGATTCTGAGCCTCCTTATAGGTGGAGGGGCAGGATATTTTATGAGGCAGTCAATAGCGCGCAAGCGTCTTGACACAGCAGAGGGAAAAATTGAAAAAATGACCGAAGAAGCTGAGAAAAAAACTCAGGAGCTTGTTTTGAATGCAAAAAATAAAGCTGTTGAGATTTTGGAAGAGGCTAAAAGAAAAGAAAAAGAGCGCGAGGATCAAATTCTTCGAAGTGAACAGCGACTTGAAAAGCGAGAAATTGCGATTGATCAAAAAACTGAAGAAGTTGAAAACAATCGCAAAGTGCTTGAGCAGAAAGTTGAGGAAATAAAAAAAATCAGACTTGAGGCTGAAGAGGCGCGCTCAAGGGAGTTGGAAAGGCTGGAAAAAATAGCCGGACTTTCCAAAGAGCAAGCCAAAGCAATCTTGTTGCAATTAACAGAAGAAGAGAGTCGCGAAGCATTGGCTGAGCGTATTGCTAAAATTGAAAGACAAGGTGTGGAGGAAATTGAGAAAAGAGCCAAGAATATAATGACGAGTGTTATTCAAAAATATGCTGGCTCACATGCAGCTGAAGTTGTGACAACCACAGTTTCAATTCCATCAGATGAAGTTAAGGGGCGAATTATTGGTCGTGAAGGACGAAACATTAAAGCTTTGGAAAAACTTACTGGAGTTGAAATTATTGTTGATGACACCCCAGAAGCAATTGTTATTTCCGGATTTGATCCGGTGCGTCGCGAAATCGCACGCATTACAGTTGAAAAACTTATTGGCGATGGGCGTATTCATCCAACCAGAATTGAAGAAGCGGTGGAATTTGCCAAAAAAGAAATTGACAATAAAATCAAAGAAGCAGGTGAAGCGGCTGTGTATGATTTGGGAATTGCCGGACTTGATCCAAAATTGGTGTACCTCCTGGGAAGACTTCGATATCGAACTAGTTTTGGGCAGAATGTTTTGTTGCACTCTCTCGAAGTGGCGCATCTTTCAGGCGCACTCGCAGCAGAGCTTGGAGCAGATGTGGTAATTGCCAAAAAGGCAGGACTTCTTCATGACATTGGAAAAGCAGTTGATCACGAGATTCAAGGAACGCACGTTGAAATCGGAATGAAGATTATGGAAAAATTCTCGATGCAAAAAGAAATCATTGATGCAATGAAATCTCATCATGAAGATTATCCATTTGAAACTCCAGAGTCATTTATCATCGCTGCAGCTGATGCAATTTCTGCCAGTCGTCCAGGAGCCCGTAAAGATACCTTGGAAAAATATCTCAAAAGACTTGAAGAGTTGGAAACAACTGCAAATTCTTTTCCTGGCGTTGAAAAAACATATGCGATTCAAGCTGGGCGAGAAATTCGCGTGTTTGTTAAGCCAGAAGAAATTGATGATTTGGGCGCACTGAAATTGGCACGAGAAATTGCTGATAAGATTGAAGCTGATTTGAAATACCCAGGAGAAATAAAGGTAAACGTGCTTCGCGAAACAAGATCAGTAGAATACGCAAGGTAATCAAAAAGCCCATTTTAATGGGCTTTTTGAAATTTTCAATTTACAATTCACAATTTTCATTTTCCTCAAGGGATAAGCTTGGGGCAAAAATTTTCAATTCTATAATTATTAAACAAAATACAAAAATTTGTTTTGGTTATTGTTTCATTGGAATTTGTTTGGAAATTGAAAATTGATCATTGGAAATTCCACGCAAGCGTGGTTGTGTATAACTCGGATTTGCTTTATTTGGGCGAAGAATAGTACAATGGGTGAAGTTAGTGATAAAACTTAAAATAGAAAGGATGGTGAATACTATGGCAAATGTAAACAAAGACGCTCTCGTTGACGCAATTGCATCAAAAACAGATCTTTCTAAAAAAGATATTGAAGCAGTTATTGAAACTTTGATCGAAAAGATTACTGAAGAAATTCGAACAGGAAATAAAGTAACTTTGACTGGATTCGGAACATTCAAAACTTCCGCTCGAGCTGCTCGTGAAGGAATCAATCCTCAAACGAAAGCTAAAATCCAAATCCCTGCAATGACAGTTCCTAAATTCACTGCTGGAAAAGCATTGAAAGAAGCTGTTAAGTAGGGATCCAGTATCCATATAATCTGCACTCGCTCGGAAATGAAAGATTACTTTCACTTCGCTCGCTTCGTTTGATTATAGAGACCACCCTATTGAAATATATTTTTTTGAATATATCCCAAAAGATGGAAACAAAACCCACCGCAAGGTGGGTTTTGTTGTTGCTAATAAAAAATCGCAAGTTCAGTCTCGATTATTATTTTACGCTTTGCATATGTGAAAAAAATTGGTATAATTTAAAAAAAGACGAATGGTAAAAAAGGAAAGCAGAAATAAAATTATGGATTTTTTGAAGCGTAAAAAAAATATTATTGCGCTTGTTTTGATTGCAGTTGTTTCGATATGCAACGTGGCTTGGATGTATCAAAATGGGACATCCGCCAAATATGAAATCGCAAGTAAATATGAATTTCTCAATCCCGCGGCGATGCTTGTGGATAAGCATGATTCCATCGTCAATTTTCAGTCGCTGCGTGAAAGTCTGCAGAAAAAATATGAGACTCGCGATGATTTTCTGATTTCTTTGTATTTTGAATATCTTCCGACTGGGTCTAATGTTTCCATCAATAAAGACGAAGAGATCTGGCCGGCCAGCTTGATCAAAATTCCAGTTGCTATGGCAGCTATGAAAAAAGTATCGGATGGCAAGTGGAAACTTTCCAATGAGCTGGTTATTTTGGATGAAGACAAGGACAGTGATTTTGGAACGATGTATCAATTGCCGACAGGAACCACGATGACGGTAGAAACATTGTTGAAAAAATCATTGGTAGATTCGGATAACACTGCTCATTTCGTTCTTCTGCGTAATTTGGACGGAGGGGAAATAGAAGATGTCTATGTACATCTCGGGCTGGATGATATCATTGATGTGATCAAAAAAACACCTCAAGGGGCTGAAGTTGACAACAGGATGACAGCCAAGCGCTATTCTGTCTTTTTTCGCTCGCTGTATAACGCCACCTTCCTTGATTTTGAGCACTCGCAATTTTTTATGAATATCCTAAAGGAGGCTCCGAAGGAATATGTTAGTTTGGGAATTCCAGATAGCGTCAAGTTTGTCCACAAGACCGGAATCAGGACCGGAGACAATGTCAGGGCTGATGCCGGAATAGTATATATTCCCAACAGGCCATACCTACTAACTGTGATGCTTCAAAAGAAAAATCATATTCCAGTGGAAGATGGAGAGGTGGAGAAGATTTTTGAGGAAATGTCAAAAGAAATATATGAATATGTTGCACAGGCCGAATAGAAAGATGAAACTGTTGTCAATGGTCTGCCTAGTGGCAGTGTTTTTCAATCTGCTTCCTCAGCCAGATTTTCTTCTTGAAAAATTATCCGCCAGGCTGAAGCATCGTAATATTGTGGATAAGATTTATTTGGCGAAGAAAAATCCCAATGTGGTGGACAATTTTCGTCTCGGAGCTGAAGTTGCCAAGGCGGCTGTTGATTCGGCTGAGCTTGAATATATGGTAGACATCGGACCGGTCAATGGGACGACGACAGCCAACTATGTTTATGCGTCTTTTTTTAATCCTTCCGGATCTGGACGAACAGCTGTGGTCAAAAGAATAGCCGTAAAATCCAATGCTGTAGCAGCAGCGAACTATGTCAATCTTTCAGTCAGGAGAATCACAGCCGCTTCAGCTGGAACCCAGATATCCGCTGCCAATATTCCAAAAAAAAACAACTCGTCGTCCGATTCTGTTACGCAAATCAGGTACGGTGGAGCTTCCGTGACCTTGGCTGGAATTGTGGACTCTAGAATATTGGGACAGCCGATGCCAGGAGCAGCCGGACAAATCCATAGCTATCGTGACATCACTTTCGGTCCGAACGACGAAAAGCTGATTATTAAGCCAGGGGAAGGGGTGGCAGTTTATCAAGAAGCGGCCGGAGACGCCGATCAACGAATCAGAACATATTTCGAGTGGGAAGAAGTGACGGTAGCGCCTAGCGCCCAAAACGAATTTCTGTTCGCTTTTCCGCGTGTCGAAGTGGCTGCCTCGGCCAATTATGTTTACAACTCCTTTTTCAATCCGGTGGCATCTGGTAAGACGGCAGTAGTGAAAAGGATCTGGTTCGGAGCTGAAACTTGTGACACGACGGCGGTATATACCAACAATATTTCTTTGCGAAGAACGACTTCGGCTTCCGGCGGTACGGCAATCACGGCCTCTAATGTGCCGAAAAAAAACACCGGATCGGCCAATAGCATCATGGATTTCAGAAGAAGCGGTTCGACGGCCGGACTGGTCGGAACGGCAGAGGCCAGATTGGGCGTTGTGACTCCTTGTGGAGCTGTTGGGCAACCGCATGGTTTCCAACAATTGAATTTCAATGTTGGTGATGAAAAATTGATACTCCAGCAAGGAGAAGGAATCGCACTTATTTCTGAAGCCGCTGGCGATGTCGATCAGTTGGTCAGAATGATTGTGGAATGGGAAGAAGTGGCTTCGGCCAGCACGCCGGCCTCACAGGGGGAATATCTCTTCGCTTTTCACAAAATTTCAAATGAGGCTTCCGCTCCGGCATTAAACACGACATTTTATACTTTCTTTAATCCGGCTGGTTCAGGAAAAACTGCAGTAGTAAAAAGATTGGGCATTAGGAATAATTCAGATGCTGCTTCAACGTACGCCGCTTTCAATTGGAGAAGACTCACGGCCGCTTCCGGTGGAACGCAAATTGCGGCCACTGACATAATGAAAAAGCATAGCGCTACTTCTAATTCGACAATGCAATTGCGGTCTTGCGGGACAACTTGCGCTAATGCGGTTTCGGCGACCTATGCCGGCACGGCCGACTCCCGCCTTTTGACAGTGAATGGTTCGGGAACTGTCGGTCAAATCATCGGGCAACGGGAAATATCCTTCGGAGACAATGAAAAACTCGTCTTGCAAGAAGGGGAGGGGGTTGGATTTTATCTGGATGTTTTGGCTGGAGACATTGATCATTATATCAAGGCCTATGTTGAATGGGATGAACAAAGTTCGGCGCCCTCAAGCCAGAGGGAATATCTGCTTAACGTCGGACCAGTGAATGGTTCGACCTCTTCAGGATACAACTATGTTTCATTTTTCAATCCGTCGGCTTCTGGAAAAACCGCGATCATCAAAAAAGTCAGCTTGAGAATAGACACTGTTTCAACCGGGGTGTATATCCCAATGACTTTGCGGAGGTCGACTTCGGCTTCCGGTGGAACACAGATAACGTCTGCCAATATCCCCAAAAAACATACCGGCTCTGCTAGTTCAGCGATGGAAATTCGTCGAACTGGTGTTACGGTCGGGTTGGCTGGTGATGCCAATTCTCGGATCTTAGGCATTCAGACGGCAGGAGCAGTCGGTGCGGCCACAGCTCCTTCGACCAATGGGTATAAGGAATTTTCTTTTGAAAATGATGAAAGGATAATTGTTCAGCCGGGAGAAGGAGTGGCTCTCTATCAAGAACTTGCTGGCGATGCGGATTTTCGAGTCAAGATCTTGTTTGAATGGGAGGAGGTCGCTTCAGGTTCGACTCCGGCCACTGAAGGGGAGTATTTGCTTTCCACTGGCCCAGTCAATGGTAGCTTGAATTCCGGCTATGTTTATTCATCTTTTTTCAACCCGTCAGGATCGGGGAAAAACTATGTCGTCAAAAGGGTGGAGATACGCGCGGACAGAGTTGGAACACTGACCGCTCCAGGATACATTCCGATTACCATAAGAAAGACCTCTGCCGCCTCCGGCGGGACCGCTATAACCCAATCAAATGTTCCCAAGAAACATACCGGCACTTCAAGCACCACGGCGCAGATAAGTCATACTGGTCCATCGGTGACATTGGCTGGAGCAACTGAGTCTCGTCTTTTGGGTGTGGCCACTCCGGGAGTTGTCAGGACATACGCGGATTATGAAAATACTATTGTTAATGGTGACGAGATTTTATTGCAAGAGGGAGAGGGGTTGGCCCTTTACCAGGAATCGAATGCCGGAGATGCTTTGATGCAATTTAGAATGAGTGTGCAGTGGTCGGAATCAGCTGCTGGCGGTGGCGGTGGTTCACTGTCGGTCGACATAGTTGATAGCGGAGGAAATTCCGTTGTAAGTCCAACAGCTTCATTCTTGGCTGCTGGTTTTAATTGGTCTGCGCAATTATCTACTGGAACATTGGGAGTGGCTTCTCAAAAAATTCGAGTTTCTAATACTACGTCAACTCCAACGTGGACTCTTTCCGTGTCTGCGGCTGCAAACACCGATCTATGGACAAGTGGTGGCAATACGTATGATTTCAATGGAAGCGCCGCAACTGGCAGGTTGCAAATGAATGCAAGCACTGCAACTGTCACACCTCAAAGCGGTTGCGCAACAACGGGTGTTTCAAAAAGTGCAGCTGCATATTTTGTACAGGGAACTCAAGATGCGGTAAATTTGATTGTGGCCGGTCCAACTTCCGAAACAAATTGTTATTGGGATATCACAGGCGTTACTATGACGCAAGATATTCCCGCACTTCAAAATACTGGAAACTATGCATTAAACCTGGTTGTCACCGCTATTTAGATAAGGAGATTGACCCCGTTAGAGATTTCGCGGTTGTTGTTTGATTTAAATATTGTACTTTATCTCTCAAAGCGTATGTATTATTTAAACTTACTTTTAAAATCTCTAACGGGGTTGACAAAACGCATTTTTAGGTGTATACTTGATTTATAGAAATGTGGATATGAGCAATGTCCCTCGGGTGAATTCTTTCATAAGGATTCGCTTTTTTGTTTCTTAAAATTAATAAATAAATTTAAAAAATAAAAATAAAAATAAAAATATAATTTTTTCCTCTGTAAAATATAGTGGAAATAAGAAAACAAAAAATATGCTTAAAAAAATTATCGCGTATAGTGAAAAAAAACGCACTGCAAAAATCGGTTTAATTTCAGCCCTAGTTTCATTTTTTGCAATCAGTGGTGTTGCTTTTGCTGCTAATCAAGCCACCATCAATCAGGCTATCAATGACGGGACAAAATCAGTTGACATTGTTGATGCTGGTGGCATCACTGTGGCTAGTCCTGCAGTTTCATTTGGCAATTTGTCTTTTTCTTTTGACACGCAAGACGGTTCTGGAACCTTGGGAACGGCTTCACAAGCTATTCGAACATATAATCCAACTTCAGGTGCAACTTGGTCGGTAAGCATTGCAGCAAGTGCCCCTGGTGCTCTTTGGACATCTGGTGGAAATACGTATGACTTTAATGATACAGCTGGTTATACTGACGGAGTAGATGCTGATACTAAAGGAGGACAAATGACAATAGATCCTTCTGCTGGAACGATAGCTGGTGTTTCTGGATGTTTAACTTCTAATATCAGCAAAGGAACTTCAACATCTTTTGTTGAAACCTCAGTAAATAGTATTGGTCTTATGACTGCCGCTGCCGGCGCTCCAACATATTGCAGATGGGACCTTACAGGAATTAATTTGACAAACAAAGTTCCTGCATCGCAGCCATCTGGTTCATACGCTTTAACTCTTGTGCTTACAGTAGTTTAATTAAAAGCTATTGAAAAAAATAAACAAATATGAAAAAAATAAAAGAAATTCTTAAGATGGACATCACACAGGAGATTCATATAAATGAAGAATCACAACTAGCAGTACTTATCGCGCTCGTGCCAATGTTGGTGTTCTCATTCTTCTTTAGCACTGGATTGGTAAGTGCCGCTGAAACAACTGATCTGTCACAAAGCATTACAGGTGCGCTGGATGTAAAAATTGTAGATGGCAGTGGCAATGAAGTTGCAAGTCCAAATGTGGCTTTTGCTTCAAAAAACTTTGCCGCAACTTCTCAAACTTCAGCTGCAGTTTTAGGAACAGCTTCAGAAAAAATGAGAGTTACAAATCCTCGTGGGAATGTTGCA
>LBTZ01000025.1 GCA_000992325.1 Parcubacteria group bacterium GW2011_GWD2_38_11 | reverse complement strand
CAACTAAAGAAATGGAACAGAAAATGGAAATTAGAATTGATTGAAAAAGAAAATCCTGACTGGATAGATTTAGCAAAAGAGTATTATAATAAAGAAAGTGAAACAAATTAGGGCTGGATTCCCGTTTTCACGGGAATGACACAGTACTGATGTTGATAAATTAATAAGAATTTCAAAATAATATGACCGAAGAAAAAGAAGTAAAAACCTTCGAGGAAATTGAGGAGCATTTGAAGACTAATTTGATGCAGATTGGGATGGAGATTGCTGAGATTGAGAATTTTTTGAAGCTGGGAGAAGAGCTTTTGGAAAAAGAAAGGAAACTGCAAGAGGGAAGTCCCGTCAAGAATGAAGAAATCATTGCCAAATATAAAAATGATATTGAAAAATTGCAAAAGGGTTTAGAAATGTTTTTGGGAATCAGAGATGAAATGCAAAATACATTGGCCAAGCTTGCTGAAACAAAAGCCAAAGCCGACGAACATATTAACTAATAAAAAAAGTTTATAAAGTTATAAAGTCAAAAGTTTATAAAGTGGAATTACAAAAATGCTTTATGAACCTTACGAACTTTATGAACTTTATGAACTATACTTTATGAACAAAAAAACAATCGTCATTTCATTGGGAGGATCACTCATTGTACCGGAAGAAATTGATTGGAAATTTGTGAAACAATTTAAAAAGGTGATTGAAGACGGAATCGCCAAGGGCTTTCGTTTTATCATTATTACTGGCGGCGGCAGAACTGCGCGCAAATATATTGAAGCTGGCGCAAAAATAGGGGACATTGACAGTGAGGATAAGGATTGGATTGGAATTCATGCCACGCGTATGAATGCTCATTTCATCAGAACCATTTTCAAAAAATATGCACATCCGACGATTAATAAAAATCCATATGATTTGGAAAGTTTTTTGAAAGCCAAAGAATCAGTCTTGGTTGCTGCTGGATATAAACCGGGAAATTCAACGGATTATATTGCAGTGCTGCTGGCCAAACATTTTGATGTAAAAAAAATTGCCAATCTTTCCAATATTGATTACGTTTGTGATAAAGATCCAAAGAAACACAAAGACGCCAAGAGAATCAAAGAAATAAATTGGAATGATTTTCAAAAAATAGTCGGCGAAACTTGGGATCCAGGTTCCAACGTGCCATTTGATCCAATCGCTTCCAAGATGGCGGCCAAGGAGGGAATTGAAGTTGCAATCCTAAACGGCAAGAAAATGAACAATTTCCAGAAATATTTGGATGGGAAGAGTTTTGTGGGGACAACTATAAAATAGCTTATTAGGCATTAGCTTCTTAGCTTTTTAGGAAAACAATTCGAAAGGGTTGTTTTTTCTTTTGCAAATTAAAAAGCCCTGCACGATGATTCTCGCGCAGAGCTTTTGTTATGAAACTATTGGCAATGATAGAAGAAAATTGTTATCGCCACTATCAGCAGTAGGCTTAAATTCCAATTTTCCTTGTAATTTTTCTGCTAATTCTCTTGCGTGGTAAAGTCCTATGCCGGTACCTTCCACATTATTCTGGGTTTCCTCGTCGCGCTGGAATTTTCCAAACAAACCATCACGTGCAAACTGTTCAGAAATATGTCTGCCATTATCGTATACATTGAAAGTGATAAGTTTGTACTCAATGTGATAGCCTATAGCAATAACACCATCTGGATCAACGTATTTTACCGCATTACCTATAAGGTTTTCAAAGATTGAATACAGAGCAGAGAAATTTATTTTCAAGAATACCTGCTTCTCGGGAATAGACCCGTAGGTATTATCTATGAAAATGTTCTTAGCTTCTATTTCTGAGGCATAATTGGAAAGTACCTTGTCTATGATTTCCAATCCGACATCTATCGGAGCCTCACTGAGGCCAAGCTTTCCACTCTCAAATCCAAGGGATTTTACTCTGGAAAGCGCTTCTTTTAATAAATTCTCAACATCTAAAAGTGACGATATTATACCATCCAGTCTCATCTTAATTGAATTAGTTAATTTCCCATATCTGCCGTTAGCAATCAATCTTAAAACGCTGTAGCCGACGAATTTATTTTTCAGCTCGTGTAGGACTTCGGAAAAATAAGTGCGCATACATTCTTCAATTTCTACGCGTCTGGTTATATCTCGCGATATTCCAAAAATGCCGAGAATGTTACCATCCTTATCTTTCAATTGATTTTTAGTATCACTTACATAGTCTATGCTTCCATCCTTGCGTGTAATCTTTTTTACGCGATCCCTTATCTCCTCTCCCTTGTACGCACTCATGTCATCTTCAAAGGAAAGCATAGCTTCTTCAAAGGACATGAAATGTGTATCGTCTTTGCCAAGCATATCTTCTGGTTTTACTCCTGATCTAGCAGCTTTAGCTTCATTAATATAGATAAATACGAATTTTTCACCATTGTAGTATTTCAAATATACTGAATCAGAAATATTACCAGCTAATACCTTGAAAGAAATCGAATCCGTTATACTCTTGGCCAGATCCCGGAACATTGATTTTTCCATAACTATATCTCCTTTGTTTCCTTATTTTGTTGTAAAAGTGCGAAGGCTGTATTGTGACATATTATGTATCTTGTGTCAATACTTGTGCTGGCACGTATTAATTGATATGTTTAAGCTATAGAAAAACAATATGAGCAAATTGGTATTCGACATTGAGACCATAGGGGAAGATTTTGAACTGCTTGATGAAACTTCGCAGGAAGTGCTTACGCGTTGGATCAAAAAGGAAACAGCTTCCAATGAAGAATATGAAAAAGAATTGGCAGAAGTGAAAAATGGACTTTGTTTTTCTCCACTAACAGGACAGATTGTAGCTATTGGAGTTTATGATGTTGAAAAAGATAAGGGTGCAGTATATTTCCAAGCCCCAGATGGCAGTGTTTCTGATCATGAAGATGGGAATATAAAGTTTAGAGTCTTGGGCGAAAAAGAAATGTTAGCACAATTTTGGAACTTGGCAGAAAAATATGACGAGTTTGTCAGCTTTAACGGGCGCACATTCGATGTGCCTTTTTTATTTGTCAGAAGTGCAATCAACGAAATCAGGCCCTCAAAAAATCTGATGGCTAATCGCTATCTCTCAAGCCAACCGCAAAATGCCAAGCACATTGACCTGCTTGATCAACTTACTTTTTATGGCGCAGTTCGCCGCAAAGGAAATTTGCATCTTTGGAGCAAAGCTTTTGGTATCAAGAGCCCCAAGGAGGAGGGAATTTCCGGTGATGACGTCGGCAATTTATTTAAAGAAAAAAGATTTCTCGATATTGCAAAATATAATGTGGGGGATTTGAAGGCTACCAAAGCACTGTATGAATATTGGGAAAAATATTTGAAATTTTAATATTCTACAAAATTACAAATCAATTACAAATATACAAAAAAACAAAGCCGGCTCATCTGATGATGACCGGCTTTTTTAACTTAAGAAATGACAACTTAAGCTTCTTTAAAATTATCCTCTTTGGTTGTTGTAAGCTTCTCTATCCCTTTGTTCTTTCTGTGATCATCTGCCGCCGACCTGGTGACGTAATCAGCAAGGGTGAGTACCGATATAAAAGACCAGATGAAAAAAAATACAACAGCAAGTGACAGATTACCAAGACACGTAAAAAAGATTAGTGCTGTTACGATACAATAAATTGTAATCCCAACCGAAGTACGCAGCGCGACCTTCCTAATCATTATTTTGTTCATCTGTGGTTCCTCCCTTTAAGCTCTAAAGTATACAACAAATAAAAGTGCTGCTGTCAATTTTTTTTGATGTTCTTCTGAGCCCCGAGTCATTTTGCCAAGCATTTTTCCAGACATAATTGCACCCCCATAATGTATTTTATTTTTAAAGAAGATTTTACAGCTTAATTCATTTTTTCTTGATAGTCAAACTTTTGGATTCTTTATCCAAAACGCGGGCGCGTTCAACATCTTGCCGAATTCCAGGGGAAAGCACACTCATAATATTCTTAAGCGCAATACCATCCACCTTAAGGATTGATTCCCACTTATCCAAGGGTTCCAAAATTTCACGAAGTTGTTTTTCATCGTATTTATAGGTCTTGCGCAGTGTTTGAGCAATGATGCCTTCATCGGAAAAAACTCTTTCGACGCCTTCTTGTTCCATATATTTGGTTATTTTTTCTTGCAACTGGGCAAACTGAGTTTTTGTAGAAGCAATCGCTGATTTAAGATTGATATAATCGCCAATAACGGCGTTGATTTCTTCGCTATCAATCTTTCTCTCATCCTTGAATTTGTGTTTCCACATCGGACAAATTTTTTGAAAGCCGCACCAATCGCAAAGCGGCGTAACATTTGGCACGAAAATTCCTTTTTCAATTTCCGCAATAACATCCAAAAATAGTTGTTTGGCGGTATTGAGTTGCTCCAAAGAACGCGTAGAGCTCAGTTTCACGTTATGTTTTAGATAATAAAGACTGACGGTAACCTTGTCCAAATTTGCAGCTTCCTTCGGATAACGAGCCAAAAATGCATTCAGATAAACTGACAACTGCAAATCATTGTCCACCTTGTCTTGCGAAGGCATTTTTTTGGTTGTCTTATAATCAATGATTTCATAGCCATCTTCAGTTTTGTCGATGCGGTCAATGATGCCAGAAATTATATGACCAGTCCCATTTTTTGGATCTGTTATTTCAATCGCAAAGCGACTTTCCAGATCAATAATATTATAATCGCTAATTACATTTTTTTTGTAATATTGTTGAATCATTGCCACGCCCATTGAAAAAGCACTGCGTTCTTCCAGTTCATCCTCAAAAACATCACTGTTCCAATTTTTAGAGAAAAAATCCAAAGCATCTTCCATTTTTGGAGCAAGTAATGCTGGATTATGAATAAATTTCATTGTGCTATGAATAAGAGTTCCAAAAACAGCCTCTTTGCTTTTGGGCTCTTTGATCTTGTCTATGTTTTGAAATTTATATTTCAAGCTGCAATTTTGAAAAGAATCAAGTGCTGAATATGATAAACGCATAGAAATAGGTTTTAGGGATTAGGTGCTAGGTTTTAGGTGATAAGATAACTTAATTTATTATAACAAATAAGAGGTTTTGAGCAAGAAAAAAAGGCTGTTTCGCTGCACAGCCTTTTACCAAATATTTCTGATTTCATCGCAGGAATCGCATCTTAATGCAGGATCAATAAGAAAAATAAGAGGCATATTATGCTGGGGACAATTTGCTCTGTCTTTTCCGCTACACCAAAGACATTCTTTTTTTACCTTTTTGTCCTCACATCCTATAATTCTTCTGATACCATCTTTCATACAATCTGGACATAATAAAATTTTTTCCATACAGTCCGTTCCTCCTTTTTTGCTATTGTACTAAGGTACTACGTTGATAATTTCATGCCTTTATTATACTAAATATAAACTTTTAAGCAAGAATGACGACATTTGACAGTTATTAGAAAGTCTATTATTATGAATGTATACTAATTTAGTAGACATTAATAATATATGCGATTTTCAACCAAAGCAGAATACGGACTCAAGGCTATGACTAATTTGGCGCAATGTTATCCAGCGCAAAAAACGATTGGTGAGATTGCTAAAGAAGAAAACATTTCTCAAAAATATTTGGAAAGACTTATGGGACTGCTGCGAAATGGGGAAGTGGTGCAAAGCTCTAAAGGAAAACAAGGTGGCTATATGCTAGCAAAAGAACCAAAAAAAATTCCAGTTGGCGAAATTATTGAACTTTTGGATGGTGATATTGCACCAATGCGCTGCGTGGGAAAATTCTGCTCTAGCGAACATAAATGCCCATCAAGTGTTGTTTGGAACAAATTAGGAGTGCAAATCAAAAAGACATTGTATTCGATAAAATTAAATACACTGATAAAATAAAATATTCTCGTGTCATTCCCGTGAAAACGGGAATCCAGACCCGATACTGATCAATATTACACGCTACGAATAAAATAATTTTTTGAGATTAATTAGGGCTGGATTCCGGGTCAAGCCCGGAATGACAAAAAACCATATGAAAAAAATCTATTTAGATTACGCAGCCACAACTCCAGTTGATGCTAAAGTGCTTGAAAAAATGTTGCCATATTTCTCGCAAAATTTTGGTAATGCAATGAGCGTGCATAGTTTTGGCCAAGAAGCTTTGGAGGCAGTTGACGAGGCTCGAGCAAAAGCTGCACTTTTTTTTCGCGCAAGTGCTTCTGAAATTATTTTCACCTCAGGAGCCACAGAAAGCAATAATCTTGTTGTGAAAGGAAGTTTGCGTTCATATTATTCCATTGCCAGAAAAGCTGGCGAAAAACCGCATATTATCACCACAAAGTTTGAACATCATTGCGTTTTGGATGCTTGCAAATTTGCCGAAAAAGATGGTCTCGCCGATGTCACATTTATCACTCCTAACAAGGAGGGTTTGATTTCAGTCAAAGATATCAAAGCAGCAATTAAGCCTAATACGATTTTAATTTCTGTGATGTATGTGAATAATGAGATTGGAACAGTTCAGCCAATTACTGAAATAGGGAAATTGCTCAAAAAATTAAACATTGAGCGCAAAGAAAGCAAACTTCCACACATAACATTTCACACTGATGCTACTCAGGCTATTAATTATTTTAATTGCGACGTGGATGAACTTGGGGTTGATCTGCTTTCAATGTCGGCACACAAAATTTATGGTCCGAAGGGAATTGGACTTTTGTATGTCAGAAAAGGCGCATTAATTAAACGCGTACAAGATGGCGGCGATCAGGAATTTAGGCTTCGCGCTGGAACACATAATGTTCCCGCAATAGTTGGCCTTGGAGAGGCGATAAATATGATTAAAACGCCTAACACGCAAAAGAAAAATGCAGAAATAACTGAGTTGCGAGATTATCTTATAAAACGTGTGTTAAGAGAAATTCCTAAATCATACCTCAACGGATCACTAGAAAAAAGATCGCCCAATAACGCAAATTTTCGCTTTGATGATGTTGAGGGAGAAGGTTTAATACTCTCACTAGACCTAGATGGTATTGCAGCTTCTACTGGCTCTGCTTGCTCATCTGGAGCGCTTGATCCATCGCACGTCCTGCTTTCTCTTGGGCTTAAACACGAACAAGCTCATGGAAGTCTCAGATTGACACTAGGAAAACATACCACCAAAAAAGAATTAGACGCAGTCATTGAAAAAATAAAAGAAGTTGTAAAGCGTCTAAGAAAAATTTCCGGCAACGTCCTCGCCGATTTCCAATAAAAAACTTTACAAACTTTATGAACCCTTTAACCTTATGAACTAACTTATATGCAAAAATATTCAAAAAAAGTTCTTGAACACTTCACCAAACCCCATAATCAGGGGAAAATTAAAAATGCAGACGGTGTTGGCACTGTTGGCAATCCGAAATGTGGTGACATTATGCGCTTATATATAAAAGTTTCCAAGGATAAACAAGGTCAAGAAATAATCAAAGATGTGAAATTTGAAACATTGGGTTGTGGAGCAGCCATTTCAACATCATCAATGACCACTGATTTAGCAAAAGGAAAAACTATTGAGCAAGCTTTGGAAATAACCAATAAAAGTGTGGCGGAGGAATTAGGAGGTCTTCCAACAGCCAAGATGCATTGTTCAAATCTAGCCGCCGATGCACTTCACGCTGCTATTAAAAATTATAAGACCAGGAAATAAGGCACTGAAAAAAATTATTCTTCAATATTTTTTAATTTATTAAATAAAAAAATATGCCAAATTTAAGAGAATTAAAAGTGGGGGATGCGGAAAAATTAAAACCACTGTTCAAAATTTTAACCGGCAAAGAAATTCTTATTGATGACGCTTCATTAGTTGCTGACACAAACGCTGTCTGCTTGGTTTTCGAAGAAGAAGGTGAATTGATCGGCTTTGGGTCTTTGATATTTCACAAAGTTCCAACAAAAGGGGACATAGCAAGACTTGAAGATATTGTTATTGGTGATAATAATCAAGGAAAAGGCCTTGGACGAACATTGGTTTTAAGATTAATTGAGATTGCAAAAGAGAGAAAAATAAAAGCAATTAATCTTACAAGCAATCCAATGCGAGTTGCTGCTCAGAAACTATACGAATCAGTCGGTTTTATTAAGGGCAACACTGACACATTCACAATGACTTTTTAGCTTTTAAATTTAAAAGCTAATTATTTCTATCTGCACACATCTTTACATTTTGATATATAAATAGGGTAGAAGACGCATTGTTTATAAATATATACAATGTCGCACATTATATCTTTTACGACATATAATACAAACAGAACCTCAGTTATCCATATACCGCTAACTATCCATCAATCCTTTTATATTTATATTTAACCTATTATCAATCCAGTGATGCCATTACTCTACTCAACCAATAAAAATACTCTTCACAACCACATCCGCTAATTTCAATAATCATCACGTTCCTTTTTTAAGATTTTTAAAATAATGTCTTGTTTTTGATCTAATCGCGAAATAATGCCTAAGATAAGCCATATTAGGAGGTATACGTATACCACTTTTTACCCAAAGAGGCCTTACGGGTCAATTTTGAACGTCGTTTTATGGCTTAAACAAGCCATAATTTGGAGGTCATTTTAGTGTCTTTTTGGGGCATATTTTGACCATATTTGCTCCTAAGATGGTATATTTATACCGAATTAGTATCTATAGATAACTTTTCAAATACAAAGCCTCTAGGGTGAAATGATGATGTATATATGTTAATCTTTAAACACTAATTTATTTTAAATATTTTAAATCTAAAAAATATTTTTTAAAAAATTAAAATAAAAAAACACAAAAATTAATTCGGATAAGAATTCATATACGTATTGTCATCCTCAGCTTGACTGGGGATCCAGAGTGATGCCTAGCTCTGGATTCCCGTTTTCATGGGAATGACAGCGGAGGTAAACAACAATCCTCTGCTTGATGGCACCTACCTATTTTAATGTCGCACAACCCTTTTTGTATAAAAATAAAAAAAGGGTAGATCAAGAGACCCACGCTTTTTATAATCAATACCTAAAGAAAGAAATCTTAATCTTCGTAGATAATCATTTGATCCATATATGTTGCGGTGCTTACACCCATAGCGCCAACCAAAGCGCGAGAAGTGTCCAAAAACAAATTAGCTCCAAAATATGGATCATGCACGACATACTTCCCTGTTTTTGAATCTTTATTGTGAATGACCACATAGTGACCACCTTTTCCTCCAGTTTTTCCAATATAAACAATGACCGGATGCTTATTTTTTATAGATGAGTCAATTACTGACCAACTCAAATTTCTATGAGCTGATCCATATGTAGACACAAGACTTATTTTTGCACCAGACCACTCATTCATTTGCCATTTCATAAGATCAAATGAAAAAATAGGTTTTTTTGCCAATGCGCCAGGCGTTATACTGTCACCATAAAATTTTGCAACCATCGCAACTGAAGTTACCGCGCATCCCCAGTTTTTCATATCACTAGTTGAATTACCAATATTCACATCTGCCCATTTTGGATCTTTCTGAGAATAAAACCAACTTGTTGAAGCAAACAGCGATGAAGAAGGTTTATTTTTTTCAATATATTCACTAGCTGAAAGGCCACCCACGCTGAAATTACCACTCAAAAACAGTTGGTCCATATTCAACAAATCTTGTTTTTGCTCTTCAACGCGCGCAAGAAGTTGCGCATAGCGAGCTTCCTCACCCTTTGTTTGCGCAAGTAATGTTTCTTTTTGTTTTTTGGCTGATTCAAGTGTGGAACCCTGACTTTGCAATTTCTCTTTTGTCACCACAAATTCTCCTTTTTTCTTATCAAGATCCTTGCTCTGCAATTCAAGATCGTCCCTAATTTTCTTGACCGATTCAACCAATTCCTTGATTTTATCACCAGTTTGCGAAAGCCTGTCTTTTTCAACAATAAAAGAAGCGATATTTCCACTGGTTAGATATGAAATTATTGGACTGACCAAATTAACCTCGTAATATGCTTGCATCAAATTTGCCAACATTTCTTTTTGTGACAAAATTGTTTCACCTTTTTCTTTTATTTGTGCTTCAATGCGTGTTATCTGACTGTTATAATCATCAATTTGCTGCTTGCTAACCTCTATTTGAGCCTGGACTTGCTGAATATTTGTATCAGTTATTTCTAGTTGATTGTTTAATGTTTCACCTTGTTTCTTTTTTATATCAATAATCTCGCGATAAATATCAGCGCGTTTCTCCAATTCTTCTATTTTTTCTTGCGTTTCTTCTTCTTCGGCAGTGAGTTCATCTGCAATGCTAGGTGTTTCAGCTTTGATATTTCTCCATAACAAAAATGAAGGCATAATCCCAATTGCCGTAACTAAGGAAAAAATTATGAACTTGTTTTTTAATTTTGTTTTTATTGTCATGCAAAAAATAAATTTATTCTGCGCTTATTTCCACATTTGTATTGCATCCTGAATTCTCTTTGATGATTCTTTTTTTCCCAGCACCCAAGCACATTCAAATGGTGATGGCGATTTTTGTGCCCCAGTCAGCGCCATTCGAAGCGGCCAAAGCAGATCTCCACGCCCGCCTGCAACGCTATGCCCGCCGCCATGACTGCCGTCAGGCTGTCGGGCTGGCGTAGCATTGCGGGCAGGCTTATCCCCTGCTGCTGCCAATAATTTTTCTTCAATTTTTGCAAGTGTCCAATCATCTTCAGAAATTTCATCAAGCACTGTTTGCGCAGTGTTCAATGATGATATTGTTTCATCATCCGTATTTGTTTTCCAACGAAGCATTTCTTTTTCATAAGAAATATTCTGAAAAAAGAATTTGTTTTCCTCGCCCACATCAGCAAATTTTGCCAAACGCTCTTTTTCGACAGTCAAAACTTTTTTCAAATAATCTTCAGTCTTCTTATCTGCAGTTGCATTTATATAAAATTCTTTTTGCTCAAAAAATGGCAACGCATTTTTAATAAGCTCATCATCAGAAAGTTTTTTAATATATTGCCCATTAATCCAATCCAATTTTTTAATATCAAAAACTGCTCCAGCTTTGTGGACTTTCTCAAGTTCAAATTTTTCAATCAACTCTTCCATTGAAAAAATTTCCTGCACACTTCCCTCTCCCGGATTCCAACCAAGCATAGCCACAAAATTAATGATAGCTTCTTTCAGGTATCCCTTTTTGATAAAATCTTCAACTGCAACATCTCCCATTCTCTTTGAAAGTTTTTTCTTGTCCACACTCAGAAGCTGAGAAAGATGAGCAAAGATAGGTTCTTCCCAACCAAGCGCATGATAAAGCAAAATATGCTTGGGCGTGGTAGAAATCCACTCTTCTCCCCTGATAACATGGGTGATGCCCATGAGATGATCGTCAATCACCACGGCCAGATGATAAGTGGGAAAACCGTCTGATTTTATCAGCACCTGATCGTCAACCCGCGGGACCTCTCCCGCATCAACATGTCCTTTTTCACCCTGAACGGGCTGATCAGCCTGACGTTGTTTGTCGCTGTCTGGCTTTCCCTGGCCACGGGGTGAATGATTGGTCGGATTGGTCTTGCTGGTCTAACTGGTCTAACTGGTC
>LBTZ01000024.1 GCA_000992325.1 Parcubacteria group bacterium GW2011_GWD2_38_11 | reverse complement strand
TAAACAAATAGTTGTTGCTCAAAACATGGCAATGATATAAATGCGCCAAAAAATAAAATACATTACGGAATAAGAATTTCCAAGCACATCGTTGAACAACTCATATCTGGCTCAAGAAATTGACACTTTTATATCTCAAAGGAAAATCAATTTCTTTCGACCCAAATTTTTGCTCAGCTACGCTGCGCAAAAACTTCAGATATGAGTAACGTTGGGCGAAATAAAAAATATTTTTCAATTTTTAAATTATGAAGATAACTTTATTCATGGCAATGTCTTTGAACGGTATGATTGCCGGCAAGGATGGAAATGAGGACTTTTTGTCAGAAACCAACTGGAAGTCCTTTGGCGAATTAGCCAAGCAGTATGGTTGTTTTATCACGGGCAGGAAGTCGTATGAACTTGTGCAAAAATGGCCAGATTATAACTACAGCACTATTGATGCGAAACTAAAGATCATTGTTTCTAAAAATGAAAATCTTGAACTAGAGGCTCCGTTTGTAAGAGCTAATTCACCAAAGGACGCTATACAAAAAGCCATTGCTGAAAATATATCATCAGCAATTCTTGTTGGTGGTAGTTCAAACAATAGTTCGTTTCTAGCTGAGAATTTAGTTGATGAAGTTATTCTGAATATTGAGCCTGCTATTATTGGAAAAGGTATTTCGGTTTTTGCCGAAGGTGAATTTGAAAGGCGATTGAGTTTTATAGAGGCAACAAGAATTGCTGATGATATACTGCAAGTAAAGTATAAAGTTATTAAGTAAAAATTGAAAAATATTTTTTACATCGCCCAACACTGTGTATCTGGTTACGCGGAAAAGCCAAGCGCAAATATCTTTTTTTAATAGCTCTTTTTTGAATTTTTTTTGCAAAGAAAAACAGCCCCCGATTTTTTCGAAGGCCGTGGTATGCAGATTGTTGCACGGAGTTTTATGCAGTTTTGAGTTTTTTGCGAAACAGACCAATGAAAGCTTGCCATATTTTGGCGGTAAGCGACATTGCTTTTCCGCAACCAGGACAATAGTCCATGACAATCGGCATTATTTCTGTTTGGCAAGCATCACATTTTGGCTGTTCGGTAGTTGCAACGCCACACCTCGTGCAAAAATCTTCGCCTGGGCTATTGTTGCAACGTGGGCATATTTTCATTTGCTCGTCCTCCTTTTCTTGGATTGTGGTGCTAAAATTACTTCACATGAATATAGTACAAACCTGGCTTTATGTCAATATTCGGACAAAAAAATTCAAAAAAGAGCTTACAATAAGGAAGATATTTGCGCTGGGCTTTTCCGTTCCACCCAAATTTTTGCTTCTTTTCTCTTTATTGATATAATATGGAAGCGAAGCAAAAACTTCAGATACACAGATACGTTATGTGAAATACCCAGAAATTTCTTTAATACACTTTAAAATTTTTTTGGCGAAATACGGGGCTCAAAATACTTAAAACTCATATAATTTATCAATAATTAATAAAATTATGAATCAAAAAAGTATCATCGCAATTTTAGGAGTCGTTGTTGTCATTTTAATTGGCACAACTGTATATTTTGCGACATTAAACAAAGTAAGTCAGCCAGTTGCCACTGCTCCGAATGTGCAAGCTGACAACCGAATTTTATTGACTCCTCAAAATACTAGTCAGTACTTCACGGGGACTTCAACTGATTGCAAGGAAACATTCAATTTCGAGCCTGCCGACATCAATATTTTGTATACCGATGACACAAGGGGGCTATCGTTTGATGTGCCGTTTAATAAAAACTGGGGTAATAAAAAATACAAATTTAATTCGTTTGATTTGGAAAATGACGGTCTGTCATTCGGCCCGGCAAGTCTTTTTGAAGGTTGTAGTGTTATCCGATCGTATAGCCTAAAATTCAAGCCCGCTCAGTCAGTCGAAAAGGCGATTGCTGAAATAGAAAAAGGAATTACGCCGATAACGACAAAAATAGATGATTTAACAGTCATAAAATATGTGCAAGCAGACATGTGCACAAATTCATTCATTGAAGTAATCGGCAAAAAGTATAACTACTTATTCAGCACATCATGTGGCGTGGATGCGACCAAAGACACTCAATATCTTGAAGATGTTGTTAAAAGTCTGACTATAAAATAACACTTTTATTTAAGTGAAGACTTTTCTAAAATCCAACAATAGGAAGAAGATCAAGAATTCAATTCGCCAAAAAATACAAATAAGGAATGGGTATTTCTAACTACAGCACATAACAGCCCATATCTGGCTACAGGAAATTGACGCTATTAAAAACAATATTGAGTGTCAATTTCCCTCCGCCCAAATTTTCATCCCTTAGTTTTGATGAAAGTTTAGGTGGAGTGCATTAAAAAATATCAGCCTGTAATAAAAAGTTTAGTCCTATAAAGCGGGATGAAAACTTCAGATATGGGCAACGTTGTGCAAAATGCATGTTTTCCTTTTGGGCTAACGCCCTGGTTCAAAAAAGAATCCAATTTTGTTTTTTTATTTATTTAACTAGGGGTAATAAGGATTTTTTTCAGCCCACAAAGGGGCAGAAAAAGTTTATTGAAATTTTTTAAGACATGAAAATTACAAGCTGTCTAAATACAACTGAACAGGAAATAATTGCCAAAAAGTTCAATATTTTTGTAGGCATTTCTTTGGGTAATAAATATTTCACCCAGAAAAATATCAAAGACTATATTCTTTGGGCTCTTGAAAATACAAAAGATAAAGTTGCAATTTTAATTCCCGACAAAATCCACTCCACAAACTACGAAGTTAAAAATGGTTACAAAAAAGAGCGTGCCGATAAACTCGGCATAAAAGAGGGTGAAAAAGCATTGGCAATAGTGGAAAATATTTTGACCGAACTTGGCGAGGAAAAAAGTAAACTTGTTGAAATATTGAATTGGGAAAAAATCGAAACAAATAAGCACAAGAGAATGGTTGCCATTTTACGTGATGAATTTGAAAATAATAATTGGTTCAAAGATTTGATAATTGAAATTGTAAAAGAAAATATACAATCAGAAAAATTATCAGATTCTGATTATGAAAAACTAGCAAACTATCCACTTGAAGAATTGCCAATGCTAGTTAGCGGAATTGAATACGACGGAGTAGAATATGACTTACTTCCATATCCAGGCATATCCAAAATTGATTATTTAGCAATCGACCTGCAAGAAGGAAAAAGCTTTTCAAACATCACGCAAAAATTGAATGTTAAAAACAAATTACGCCTTATCGAAGCTTATGCTGAATAGTAACACATTTGACGAAAAGGGGTTAATTGGATATAATTGGATATAGTTAATATATCCAAAAAACTATGGCTAAAATAAAGCAAAAAAGCGATAATATCGAAGATAAATTCTCAAAAAGGCTTGATAATATTCCTGCGGAAATTATTTCAAAAATTGCCAAGATTGATGAGTTGAAGGGCAGTTGGGTGACTGGTGCCAAATTGAGTCCTCAAGCATTGGGTCGTCTTAAGCGTTCTGTTTTGATAACCTCAACTGGTGCATCAACTCGTATTGAGGGTGTGCAACTTTCTGATGAGGATATTGAAAAGGTGATGCGGGGGATTAATATTCAGAAATTTGCTGACCGCGATAAGCAAGAGGTGAAAGGATATTATGAACTTTTGGAAAATATTTTCAATTCATGGGGAAGCTTAAAGTTTAACGAGAGTTCAATCAAGCATTTTCACAAGGAGCTTCTGAAATATTCAGACAAGGACCAGGGACATTTGGGAGATTATAAATTTGGTGAAAATAAAGTTGTTGCATATGACCACGTGGGAAAGGAAGTTGGAATAATTTTTAATCCAACATCTCCGTATCTCACGCCCAAGGAAATGATTGAACTTATTGAGTCAACTAGTTTTCTACTTACTGAGAAAAAATATCACCCACTTCTCGTGATAGCAAATTTCTTGGTTGAGTTTTTGGCAATCCATCCTTTTCAGGATGGAAACGGAAGAATTTCGAGAGTTTTGACAAATTTACTCTTGCTTCAAAATGGCTATTTGTATATGCCGTATGTTTCGCATGAAAAATTAGTAGAGGATAATAAAACAGAATATTATTTAGCACTTAGAAGAAGTCAAAAGACTTTTCATTCAAAAAACGAAGACATCACTACATGGCTTGAATTTTTCTTCGCAATTTTATTGCAACAATCACAATCTGCGATTGAACTATTGTCAAAAGAAAATATTGAAAAATTGTTGTCAGAAAAACAACTTGCAGTTTGGACTTTTTTTGAAAAAAATGAATTTGCTGGAACGGGTGAAATTGTTATTGGTACAAATATTCCACGACCAACCGTCAAGCAAGCATTGGAGGTATTGTTAAAGTTGAAAAAAATAGAGAGAACAGGACAAGGTAGAAGTGCGAGATATAAAAAAGTGGTGTAGAAGAAAACAAAATACAATAAGGAGTTTTGGCTCCAGGGCATCCACCCCTGACCCCTCTGCCCTGAATCCAAGACGAGAAAAACAAAATTAGATTCTTTTTTGAGCCACTTGCCTTGGGGCAAGCAAAAGGAAAACATGCACATCGCACAACAACTCACATGCGGTTACGGTTTTCTCCGAAAGCCTCCACCCAAATTCGTTTTCACTACGTTTCAAACGAACTTCGCATGTGAGTAACGTTCTGCGAAATTTGCTTTTTCTTTTCGCCTAACGGCGGACGCATTTCTGTGATGAATGAATTGTACCACAAGGGCATTTCCGTTGGTCAATTATTTATTTATATAGGGGTATAAGGAAGAAAACTTTATTAATAATTTTGAAAATATGAAATTACTTTTGACATCAGATGGCATTACAAACAAATCGATTGCCGATGCACTATTTAGTTTGACTGGCAAAAAACCAGAAGAAACCACTTTGGTTTTTATTCCGACAGCATCAAATATTGAAACTGGAGATAAGGACTGGCTTATCAATGATTTACTAAACTTGAAAAAATTAAATTTTAAGTCAATTGAAATCACTGACATTTCAGCGGTTGATGAAGAAATTTGGAAACCAAGCATTGAAAATGCTGACGTGTTATTTTTTGAAGGTGGCAACACTTATCATCTCATGCAATGGCTGAACAAATCTGGTTTGGCAAAAATATTACCTGAATTATTGAAGGACAAAGTTTATGTCGGTGTGAGTGCTGGAAGTATGGTGACGAACAAAGATCTAGCACTTAAACTTTCACAAATTGTTTATGGGGAAGATTTAGATAAGGATTATGATATGGACGGTTTGAATTATGTTGATTTTTATTTTCTTCCGCATCTAAACTCAGAATATTTCGTAAATTTGCGAGAAGATTTTGTCAAAAATGCTGTCAAGGATATGAAAGAGAAAATATATGTTTTGGATGATAACTCCGCCCTAAAAATTGTAGATGGAAAAATCGAAGTCATTAGCGAAGGAAAATGGTTCGTGATAAATTAAAAACAAGAGTCTTTGTTTTTGGGAATTCAGCTATATTTTTTTTACATAGTCTTATTCCAGTGAAAGTGATAATATTGGAATAAGGTAGTATCTTATTCTGGTTATTAAAGTTTGTATACATATGTTGACACAATGTATACAAACTAGTATACTTTGTATACATTATAAAATAGATGTAAACAAACCATGAAAAACATCAAAATTGGGCTTAATATAGCCCAAAAAGAGGGATTTAAAGCTTTTACTCTTGAACCTTTTCCACCAAGAGGAGGCTTTAATTTTGATCCAAAAATCTTAAAAAAGAATGACGAAGCTACTCGACTATTAGGCAAATTAGATGGTATCACTAAGCTTCTGCCAGATTCAGACTTTTTTCTTTTGATGTATCTGCGTAAAGATGCAGCATCTTCAAGCCAAATTGAGGGAATAAGAGCAACAATGATAGATGCAATTGCAGCGGAGGTTAAAATTGATACGAATATACCAGATGATGTCGATGATATTTTGCATTACATTAAAGCTCTTAATTATGGAATGAAACGAATATCTGATGATAATTTCCCAATGGCACTTCGATTTATTCGCGAATTGCACAAGCAATTAATGCATAAGGCGCGAGCGACTCACTTTTCTGATCCAGGAGAATTCCGTAAGAGTCAAAATTGGATTGGCGGTACTCGTCCAGATAATGCTCGTTTTGTTCCGCCAGCTGTTGCGGATATGCAAAATGCACTGAGCGATTTGGAAAAAGTTATTTATTCTGAGGACACAATGCCAACCGTGATTAAAGCAGGACTTATACATGCACAATTTGAAACTATCCATCCATTTTTGGATGGGAATGGAAGAACTGGCAGGATGTTAATCACTTTCTATCTATGGAAAGAGGGCTATCTTGAAAAGCCAGTTTTATTTTTGTCTTCATTTTTTAAGAAGCACCAAAAACTTTATTACGAAAAACTTTTCGGTTATCATAATGGAAATATTTTTGATTGGATAGATTTTTTTCTTGATGGTGTTATTGAAATTGCAAATGAAGCAATTGATATTGTTGGAAAAATTACCATACTACGTCAACAAGATACAATGAAGATTCAGAAATTAGGTAAGCGTGCATCAGAAAGTGCAACTACTGTTTTGCTAAAATTATATGGTCAGCCAATTGTAAATATTAATGTTATTAAAAATTGGACTGGATTTACTCGCGCAGGAGCGCAAACCGTGGTTGATAGGTTTATTGAGATGAAAATTTTAATGCCAAGGGATAAAGATAAAAAATACGGACAGTCATATATTTACAAGGAGTACGTTGATATTTTTAGTAATAACGAATAATTTTATGAAATATAAAAACACTCAAATTGGTTATCTGATGTTGATTATTACGCTGGCCGTGGCGGCGCTTTTCGCGCGGGTTCATATTATGTCCTCCGCCGAGCCACCTTCGGCTGATTCGGGCACAAATCTTCTTGTTACTGCTGTAATGGTATTAATTCTGCTTATTCTTGCTTCCTTCGGGTCACTTCAAGTAATTATTGATGAAGAAAATTTACGAATCAAATTTGGATTCGGTATTTTTAGAAAAAAGCTTTTGCTTGATGATATAATCTCCGCTAAAACCGTGAAGAATCATTGGTATTATGGATGGGGAATAAAGATGTGGTTTTGGCCCAGGATGTGGATTTACAATGTTTCCGGTTTTGATGCGGTTGAAATAAAACTGAAAAATGGTAAAACGTACAGGATAGGCACGGATGAACCTGAAAAACTAGAACAAGCAATTTTGCATTCGATTAAGCAATGAAGAACGGTGGAACTCTGAACTCAAGCCACGCCGCACTCTCGCTCCACCGCGTTTCGCTCGTTTCGCTAAATAATAAAAATAAAAAACAAAAAATATGTTCAAGCATCACAAAAAGAAAAACCCATTTTTGTATCATTTAATATCAGGAATTGGGCTTATTATTTTTTGGCGTGGAATTTGGGGACTTATGGACCTGTATCTTTTTCCGGGAAATCCGACACTGAGTCACTCCCTTGCGATTACGCTTGGTCTTGTGATTTTATACTTCAATGATTTTTCAATATCAGAGTTGATCAAGTAATATTAATTAAGCTGATCGGTTTCGACTTTTGGTGCATCCGGCTTCTTGCCGATAATTTTGAAGAAATAATTCCACTTCTGACCAGTTTTGCAAAGTTCCTTGGTGTCATTCATTGCACGTTCAACGATTTGTTTGTTGTATTGTTTGCAGACACGAAAAATGGAACCACGCTTGTCATTGGGGACATCAAAGTCTTTGATGATCTTAAGTGCCAGCTCTTGCCATTGATAGGCAGGAGCTTTTTGAACAACTCTTTTTTTCATCAATTCTCCAAATGTTTTTAAATCTTTCATATATTTTTCTAATAATAATGCTAACCATGTCATTCCCGTGAAAACGGGAATCCAGGGTTAGGCAACGCTCTGGATCCCCAGTCAAGCTGAGGATGACATTGGTTTGGTATAAAACTTTTTTTAAAATAATATCATAAGTACATTTATTTTAGCAGTAGGGGATGGTAAAAGCAAAGAAGTCAGCAAATAAATTTTCTATGGTTGACAAAAAGAGTAAATTGGAGTATAATTGATAGTTGAAATGAAGAGGTGGTTATTTTACAAATAGGAGGCTGGTAATGGAATTTTGGACGATCACGGAATGGTTTCAGGCAAGTTGTATCGTATTGGTGATTATTTTTTCGTTAATGGGGCTTAAATTGGGAAAAATTAATGAAAACAATCAACAGGATATACGGGTATTACTGCTGATGATTGATGAAGACCTCAGGGAACTATACCGACTAGAGCTGGGCGGTCGAGATGTTCCGGCAGCGGTAAGGCAACAACTCAATGTTCTTAAGGAAAACACCTTGTCGTTGTATCGTATCAATAAAAAATACGGTAATTCCATCAAGGTCCAAAAGCTTATAGAGCTGTATTTTAAACAGTTGACTGATCTTGAGGTGAGGGTTGGTGGATGTGGGGTTATACGAAAAGACCCTGCATCGTAAGAAACAATGACACAATTTAAGTTTCACAAAGACTGGGAAAAACTTCCAGTCTTTTTTATTTGTGTTTTTTATCCAAAATCTTGATTTTTATGTTTTTAAATGCTACGATGTTGGATATGCAAAAGAAAAAAATATTTGTCGAAATAGAGGTTCCAGGACAGTTAAAAAGACGGTTGGCTCAAATTATAGCCAAGTGGTCTGATTTGCCGATCAAATGGATGAAGGAGGAAAACTTGCACATCACCGTGTCTTTTGTGGGATATGTTGACGAAAGCGTTTTGCCTGAAATTTGCCAGAAAGTCAGAACGGGTGTGGAAAATTTTGAAGCTTTTGATTTGGAATTTGATCGCATTGAACTTGGACCAAATGCTGCTGATCCCAAAACGGTGTGGCTCACGGGAAAGCCTTGCAGTGAACTTGGGGTGCTTAATGAGCAGGTTGAACGAGCTCTTGGAATGAGACCGGAATCTCACAAGGAATTTCGTCCACACATCACGTTGGGGCGCATTCGCAAATTGAAATGGGATGAACTTGCTGAAAAGCCAGAAATTTCTGAAAAAATTAATGTTTCAATGACAGTAGACAGTCTTTCTATTATGGAAAGCAAAGGCGGGGGAGCGGAATATGTTTCACTTGAGGAATGCCCGCTGGTGTAAAATAGTTCATAAGGTTATAAAGTTTGTAAAGTTCATAAAGTAGATGGAGATTCTTGCTGTACGCATTGATAATTTTTCTAAAAAAGAAATTCTTGAAAAGATAGAATTTTTTTTGACTGAGCCAAAACTTCATCAGATCGCAACGGTTAATCCGGAGTTTGTTTTGAGGGCTCAAAAGGATTTGGAATTTAAAAATATTTTGAACAAAGCTGATTTGAACGTGGCTGATGGGGTTGGAATTTGGTATGCATTTTTCAGATATGGGGATCGCCTTAAAAACAGAATTGCAGGAGCTGATTTGATGGAAATGATACTTGAAATTGCAGATGAAAAAAGCTTGAAGATATTCTTGGCGGTAAATAAGGATGGGCTAAGTAATTTTAATGAGATTGCATCGGCGTTGAAAAAGAAATATCCAAGTATAAATTTTGTTGGTGGGGAGTTTGATTCAAGTCATCAGTCATCAGTCATTAGTGATCCAGATGAGATTAAAAAAGATGACCGATTACTGATGACTGATGACTGCATCCTGTTTTGCAATTTCGGTGCTCCTTTTCAAGAAAAGTTTATTTTTGCCCAAAAACCTGCTAAGATAAGGATAGCTATGGGAGTTGGTGGCAGTTTTGATTTTGTCACTGGAAAAATTCTGCGCGCCCCTCTTTGGATGCAGAAAATTGGATTGGAATGGCTTTGGAGATTTTTGCAAGAGCCAAAATACAGATTAAAAAGAATTATAAATGCAGTTGTCGTTTTTCCGATTAAGGTTTTATTTAATAAATAGTTAAAAAGTGTCATTCCCGTGAAAACGGGAATCCAGAACTGAGTCTAACTGAAGAGCTAAACTGGATTCCGGGTCAAGCCCGGAATGACAATAGGATATGATTGATTCAGAAAAAAAAGTTCGTGTGCGTTTTGCACCGTCGCCAACAGGCTATTTGCACATTGGTGGTCTTCGCACAGCGCTTTATAATTATCTTTTTGCTAAAAAAAATGATGGTGTTTTTGCACTGCGCATTGAGGACACTGATCGTTCCCGTTATGTCGAAGGTGCTGTTGAAAGTTTGATAAGATCTCTTCAATGGGCAGGATTGAAATGGGAAGAGGGTCCGCATATTAACAAACAACAAACAACAAACAACAAACAACATCAAGAGAAATCTTCATCATATCCAGGGGTTGTTGAAGTTGGAGATTTTGGTCCGTATATTCAGTCAGAAAGATTGGATCTTTATAAAAAATATGCCGAACAGCTTGTTGAGGAGGGAAAAGCATATTATTGTTTTTGCACTCCCGATCGATTAGAAAAAATGAGAAAAGATCAACTTGCTCAAAAACAGGCACCGAAATATGACCGTCACTGTTTGAATCTGTCAGAAGAAGAAATCAAACAAAAACTTGCATCTGAAGTGCCATTTGTTGTTCGATTTAAAGTACCGAATAATCAAAATATTGCATTTGAGGATATAGTACGTAAAAAAGTTTCATTCAATACAAATACGATTGATGATCAAGTTCTTTTGAAGTCAGACAGATTTCCAACATATCATCTCGCAAATGTCGTCGATGACCATCTGATGCAAATTACGCATGTAATTCGAGGCGAAGAGTGGCTTCCAAGCACGCCAAAACACATTATGTTATACGAGGCACTTGGATGGGAAGCCCCTCAATTTGCTCATTTGCCATTACTACTGAATCGGGATAAATCAAAACTTTCAAAACGACAAGGTGATGTTGCAGTTGAAGATTATCTTGCGAAAGGATATATCAAAGAAGCTCTGATAAATTTTGTTGCGCTGCTTGGATGGAATCCTGGAGAGGGAAGCACTCAGGAAATTTTCACGCTCGATGAACTGATTGAAAAATTTGAATTATCCAAGGTTCATAAGGCTGGTGCGGTTTTTGATATTAAGAAATTGGATTGGATAAATTCTCAATACATTAAAAAACTTTCTCCTGATGAGCTATTGAAAAATGCTAAACCATTTTTTCAGAAAAAGGACTTTTTTGTTGATGCTTCTGATGACAAAAAAACTGACGAATATTTGAAAAAGGTTTTGATGATTGAGAAAGAAAGATTATCGAAATTTTCCGATGTGGGAGATGAGAATACTTTCTTTTTTCAGGAAATTAGCTATCAAAAAGAAATGCTGCGCTGGAAAACAAATACTGATCAGCAAACTATTGAATCATTGCAAACTTCTTATGATATACTGAAAGATATTGATGAAAGTGATTGGTCATTATCAGCTATTGAAACTAAATTATTGGAAGCAGCAGGGGATAAGAGAGGAGATTTGCTTTGGCCGCTGAGAGTTGCTTTAACTGGAGCACAAAAATCTCCATCACCGTTTGAAGTGGCTTGGGCACTAGGAAAAGAAGAAAGTCTTGCTCGTCTTAAAAATGCTTTGGAATTGGTTAAGTAGGAATATCTTACATGAAGTCTTTCCATGAAAATCAATAAAAAACAAAAAAATAAATTTACGTTAATTTCTGTCTTGTTAGCACTATCGCTGGGTGTTATTTTTGCATATGCGCAAAAAGGTAGTGCGGATGAAAGCATTGCGCAAATTGATGAAGATAAGAAGGACGAAACTCAAGAAAAGATTGAAGAGCTTGAGAAAAAAGCTGACATTTATCGTGAAATCATTGATATTAAACGAAAGCAAAGCAGTACATTAAACAATCAATTATCAATAACTGATACAAATATTCAACAAGTTCAGACTGAGATTGATGCAAGTACACAGCAAATTAACGAATACAATACTAAGATCATAAGACTTTCAGGCCAAATCAAAGAAAAAGAAAAGATTATTGAAAATCAGAAAAAATTATTGACTAATTTGATGCAGTTTTATTATGAATCAACCCAAAGAAACCCTATCAATGCTTATTTAACCGATGGAAATTTTGCATCTTTTCTGATCACTAAAGATCAACTATCGCAAACTGGAGATAAAATTAAGAAGTTAGTGGACTCAGTGACTGACTTGAAAATTGAACTTGAAGTGCAAAGTTCCGAGATCGATAAGCAAAAAACTGAAATTGTCAATGTGCATCAAAAACTTCAGGATCAAAATGATGACTTGCAGTCCGTAAAAGATCAACGTGAAAGCTTACTTGCACAGACTAAGGGCGAAGAAGCAAGGTATGCTAAAATGTTGGCTCGAGTTGAGCAGCAGAAACAAGAATTGTTAAATATTGATCAATTATTTTTAAGTGGTAATTTTTCAGTAGGCGGTCTTTCAATTGTCGATTACATGAAGAAAAATGAACCTTCTTCATCATCGTTTGCATCTACTAGCTGGTTTTTCTCACAAAAAGATCCGCGTTGGGCTGATTCAAATATTGGAAATTCACAGAGCGATATGAAAAACTGGGGATGTGCTGTAACATCTGTTGCAATGGTTGCGAAATTTCATGGCGATGATATAACACCTGGCCTACTCGCAAAGAAACCTATTTTTTCTTCAGATCTTATCAATTGGGAAATGGGTGGTTGGAGTGGAGCTAAAATTGAACTAGCATCTTATGGATCTTCACATAGTAATATCAAATGGTCTGTTATAGATTCAGAATTAAGCAAAAAACATCCTGTTATTATTTACATTGGAAAAACTGGTGGTAAAGGAGGACATTACATTGTTATCCATGCTAAGGAGTCAAAAACAGGGAAGTATGTCGTGCATGACCCCTACTTCGGACCCAACATATATCTAGATACTACTCGCGCGCTAGTTGGTGCAATGGGTATAAATACGAGCACATATATGGATCAAATGATTATCTATAACTAATATTTAAAAATGCAATGGGTTCATCATTTTCAAAACCTGGAAAAGGTAAAGTCTGGACTCTTGAAAAAGTTCGGGATGGTTTTGAGGAATTTCATAAGCTATTCAGGAGATATCCAACCGCCTTTGAAATTGATGATTTTGATTTCTTACCATCATCGAGACAAATCCAAAGAATTTTTGGTGGTTTAATTTCATTAAGAAAACAATTAGGTCATTCTATTGAAAACTATGGTTCAGGGGAATCGCGATCAAAAATCGCCACCGATATTAATGATAGAGGCAGGAAACTCGAAGTGATTGTCCGTGATTATTTGCAAGAAAAATTTAATGAGCCTTTCGTGCATATCGAAAGGCCTGTGCATATGAGCTCAAAAGATAGGTTTGATTTTTATGTATATGCTAAACCGACAAATTTTGCTATTGATGTTTTTGGAACAATTGATTTCAGAGGCCTCACTAGAATAATGAATATAAAGGAGAATCGTTATAGGAAGGTTAATATCTTAAAGAATAAAGAACGGCTCTATTTTATATACTTTAGTGAATATGATGTACATGACAAAATAATTAATTGGCGAAAATCCAAACGAAATAGGCTTCCAACTACGTGGAGAATACTTACTTTTGATGAATTTAAAAAAGAAATTGCTGGGTGTAATAATTATGATTTAATCTAGAAAAGGGTTGTGCGACATTGTAAATAGTGACCTACCAAGGAGGCAAGACTATTACTTTTCTCTTAGAATAAATTTAAATCAGGGTAAGATTTTAAAAATATTTTTTTCATTGAGGTTTAAACGAAAAAATATTCGAATCGATGTTAACATAAATTTCTAAAAATAATTTCAAAAATAATTTTTAAATAAATAAAACAAAAATTACCAGAAAAATAATTTGTCTCGGGCGTGAAAAATATTTTTTACAATTAATTAGAGATCTGAATATATAACATTATAGAAAAGTACGCTAAAATATACAACTATATTCAAAAAAAAACGTCAAAATTGTTCCCGCAAAAATTCATCACTCAAACAAGAGAGGTTAGGTATATATAGATGTATACCTAACCAGACTCATTTTAAGGCAGCTCAATTTTGAGCGTTGTTTTTTTTGAATTAATTAGACTGCTTTGGATATACAAAGATGTATGCATTATTGAATTAGGAATTAGGAATTTAGAGTTTGAAGTTTAGTGTTTGGATTTGAGGCTGGGTTAGAGTAAGAAGATATATATTAGTGGTTGGATGATAACAAGAGATGATAAAATAATTAGTAATATAAAGATGTATTTATTTTGATATATTAATAGGGAAAGTAGGAATAGGGAAAGAGGGATACAAGCGTGAAGACTTATTTATATGTTAGACTAAGTTGGTTATGGCTTATTTGAGCTACTTCCCTTTGCTTCAGTGTCGCGAAAGCAAGATTGCAAGACAGCCCCTTAATCAATGTAGGCTAGTTAGCTGCAATATAGCATAATTGTACGACAATAAAAAGAACCGATTACGAAAGTAGTCGGTTCTTTAATTATCTAAAAACAATCTTATGCAATCATTCGTGATTAAATGTTCGGCCAATGAGCTGAACGCAAAAATCATTGAAGTCTGGGGCACACAAATGTTAGCCGAACAAACCTACGCAAAAATGAAGGTTGACAAACAGCTAAAGAAAACAATGGAATCGTCGGTTTTGGCAAAGTACGCCTTACAACAAGTACTGGGGTAAAAAATAAAAGTTATGTGCAAGGGAAGGAGAATAAGGTCTCGTAACTCGCCTTATTCTTCCCCCCTTTTAAAATCAAATGAAAACAAAAAGAACTTATGAAG
>LBTZ01000023.1 GCA_000992325.1 Parcubacteria group bacterium GW2011_GWD2_38_11 | reverse complement strand
TCTTGATCCAAAAATATTCCAGTACAATCCAAAACTACATCAACTTCCATTTTTTTCCAAGGCAAATTCAAAGGATCTTTTTCAGAAAAATATTTTATCGGCTTGCCATCAATAATAAGCTCGCTATTTTCTTTATCAGCAACAACCTCTCTTTCATAAATACCATACGATGAATCATATTTCAAAAGATGAGCGCTTGTTTCAATATCAGTCAAATCGTTAATCGCCACAACTTCCATACCTTTTTTTTCAAAAGCAATTTTGAGCGACGGTCTTCCAATTCTCCCAAAACCATTAATTGCAACTTTGAGCATAATCAGTGAGCAATGAACAGTGAACAGTGAACAACAAGTCACTAATCACCTTCACCAATATTATTTAATTTATTAGACATTGTATCAATACTAGACCAGAGCATCTTACTAACCTCCTCCGCATCTTATTCGCCATCAATGCTGACCAAATGCCAATGATCACCTTGGAATTTTTTGATATTAAATTTTGTTTTTTCTAAAATTGTTCCTTTAACTATATTTTTAATTCCAAATTTCAAATTATCAACACTAATATCTTCCACGTGCTCACTATGACCATCGTGCGCCAAAGCAATTTGCCCAATTTCAAGAGAAACAGAATCAATTTGTGAAAGTTTTTCACTTTTCACAATTTTCATCAAATCATCGACGATTTCCTTGGCTAACATAAAATCATGCATAAACTTTAGTTATAAAGTTTATAAAGTTGAAAGTTTATAAAGTGAATTCAAATTCAACTTTTTACTTTACGAACTTTATGAACTTTTTACCTTATGAACTTATTAATTAGTGCACTGCACAGCTGATGCAGGGATCGTATGCGCGAATAAAGGCGCGCATTTTTCGCTCCATAGCTTTTTCATCTTTCTCAATAATTCCAGGAATAAACGCCGCAATATCATCCTCCAGATGTGTCAAAAATTGAGCTGTCGGAGTGATGATGTTCACATTTTTAATATACCCCTTTGGATCAATGTCTACCCAATAATACAACGTTCCACGTGGGGCCTCGACAGCGGCTGCAGCGCTGCCCTGACGCACAATATAATCTTTCGTAATCGCATTGGAAAGATCCATATGCGTAAGCTCTTTCAATAATTGCACAGATTCCTCCACACAATGAATCACCTCTACCATTTGATACAAAACATTGTGAAAGGGATTGTAATCAGGAAGATTAAAATTAAGCGACTTTAGATATTTCTGAGCAGCAGAACTTAATTTTTCATGATTATTATTAACTCTGGCAATAGCTCCAACCATATAACTTGTTTTACCGTCACGCTCTACACGCTTAACAATTTCTTTTGGCCGTTGAAATTCATGAAAATTATCCTCAAAATGTTGTACATCAACAAAAAGACCTTTATTGGAAGTCACGTCTCCATCATAAATCGCATATTCCCCTCTTGTTTTCAAACAGACATATTCAGTGGGACGAGAAAAATTTGGGGTTTTGATTGTTTGAAAAAATGCCGCCAATTCCAATGCGATCGGAAGAGCTTCTTGCCCTTTCAAAATTAATTGCTTTAACTCTTCCAGCGTTGGAACTTTTTTAAAACCACCAACTTCATTAGTAAGCGGATGCACCACACGCCCACCAATGACTTTAATAAGCTCCATTCCATATTCGCGAATCTTCACCGCTTTTTTTGTTTCTTCCGGATATTCCTTCACAAGTTGCAAGTCATTTTCAATATCCAAAAAGTCAGCCAGTGACAAGAAAAACAAATGCAGCGCGTGAGAATGGATAAACTGCGCGTGCTCCATCACCCTTCGCAATTTTTCAGTTTCCGGACTAACCTCGATCTTCATCGCATTTTCAATAGCTTTGATAGAAGTTAAATTATGCACCACAGGACAAATGCCGCAAATACGCTGAGCAATCACCGGCATATCCTTATAATGCCGCCCAATCAAAATTCCCTCAATCAAGCGAATCCCTTCTTGCACTTCAAATTTGGCACTTTTAACGTCGCCCTTAATAACACTTGCCATAAAGCCCGTGTGCCCTTCAATTTTCGCAATGTGATTTATTTTTATTTGCATATGAAAGTTTCTAAAGTTATAAAATTCAT
This sequence comes from Parcubacteria group bacterium GW2011_GWD2_38_11, assembly GCA_000992325.1. Lineage (GTDB taxonomy): Bacteria > Patescibacteriota > Minisyncoccia > Moranbacterales > GWC2-37-73 > UBA12068. The sequence continues at coordinate 13,097 of LBTZ01000023.1, read as the reverse complement.
AAAGTTATAAAGTAAAATTTGAGAATACTTTTTATAATTGCTAGCGAGTCAGCAAATGAAAGTATTAGCAAATATTTTCATTTGTGGCGAGCGACGCAATTTCAAGCACAAAGTGCTTATTTTTCTCCATGTTCTTTTTCCCAATCTTCAATATCATCCTTAAGCCCATAGATTTCCGTTGTGTTTTCAAATTCTTCGTCAGTCATCATAGTTTTCAAAGTCATTTTCATAGCTTTCACATTTCCCGTTGGACGAAGACCTCGACAACCTTGGCAACCCATGCGCGAAGTTGGACACACTGCATCACAACCGCCCAGGATCATCGGGCCAAAGCAAGGTTTTTTGTCCAAAAGCAAGCAGCGATTGCCTTTCTTTTTGCATTCCACACAAACAGGACTGTCGGGAATTGTCGGCAACTCGCCCTCACCTTTCACATTGGCTAGCAGAATTGGGAAATATTTCAAAAATTCCTCACCTGTGATTGGACAGCCCGGAAAAGTAAAGTCTACTTTCACGAAATTATCAACTTCCCGCACTTCTTCAGTCTCAATTCCTTGAATATATTTATACACGTGCTTCACTGTCTGCTGCTTTTCATGATAATTTCTAATCTCTGGAATTCCACCCATAGCCGCGCAGTTTCCAATCACAACCAAGAGCTTGCTACGCTTTCGAAGTTCCATTAAAGTTTTTTTATTGGCCGCAGTCATTGGATTGCCTTCCACGAATCCAATATCAATTGGCTCGCCAGCATCCTCCTCATCTTCCAGCAAGCGAAAATCCACCATTTCAACTAAACTCATAGCCTCCAAAAACTTTTCTCCCAAATCCAAAAGTGCAAACTGACAACCTTCACAGGATGTTAGTGACACAATCGCTATCTTTGGCTTTTTTATTTCTTCCATAACCTCTGTTGGTAAAATCTTTTCTTCTGTGTTTATATTGATTTCCATATTTTATTTTACATTAATAAAGTCATTGTAACATATTTTTGACAATAAAAAAATGGAGAACTAAGTTACTTAGTTCTCCATATTATTTTCCAGCCATTTTCAATGAGCGCGGATAATAATGCATAGTTGCAAAATCCATTTTTTCTTTTATGACCCCAACTGCATCATTATAAAGAAAACTTTTTTGATTTATGGCTTGCAAAATATCCATTTTTGCGCCAGAAATCATTCCAATAATAAAACCGTAATGCATCAGTACGATATCTCCCTGTGCATATAAGGTTTTATCACCATTGATTGTGAGTAAGTGTTCAATAGTTGTCCCATTACTATCAACTGCAGTTTTTTCCTCTGAGTCATTGATAATAACCGGTACAAGCAAGTGACCATAAACAACTTTTAATGAATAACTCGGATGAAGTCCATCCCTTTGCGCATTTTCAAGTATTTTTTCGGCATGAACATTCCCACCAAAATATTCCATTATCTCCTGTTCGTCAACAAAGTTTTTTTGTGTGTTTTCTAACAGATGTGAATACACATCCATTTCGCCTTCACACCTACAAAGCAGCTCTTTATCCACAACTGCACGAAGCTCACAGCCAAAAATATTTCCTCCTTTTTTACAAAGTTTTTGCAAATGCTTCTTTGCATGTTCACCACCATTTAGTGGCGTCGCTGGACATGTTTGCATTATCTTCAAAAGAAGCTCCAGTCCTGCAGGTGTAATAACTTTTTTATCAATCATATTGCGCCTCCTTGTTTCTGTAAAATGTTAAGGATCTCTTCAGCTTGCCCTCTGTCCATAGTTTCGATAATAATTCCTCTTTGTGAGACAACAAAATCACCGATTGATAAGTCTACAATGGTTTTTAATTCTTGTCTAGCGCCAATATGATTTTCAACGATAACAGAATTTTCTTTTATTTCAATGACTTTTTTGGGTAAAGTTAAACACATAGCGTTTTATTTATAAACCTTATATTATTCTTCACCAATTTCAGCAACTTCAACAGTGTGCGCACTAACATTGTTGTGTGCAACACATTTTCCGTCACTTCCGAAACTTTTCATTTTTTCCTTAACGGTATTTTTCACAGCCTCGCGTGCACCGCCCATAAGCTTTCGAAGATCAAATGAGAGCTGACCTTGTTCGTGCAATGATTTTGTCAAACTATTCACGAAAGAAATCCTGGTTGCTGTGTCCACATTGAAACAATTAATGCCTCTGGCAACAACTTCCCTAACTCTATCATGTTCCCAATCTGAAGCTCCGTGCAAAATAAGAGGAATGTCCACTCTCTTTCTGATCATTTCCAAACGAGCATAATCGGGAGTTTCCCGCTCTTTGAAAAATCCATGCGCATTTCCAATTGCTACTGCCAGCGCATCTATCCCCGTGTTTTTCACAAATTCTTCTGCCTCTCCCGGATCCGTCATATATTGATCCCAATCTATTTCTCCCATATCAGTTTCTCCAATATATGGAACGCTACCCAATTCTCCCTGCACTGTAACACCTTTATTGTGACACAATTCCACCACTTTTTTGGTCATAGCTGAGTTGTCTGCAAAATTCTTGCGCGATCCATCATACATCACTGATGGAAAACCAATCTCAACGCAATGCTCAATAATTTCCTGACTTTTGCCATGATCCAAGTGAAGACCCACTGGAATTTCAGGTGCGTAAAATTCAGCAATATTTTTAATCAAATTCACAATAGCTCGCCCTCCAGCATATTCCATCGTCTTTTCTGTTACTTGAATAATAACAGGACTTCTGAGCTCTTGGGCCGCCTCAATAATCGCCCAAGTTGTTTCCAGGTTCGTGGTATTAAAAGCGCCCACAGCATAACCACCCTCCTTGGCTTTGAGCAAAATTTCTTTGACACTTGTAACCATTACTTGAAAATTTTCAATGATCAATTATCAATTTTCATTTAATTTTCAATGTATCAATATTTTAAAAATTGACACATTATTATATGGAAATTGGAAATTGGAAATTGGAAATTATTTTGAATTATTTATTATTTCTGCAATTTTAATCAGCTCCATTGGAATCAGACTCTCTCTCCCCACCAATGCGCCATCCATTCCTGGATCAATGCAAAGCTGCTTGGCAGTTGTAGCTTTTACGCTACCACCATACAAAATTTTCATCTTTTCTGCTACCGCTTGCCCAAAAGTGTCGGCAAATATTTTCTTGATCAAAATTCTAACTTCCATTATTTCATCACTAGTCGGAACACTATCACTACCCACAGCCCACACTGGTTCATATGCAATTACCACTGATGTAATTCTTGAAACTGGAACATCTGCAAGCCCTTCATGAATTTGACTAATTATAACATCGGTAGTTTTTCCCGCTTGACGATCTTGGAGTGTTTCACCTACACAGCAAATTGGAAAAAGTCCCGCATTCAAAGCGCTATTTATTTTTGCTTTCACAACCTCATTTGTTTCATTGAAATTTTTCCTTCGCTCGCTATGACCAACAATCAAATACTCAGCGCCAATATTTTTCACCATCGGAGCTGAAATTTCACCAGTAAATGAACCGCGATCTTCCCAAAAAATATTTTGTGCTCCAACTGAAAAATCATTTTTTTCAATTTTCCCAGCAAAAGATTCAAGATGAATTGCTGGCGGACAAAGAACAATTTCACAATCAGAAACATTTTTTCCTTGTAACTCTTTTTTAAAAGACTCCAAATAACGATCGCGCTCAGCAATGGTAAGAAGGTTCATCTTTAAATTTCCCACTATTAATTTTTGCATAAATTTTTATTATATGTTTTTTCTTAAGGAGAGATTTCAGCCAAAGGCTGATCAGCCTTTGGCTGAAATCTTAAGGTTTCCTACAATCAATTTACCCATAAATTTATTTCTTGTGTCATTCCGGATCAAGTCCGGAATCTACGCAGATCCTGAATCGAGTTCAGAATGACAAGCATAATATTAAGATTAGAAATATAGCGTTACTCCCAACACAATCCCACCTGCTACCATTGTTCCGACAAGCAAAAGAGGCAGAGATTTTTTAAGTGGCACATTAAAAACAAAAGCTGCAAGAGCACCAGTAAGCCCACCCAAAAGAGGAATTGGAGTTGCGGCTAAAATAAAAATTGCCCATTCTCCATATTTTTCCATTTTTCCATTGGCACGCTTCCTGGTATGTTCAAAAAGCCAAACAAAAAACTTCTCAAAAAATGATATATATTTTGACAAAAGTTTTGCAATCGGATCAAGCAAAAGCACAATGACAACCATCACAAAATATGTTCCCGCTACTGAATAAAACCAAGCAGCCCAAGGACTTAAACCATACACCTTAACAGCAAGCGGAATCGAAGCCCGAAGTTCTGTAACTGGAATAAAAGCGATCAAAAAGGTCGCAAGCTCACGAGGAACGTTTGAGAATAAACTGATAATATATTCTGACATAACAGATAATTTTATGAGATAAAAAAGCCAATAATTTTCAATGATCAATGATCAATTTTCATTAAATTTTTCAATTTTCAATGTTTCAAATATTTGAAAATTTTATCATTGGAAATTAATTGAAAATTGTGAATTGAAAATTGAAAATTTCCGAAAACAAATTAGCAAATTTGTTTTCGGAGGTACTCTGCTGCTACTTCTGGTTGAAGTGTTGAAATTTCAATTCCTGTGTCGAGTTCAAATCCTGCCCAAGTTGAGGTGTGAGGCAAGATTTCAATGTGCCAATGAAAATGAGGATAATCCTTCCCGTCGCACGGCGCAGTATGAATATAAAAGTTATAAGGAGGATCATTAAGTGCTTTATAAATAGCGCCAAGTGCCTTCCCAAAAACTTCAGCCAACTTCACTTTTTGCTCATCAGTAATGCGTTCAAAGTATGGACTATGCTTTTTAGGCATTATATGAACTTCAAACGCTGCTCGAGAAGCAAAGGGGCAAAAGGCAATAAAATCCTCATTTTCAAAAACAGTACGCTTTTCCTCATCGCTTTCATATTCAACTGCTGTACAAAAAACGCAGTGCTTATTACTTTTGTGATAATTTTGCGCTCCATCTAATTCAAGTTTGACGTATGGCGCAACAACAGGAACAGCCATCAATTGAGAATGTGGATGAGGAATAGATGCTCCAGCCTCTCTGCCATGATTATGAAAAATAGCGATATAATTAACATCCTTCTTATTCATCAGTTCTAAATACCTATCCTGATAAGCATCAAAAACTTCCGCAATTTCCATAATATCCATTAATGCTAATTGTCGATAGTGATCGCGTGTTACCACAATTTCATGGAATCCAATTCCTGGCATTGCAAAATAAGGTCCTTCCGAGACAGGATGCCCCAATTTTCCCTGCGAAAATGCTGGGTATTTATTGGGAAAAACGCGCAGCGTCCAATCGCCATCAGCTTTGTGATAAATCAAAACATCCTTTTCCTGACCACTCGCCACAGGATCCTCAAAGAGACAACTCTCAATTCCCTTATCATCCTTTATTCTCTCAAAAGCGGCGAATTCATCCGGCCGCTTAGCGCGACCAGTTGCAATAACAACCCAATCGCCAGAAACAATATCCTGCCTCAATTCTGAAGCTGGAAGTGTTTTTGAAGATTGATCAGGCTGATTTTCTCTTGAATTGTTAATGGAAATATTCACATTTTCTTGCCCAGTTAAATTTCGGTACTCCGCACTATTTAACTAGGGTTATTTTGTTTTTTATTTGTATTTTTTCTATTGACTACTATTTTTTGATGTCGTATTTTCCTGTGACCAAGCGCAATTTTGTTTTGAATAAATCAATCAAAACTTGAATAAATCCATTTGGTCCAGTTAGACTCACCGTCGAACCTTCCTCATTGAGCCATCTTACTGGCATTTGTTTAACTTTAAATCCAAGCTCTTTTGCTAAAATAATCAATTCAAAATCAAAGCCAAAACGATCAACCACCATTCTTTTGGCAATCTCATGAGCAGCCTCTCCTGTCAGCATTTTAAATCCGCATTGAGTATCAGGAAAACTCCAGAGCCCCAGCACGATCCTGATAAGCCAATTGCCACCCTCGCCCATAAATTCACGATATTTTGGCTGATGGATTTGAACAAATGCTCCCTTTATTTTTCGAGAACCAACAATCACATCTGAGCCAGCTTCCAATTCCGGCAAGAATTTTTCCAAATGAGTAATTGAAGTTGAACCATCAGCATCCAAGAAAACAACATATTTTCCTTTTGCCTCAAGCAATCCCTGACGCACAACATATCCCTTGCCATGATTGACTTCATTGTTTATAACACGAAGGTTTTTCACTTGTTTTGCGTAATTCTGTGCCACCTCAGCAGTATTATCAGGTGAACCGTCAACCACGATAATAACTTCATATTCAAAATTTTTGCCTGCTAAAAAATTTTCGATTTCCAATAAATTATTTCCTATACGTTCCTTTTCTTTGTATGCCGGAATCACTACCGACAGGTAAATATCCTGTTCCATTAATTTTATATTACTAATTTATTATACCTTTTAATTACAGTAACTATAGCACACGATTTGAAAAATCTCAATGTCCAAATCTCAATGTCCAATAAATGACCAAACTCCAAATGACTAAAATTAGGATTTAAGATTTTGGATTTTATTATCAAACGAAGCGAGAGAAATGAAAGTAATCTTTCAATTTCCGAGCAAGTGCTGATAATATGGTACTCCTTATTTGGCATTTTATGTTGAGATTTGAGATTTATCCTGGTCCAGCCATTCTTGCAAAATAATCCGCGCCGCTTCTTGGTCATCCAAAGCTGCAATATTTTTTCCTCCACGCATTTTAATATTTGCCTGTGCCATTTTAGTGGTAAACATCTCCTCTTGAAATACAACATTGACTTCAGCCTCTTTTTCAATCATCTTGGCAAAATCCAACTTTTCTTGCACACTTTTTTCATCATTGGTGTGCTTTGTCATTCCAAGCACAATGGTTTTTATGTTTTCTTTTTCAATAATATCTTTAAGTTTTCGCAAAAACTCACCATCATTCTTGATTGTGTCATATGCAAAAGCCATTTTCGTTTCTTGGTCGGCAATTGCCAAACCGATTTTACTTTTGCCATAGTCTATTCCCAAAATTGCGCTTATTTGAGCCATATTTTTAATATATTGATTTAATTCACTTGACTTTCTTTCCACTTTGTGCTAATATTAATGAAACAAAAAAACAATTTACGTCAATATAACAAGGAGGCAACACCATGGAAAATCTGTTTTTGTATGGAGCCACATTTGCTGTGTTGTATTGCTTTTATGTGCTAGGAAGATCGGTTTTAAATTTTGATCTTCTACCCAAAAATCTTTTCCGGCCAGTTGTTGCGCAAGCAAAAACTTGGCTGAAAAACCTCTTTAAGAGGAAACACTTCTTAAAGAGAAAGGATCGGGTGAAAATTGTTAATGTTAAAGTGTACTTTGTAACCCTTTCACACTAGTAACTGTCGCCAACTTCTCAGAACCCCACTTCCAGTATCATCGGAAGCCAGGGGTTCTTTTTTTGTTCCAAAATACTTTATGAACTATTGCGTCAGAACTTCAACTCCTTTTTTCGTAATCAAAATCGTATTTTCATAGTGGGCGGAAAGTTTTCGGTCAGCCGTAAGGTATGCCCAACCGTCAACGCCCATAGTAGTGAGGTGTGTTCCAACATTAACCATTGGTTCCAGTGCTAAAGTCATTCCTTCCTCCAAAACCAAATCCCTAAAACCTTTTTCAAAATAATTCGGAACTTGAGGATCTTCGTGAAGATTTTTTCCAATTCCGTGTCCGACCAAATTTTTCACCACCGAAAAACCAGCATCTTCGGCAATCTTTTGCGCAGTCTTGGAATATTCGCTAAGCATCGATCCGGCTTTCAAATTTTTTATTCCCCTCCAAAAGGATTTCTCAGTAATTTCGATTAATTTCTGAGCCTCCACGCTAATTTCCCCAACAGGAAATGTGCGCGCCATATCAGAATAAAAACCTTCAATTTCAATACCAATATCAATCTTAAAAATATCACCTTCTTTCAAAATTTTATCTTCACTTGGAATACCGTGCACAATTTCATCATTAATTGAAGCACAAATTGTGGCAGGAAAAGCATTACTACCACCGCCATATCCCTTGAATGCTGGAGCTCCACCACAGCGCAAAATAAGCTCCTCGGCGAGCTTGTCAATTTCCATAGTACTTATACCAGGTTTAACTTGTCCGCCAATTTCTCGCATAATTTCAGCCAGCAATTTGCCAGCTTTTCGCATAATCTCAATTTCAGCCTCATTCTTTATGTGAATACTCATCTCAATTTTATTATCTCTATATATAAATTCGAAGTTAATCAGTAATCAGTCATCTGTCATCTTAGTTATGTGATGACTGATTACTGATGACGGATGACTACCATTTCCTTTGTAAAATATTACTATAAATTTAATCCACTCACTATTTCAGAAAAAACTTCTTCTACACTTTTGTTTCCATCAACTTCAATAAGCAATCCCCTTTCCCTATATTTTTCTATAACAGGCACAGTTACCTCATAAAATGTTTTAAGCCTTTTAGCAACGCCATCTGGAGTATCATCACCTCGTTGCATCACTGGGCCGCCACACGTTGGACAAGGATCTTCGCGGCCTTCAATGTGTTTACCCAAAACAAAATGCCTATAACAAACGGTGCAAGCATAACGTTTAGTGATGCGCGCAATTGATTCCTCATACGGAAGCGTGATATAAATTGCCTTGTCTATTGATCGGGATAATTCTTGCAGCATTTTTTCTACTGGTGCAACCTGCCCAAGCGTTCGAGGAGCACTGTCGAGAATAATACCAACTTCCGGAGAAATAATTTCCATCTTTTCTTTCAGAACTTCAACCGTAACCTCATCGGGAATCATTTCCTTGTGATCGTTGAGATCCTTAATTTTTCTGCCAAGATCTGAATTTTCCCTGCCAATTTCACGAAAAATTTGCCCGGTTTCAATATGCGCAAGATTATATTTTTCCGCCAAAAGATCAGCCTGAGTTCCTTTGCCAGAACCCTGAGGACCAAATATTAATAAATTCATTGAATTAAAAAATATTATTTTTTAAAATTTTCAATTCACAATTTTCAATTTTCATTTAATTTTCAATAAACACAATTTTCAATAACTCAACATTTAGTCATTTATTCATTGGGATTTTATTGGAAATTGAGATTTGGAAATTGGAAATTACCGCGAAGCGGGCTAGAATCCTTCGTAATCTCTCATTACAAGTTGACCTTCGATTTGCTTGATCGTTTCAATCACAACTGAAACAACAATAAGAATGCCAGTACCGCCAATTTGGAGAGATTGAATATTGGTCACTCCTTGAATTATAAACGGAAGCACGGCAATAGTTCCTAAAAATATAGAACCTGTAAGGGTAATGCGATTCATAATTTTGTATAGAAAATCAGCAGTTGTTGCTCCTGGTCTGATGCCTGGAATATATCCTCCTTGTTTTTGCAAATTTTCAGCAATTTTAACTGGATCAAAAACGACAGCAGTATAAAAATAAGTAAACATAACAATGAGCACAAAGTACAAGCTACTATAAAAAACTTGATTTTGGAAAAGAGTGTTCACAAAAGTTGCTGCATTAGAAACAAGCGGACTACTAGCTTTCATTAAAAATGTTGCAATCATTCCAGGAAAAAGCATTATGGACATTGCAAAAATGATTGGGATCACGCCAGCTTGATTAACCCTAAGAGGTAAATGAGAAGACACACCACCATAAGTTTTGTCTCCTCTAACTCTTTTTGCATAAGAAACTGGAATATTTCTCTGACCTTCCGTCACCAATACAACTCCAGCAATGGTGATAAGTGTTATGGCTAAAAGTCCAATATAAGTGAATACTTGAGCTGAATCAAATGTTAAAAATAATTTTGAAATACCTGATGGCAAACCGCTAACAATTCCAGCAAAAATAATCAGAGAAACACCATTACCAATTCCCTTTTCCGTGATCAATTCTCCGAGCCACATCAAGAAAACCGTTCCGGCAGTTGCAACCACCACAATAACCGCAATCTCAAATGTAGATGTTATTGAAAGCACTCCTTGTGAGCGAAGCAATGTCACCATAGAGAAAGTCTGAAGAACTGCCAACGGCACCGTGAGCCAACGAGTCCACATATTAAACTTCTGACGACCAGCTTCCCCTTCTTCCTTGTAAAGTTGCTCCACGCGGGGAACAATCATTGTGAGAAGCTGCATAATAATTGAAGCGGTGATGTATGGCCCAACTCCAAGCATTACAATTGAAATATTGGTAAGACCTCCTCCAGAAAAAACGTTGAGCATCCCCAGAAATTGATTGCCCTCAAAAAGTCTTCGGAGTTGCTCAATATTAACTCCTGGAAGAGGAACATTAGCTGCTATGCGAAAAACAATAAGAATCCCCAAGATAAAGAGGATTTTATTGCGAAGTTCAGTTATTTTGAATATTTGTGTTATTTTTTCAAACATGAAAGTAGGTTTCAGGTTTTAGTTTCTAGGTTCAGAATTCTAGGTTCAGCCATTTTTCGCATTTTCCTAAAACCTAATACCTAACACCTAACACCTATTCTAAGATTTTTCCACCTGCTTTGATTATAGCATCTTTAGCAGTTCCTGAGCAAAGAAGTTCTGCTGAAATAGTAAGTTTTTTAGTAACAGTGCCTGTTGCCAAGATTTTTACACCATCTTTTGCATCAGCCTTATCAATAAGCTTGTTTTTAAGCAATGTTTCAATGGAAACAATATCTCCATCCTTATAAAATTTCTCCAGAGCCTCCAATTTTACAACTGTTTTCTTAGCAGCAAGTGATTTAAATCCACGAACTTTTTTCAAACGTTCAACAAGTGAAGATCGTCCACCTTCAAACAATGGGTCAATTGATGCTCCAGAGCGAGCTTTCTGACCTTTATTTCCTTTACCAGAATAAGTTCCGCGCTTTCCTCCGCGACCAACTGTCTTCTTGTCTTTGCGTTTTTTTACTGTAAGTTGATGAATTTGCATATTATTTTACTGCTTTAATTTCCTTAGTTTCTTTAACTTCAACATCTTTAGTCATTTTAATGCGTGGAGCCTTGAGAGCTTTAAGAGCTTCGATTGTTGCTCTTGCCACATTAAGCTTATTTGCTGTTCCCAGAGATTTTGAAACGATATCACGAATACCAGCCAAATCAACCACTGCGCGCACTGCACCTCCAGCAATAACACCTCGTCCTTCTGAAGCAGGCTTAAGCAAAACTTTTGCACTTCCTAATTTCATTCTGATGTCATGAGGGATAGTGTTGTCAGACAAATTAACTGTAATCATACACTTCTTCGCATCATTGTAGGCCTTGGTAATAGCATCAGAAACATCTGATCCCTTGGAAACACCAACTCCAACCTTTCCCTTGCGATCACCGATCACCAAAGTTGCACGAAAACGGAATCTTCGTCCTCCTTTTACTACACGAGTAACCCGAGCCAAATCTAAAAGTTTTTGTTCAAACTCTGGTTTCTCTCTTCGTGTATTTTTTTTGCCTGGTCTCTTATTCATAGGATAATATTATAAAAACATTCTGATTAATTACTAATTTCTAATACCTAATTTCTAATAAATTCACAATTCCTAACTTTTTAACATTTTATCATTGATTATTGATTGGAAATTGGTAATTGGAAATTGGAAATTTTTTAAACGAAGTTTAAAACTGCAGTCCACCTTCTCGCGCTCCATCTGCAAGAGCTTTAATTTTTCCATGATATTGATATCCCGCTCGGTCAAATGTCACAGATTCAATCTTTAGGGCCACGCATTTCTTAGCAATAAGCTTTCCAACTTCTTTAGCACCCTCGATTGTATTGGCTGCTTTTTTGATTTCTGCAAGTTTTGCACTAGCAAGAGTCTTTCCTACAGTGTCATCAATAACTTGGACATAAATACCTTTCAGACTTTTAAACACAGCTAAACGTGGTCGCACTACTGATCCTGAAATCTTTGCGCGAACTCTCCGTTTTCGTTGTAATCGGCCGCTATTGCTACTTATTTTTTTCATACTAATTTATAAGTTTTATTACTTGCTGAATTGACTATTTCGATGATTTTTTACCTTCTTTTCTTCGCACATATTCCCCAACATACTTAAATCCCTTTCCCTTATATGGTTCCACGGGTTTAAGTGCTCTAACGTTGGCAGAAAACTGTCCTACTTTATGTTTATCTATTCCCGATACCGTCATCACATTTCCCTCGATCACAACATCCAAATCAGCAGGAACATCAACAATGACAGGATGTGAAAATCCGAGTGCAAGAGTAATTGTCTTTCCTGCGATAGCCATACGGAATCCAACTCCATTAAGTTCAAGTTGTTTTTTGAATCCAGTTACCACTCCTTCAATCATATTTTCAATAACACGAGCTGTTGTACCCCAAAGAGCTGGAACATTCTTTCCCTTGCTTTCCTTTTCAACTGTAAATTCCTTTTCTCCAAATTTAATTGACACATCAAAATGATGTTCGAATGTCATTGTGCCTTTTGGACCAACAACAGTAACCAAATTTTTGTCCGTAGTTACAGTTACTCCCTCAGGGATAGCTACAGGTTTTTTTCCAATTCTACTCATATAGATAACTCAAATTTATATTATTTACCAAAGTTCACAAATTACTTCGCCACCAAGACCTAATTTTTTTGCCTTATCTCCAGTCATCATTCCTTGCGATGTTGATATAACTGAAATTCCATATCCATTCTTTACGCGCTTAATATCAGTCTTCTTAACATAGATTCGCTGACCCTGACGACTTACACGTTTGATTTCTCGAATTGCAGGATTCTTTTCAGTATTCGAAACAACTTCGTATTTGAGAACAATCTTAAGTACTGGAAATGTTTCACCCATTTCCTTTTTCACTGATTCAATGAAATTTCTTTGCTCTAAAATTTTAGCAATAGACAGTTTCAATTTCGAAAAAGGCACTAGCACTTCTTTGTGCTTTACCATTTGCGCATTTCGAATTCTTGTAAGCATGTCTGCTATTGGATCTAACATATTCTAATTCTTTATCCTAATTATAATTATACTAATTCAAATTTAC
>LBTZ01000022.1 GCA_000992325.1 Parcubacteria group bacterium GW2011_GWD2_38_11 | reverse complement strand
ATCTTGAATTTTACAATACTGAAAGACTGCACATGGGCATAGACTTTAAAACCCCAAATTCCTTAGTTAAGTGTTTCCAAGCTATTGGATAGAAGACGGTATTGCTGCCCACATCTTGATTTTTTGATTGAAAATGCTATACTAGCTTTTGTATGACGTGTGTCGTATTTCGTATTTTTGTTATATGTTATATGTTATATGTTATATATCATCCTGGAGTGTAGCCAAGCGGTAAGGCAGCGGTTTCTGGTACCGCCATCCCTAGGTTCGAATCCTAGCACTCCAACAAATATAAAAAGGCTTTTATGAAGCCTTTTATTGTGTTTAAATCTTTCAATATTGACAGGTATTGTTTTTTATGCTACCATTATCTATTCATTGGAATGGTTCCAGTGAAAGTTCATTCCCCACTACCGATCCTGAAAAGATTCAGGACGGAAAGAAGAAAGGAGAATATCATGGCTTCGATTCATGGATTCAAAAAAGATGAGAAGGATGGAAAAAGTGTTGGAAGTGATCTCGTTCTTGCCAGAAAAGAAATTCTTGAGGCAGGAAATTTTGATTTTTTCACTTCATACACCTATTTCGACCGCGGCGCTACTCGAACAAAAGGAGAATACCGACTTGGCAATAGCGTGGGAGTCTTAGACTTTTATTTCATGCCAAATGCCAAAAACTATGAATACTGCCTTGTCATCAAATTCACAGATCTTGATGAAGCAGTAAAGTTGCACGACCTGATTCGAGCCGGAAAAATCTGGCCGGTCATCAACTACGATGACTCTCAGGTACCCTCACCGTGCCGTCACCTCAAGGATATTTTCCATGAGGCCATCGGAATCATCCGTCGCGAGCTTGCACGCAAACTGCATTTCGCGTAAACAACCCTTTCCGAAAAGTTTGCAAACTGGCTCCCATGGATCATTCCTAGGGAGCCTTATTTATTTCATAGACATCAAATAGTTTCCGACAGCGTCCCACGTCCCCAACTGATAAAACAAAAACAAAGTACTCTTTTTATGGAGTCCTTTGTTTTTGTTTTATTTATTGAGCTAGGATTCGAACCGGTGGCAGTAAGCTAGAAAAATTTCAGCAGGAATTTTTCGCAGCGAACGCCGGAAGATGCGACCATAGGAGCATTTTCCGCCACCGCGTACAAGGAGATTGTGAGTGTCGACGAACAAGCGACGCGGAAATCCTGGCACTCCAATATAAAACAACATCAATGAAGAAGATGAGATACATATTAATTTAGGGAAAAATTGTACTACCCCGAAAAAAGTGTATAATATAGATATACATACATATATATTTAATAACCATACATAAATATGAAAATCAAGGAAGCAATGACGAGCAATGTCATATCCGTAACTGTCGATACTAAAATTACCGACGTTGCAAAAATCTTGCATACAAATCGCATTCACGGAGTTCCAGTGGTCTCTGATTCCAAATTGGTTGGAATAATAACTGAAACTGATTTTTTCACAAAAAATGAAGTCTACCTTCCATTCTTTATTGATTTTTTGAAAAATACTGTCTCTGAGAATTCAATGGATGAAAAAAAGCAGCAGCAATTCAAACAATTGCTAGAAGCAAGAGCGGTGGATATTATGTCTGAAAATTGCACCACACTTTGTCCTGATGATGATATCTCAGCAATGTTTAAACTCATAAAGGAATCCAAGCTGCACACTGTTCCAGTAATTTCCGAAAACAATGAACTGGTTGGAGTTATAACAATTGCTGATATTGTGAAACTTATCCAAATCCCACTCGCCTAATTGTTTGATATCAAAAAATATTATTATACTATGTATAATTTTTAATTTATGCTATACTAAAATAAAGTATTATACTTTATTTTTAGGAAGCTTTGATCCGCGTTGTGAAATTCCTTTATATGCCAAAATTCCTGGCTGCTAATGAATCGCGGGGAGTTGACTTGCAGAACCGACCTAAATTGATTATCCCCTATTGGGAATGATTGGTTTAGGTTTTTTGTTTACAGAAAATTGAAATAAAAAAATAAAAATATGGAAAGAAAAAAATCAACGCGACCCATAGATGAAATCGCCGACAATTCTTATGGGTTTTTTAGTAGAAGTTGGAGATTTGTAACCAAAAAGGAAATCAGTTCCTGGAAAGGTGCTGTCATTCTTTCATTAGTAACAGGAATTTTTGGGACACTTATTTGGACTGTAAATTACGATCTGCAAATATTTTCCGACGCCACAACACCTCAAGCATCACTAATTTTATATTCAGAAAGTGATGAAATTGTCGTGGGTGACACTTTTACAGTTGATGCTATTTTAAACACACAAGGAAATAATGTTGTTGCCAGCAGACTGATTCTGGATTTTAATAAGCAAGCTGTGCAATTGATTGATTGGGACACATCCAACTCTGTTTTTGCCACGAATAATCCTTGTCAGTACAACGGTAAAGCTTGTGAAATTATTGAGGATGATCGCGATAATGGAAGAATTGCTATCACACTAAGCAAGCCCACCCCTGGTATAAGCACATCTTCCGGCAATGTGGGCTCTTTCACCTTTAAAGCCTTACAGCCAGTATCCGCCAATGAAAATGACATTGAAATAAACTTTGTTGCATCGGGTAATCTTGATGATTCAGATGTAATTATTGATGATGGGGTTGGAACTGATATTTTACAAAATATTACAGAATACACTTTAGTTATACTGGGTCAACAATGCGAATCATTCACTTATACTGATTGGAGCATATGCCAACCAGATAGCACCCAGTCAAGAACAACCACATCAAGTATTCCCAGCGGTTGTGTCGGAGGAAATCCAATTCTTTCACAAAAGTGCACCTTTGCAGAGACAGACAATACTACACTGCAAATAAGTTGCTCATCATTTACTTATACGGACTGGAGTGTATGTCAACCTGACAGCACACAATCAAGAACAGTTTTATCCAGCATTCCTACTGAGTGCTCCGGCGGAGATCCAATCTTAACACAATCTTGTTCATATACACCTTCTGGATGTTCCCTGTTTGATTATTCCGATTGGAGTTCTTGCGAGAACAATCAACAAACCAGAACTGTGACAACATCTTCACCTTCTGGTTGCGTTGGCGGAAATCCTCAATTAACCCAATCTTGTGATTCCAATGATAAGAAGAAGGTTGCAGACAAAAAACCAAAAATAAGCAGCCTCCCAGTGACACTAAACAAAAACAGAGGCGATCGCATTTGGTGGAAAGCTAAAAATGCAAAATCATACAAAGTTACTTTCAATGGAAAAACAGTGACCAAGAGAACTGCTTCCTACATCGTGCCTTTGAATGTTGGCAGAGGACCACATCTTCTAAAGGTTAAAGCCTACAGCAAATCTGGAGGCAAAGGCAAGAGTGCTTCAAAGACAAGTATGGTCTGGATCAAATAACACAGCAAAATAAAAAAACATTCACCTGACGTGAATGTTTTTTTATTTATAAAGCGACAAACTTGAATAATAACATTTGAGACTTTTAAACTTTCAGATATCTCCTAATTGCAATAATTCCACTAAGTGTTCCCAAGAATATTCCAGACAAAAGAAGTCCTCCGAAAATAATAAAGAAATTTCCAAAATAAAACGAAACGATGTCCCCCCCTCCGATGCTGCCTTGAGTTATTGGGGAAAGGAATTTTGAAGTAGCATAAAGACAAATCATCACAACAAAAGCAGAAACTGCCCCGTAAAAAATTCCTTCAAAAACAAATGGCATTTTAATATAAGTGTTTGATGCTCCGACAAGTCGCATTATTTCAAATTCCTGTTTATGAGCATACATAGTAAGACGAATTGCGTTAAACGTGATGAGCACTCCGATAAACACAAAGACTATTCCAAGCGTCATTCCAACTTGTTCAACCAATTTAATTATATTTGTAAGGCGATCAATTGCTGTTTTATTTTCCTCATAATCAATACGACTAATATCCCCAGAAAAGCTGGCGTTTGAAATAGCTTTTGTGATGATTTCATATTGATTTGGATTTTTTGCCTTCACGACCAAGGCGCCAAGCAATGGATTTTCCCCAATTTCATCAAGGGCTTGCGTTATTGAAGGATTTTTATCTCCCAATTTTTTAAATTGTTCTAGCGCTTGCTCTTTTGAAACATACTCTATTGAGGCAATTTCCTGATACCCCACAAGTTTACTTTTTATCTCCAAAATTCTGCTCTCCTCAACATCAGAATTAAAATACATACTTACATTGATTTTGTCCTGAATATTTTTAAGTACAATATTTGCCGTCACTCCCAAAATTATTGTGACACTAATAACATACAGCGATATTGCCAGCACACTAACAGTGGCAAAACTAAGCCACCCATTACGACGAAAGTTATCCATTCCTTCTTTAAATGTTCTTTTGAGTTTTGTAAATTTCATATAAACAGCTTTTTAGGTTTTAGCTTCTTAGCTTTTTAGCCATTAAAATAATTATTTATTCCTTTTGTTTGGAAATTGGAAATTGGGATTTGAAAATTCTATTTAAAAATCAGCAGATTTTTAAATAGCATACCTTCCCTTTTGATGGTCCCTGATTACTTTTCCCTTATCAAGCGCAATAACTCGACGATTCAATTTGTCTACAATATCTTTATTATGGGTGGCCAATATGATCGTTGTTCCCATACTATTAATTTTCAAAAGGAGCTGGATGATTTCCCAGGTTGCTACTGGATCGAGATTGCCAGTTGGTTCATCAGCAATAATAACCATAGGCTTGCGTACCAAGGCTCGAGCTAAACAAATTTTTTGCTGCTCTCCACCTGAAAGCTGACGAGGATATTTTTTAGCTTTATCATTCATTCCAACTATTTCCAATATTTCTGGCACGAGTTCATTGATCTCCTCTTCGGTTTCATCTGAGACTTCCAATGCATACGCAACGTTTTCAAAAGCTGTTTTTTGTGGAAGCAATTTAAAATCTTGAAAAACCGTTCCAATGTTACGACGATAATACGGCAAATGTTTACGATTAATCGAATCTATAGCACGATCATTAAAATATACATGACCTTCACTTGCCTGTTCCTCAGCATAAATAAGCTTAAGCAAGGTTGATTTTCCAGATCCACTGTGACCAACAATCGACAAGAATTCTCCGCTTTCGATGACAAGATTAATTTCTTCGAGAGCTATAAAATTTCCCGGATATGTTTTTGAAACATTTTCAAATTTTAATATTGGCATAAGTAAAGTTTATAAGGTTTGTAAAGTTTATAAAGTTTATAAAGTTTGTAAAGTTTTACTTTTATATTATATCACACAAATAAAATAATACGAAGAGCAATATAAAAAAAGTAACACTAAATTCTACGCACCTGCCTGCCAACGTAAATAGCTTTCCATAAATCCTTGCAATTCTCCCTCGAGAACTTTTTCCGCATCAGAAGTTTCAAATTTTGTGCGATGATCCTTGACCATCTTGTACGGATGAACAACGTATGACCGAATTTGACTTCCCCATTCAGCGCTTTTATATTCGCCGCGCAGTTTTTCTTTTTCTGCCTTTTGCTGTTCCAAATATCGCTGATGAATTCTGGCTTTCAAAACTTTCATTGCCTGCTCTTTATTTTGAAGCTGAGAACGTTCACTTTGACAAGTAACAACGACTCCTGTTGGCGTGTGCGTGATGCGCACTGCGCTATCTGTTGTGTTCACGTGTTGTCCGCCAGCGCCTGATGCGCGATATGTGTCAATCACAAGATCTTGCGGACTTATAATCACTTCAGCAATTTCTTCGATTACTGGCAAAATTTCGACAATAGCAAAAGATGTTTGACGCAAATTGTCAGAGTTGAAAGGAGAAAGTCTGACCAATCGATGCACGCCAGCTTCACTCTGCAAATAACCATATGCATAAGCTCCGGAAATTTCAATTGTCGCGCTTTTAATCCCAGCTTCTGCTCCACGCGTCTCCTCAACCATAACAGCCTTGAAACCATTTTTTTCTGACCATTTGAGATACATCCTTTCAAGCATTTGCGCCCAGTCTTGAGCATCCACTCCGCCAGCACCACTCCTAATTGCCAAAATCACATCACTTTTGTCATATTCACCTCCCAACAATGATTTAAATTCCAATGCATCAAATTCTTTTTCAAGTTCAAGAAATTGCTTTTCAACTTCTTTTTTTTCCTCACTTTCAGAGTCTTCGAAAAGACCAATGAGTTCAATAAGCTCTGCGACTTTTTTTTCAATATTTTCAAGCCCCGTAACTTCATTTTTGAGGAGTTCAAGCTCCTGCGAGATTTTTGCCGCCTTTTGATTGTCATTCCAAAAACCATCCTCTGCGGTTTTTTGTTCTAGTTCTACAATTTTTTTCTTTTTATTAGCAACGTCAAAGATAGTCCCGCAAAAGCGGGAGCTTATTTTTTATCACGATAAGACTGTCTAATATTTCTTTCATACAATATTGGCTACAAACTTACAAATTTTTACAAAAGTACAAATATACGAAATGGAGTGAAACTATTTTCATTCTTGGCCAATAGCCGGCGACAGCGGCTTCTTGAGCTTTTGGATATTGAGTATTTATCCAAAAGCGTGCCAAGAATGAAAACAGTTGAACGACTATCGCAGCATATTAAAAAAATCAATCAACCTAAAATTAAAAGCCCATACATTATGACTATTCCTGCGATAATAAACAAGAGCTGCAAAAATGAATGTGAAATTTTTGTTGATTTGTGAAGTTCAGGAATGATATCAGCGCTAGCCACATAAATAAAACCACCAGCCGCAAATGGAATAAGATAATAAGTTAAATCAGCAAAATTTTGACCAATAATCAAAACTAGCAACGCCCCAAAAATAGCCACAATTCCTGCCAAAAAATTATACCAAAGAGCTTTTACTTTTGAAAAACCACCATATAGCATCGAAGCAAAATCTCCAATCTCATGAGGAATTTCATGAAAAATTACCGCCAAAGTTGTGGCGATTCCAATTGGAATACTGACCATATAGCTTGCTGCAATGATCATTCCATCAATGAAATTATGCGCAGCATCTCCAATCATAATCACATAGGAAAAAGTTTCATTGTGTTCTTCACAGGCAATGTCATGACAATGATGCCAGTGAATGAATTTTTCCAAAACGAAAAACGCCAAAATTCCACCCAGAATTGAAAAAGAAATTCCAACTCCAGATCCATTTTCGTATGCCTCAGGAATCAAATGCAAAAATGCATCTCCCAAAAGTGTTCCACCAGCAAATGCCACCGCCCAAATCACAAACTTTTTGATCTTCTCTTCCCCAAACGGAAAAGCCGCCAATCCCAAAAGAGAAAGGAGACTAACAATCAGAACACTTAATATTGTGTAAATCCAAACTTCCATAAGATAGACTTTAAAGAGATGAAATAGAGCGAGAGCGTATTCTTATTTTTGTCACTTAAAACAAGTCTCATTGGTGTTGTGTCAAAAGTTGCAATTGTTTTTCCCTGCCCGCAATGCTTCGCATAGCGATGCAGGCGGGGATGATCGAGCGACTCTCACAAGTAACTCTTTATAAGTTCAATGTGGTCAACTTCCGCTTGATTAAGTGCGGTAAACATAATCTTCACATGCTTTTCAATTGCCTCTTTAGCAAATTTTGCATACAGCTCTGCAGCATGATCCTCCAATTCAAGAGTTTTTTGGAAATTTGCAATGTCATCATCGCTGCATTCTTTTGCGCCAGCTTCCGGCATTGTAATTTGCATTATTTTTGTGCAAATAATCGCGTGTTCCATTTCAACCTTTGCCAAACGTTTATACATCTTCATTATTTCATATGAATCAGTTTTCGCTGCCATACATAAATAAATTGCATTGGCATCCAATTCCAGCTGCAAAGTTTCTTGCAAATTTTTCACTGTAAGATCAGAAAGTGATTCCTTGACCTCCACAACAGGATGAGCGTCTTTTCCTTCTCTGATAAAAGCCCCGCGTGCGCCGCAAAAAGGACAATTGGTCGGCTTCCCTTCTCCAATATAAGCATCCCCACAAATTTCACAAATATAAGTTTTCATAGGGTCTACAAAATTACAAAATTATACAAAAATACAAATATACAAAAAATTCGCTGAGCCGATGGCCGGAATCGAACCGGCTACCTATACGTTACGAGTGTATTGCTCTACCAAGTGAGCTACATCGGCCTTAATAAAGCTAAAGAATGAAATTTTTCAAGAAATTACTGTTTGAGAGCCTTTATTTTTTCTAAAATTTTTTGTCCCTTGCGCGGTATACGCGTGTGACCACAAAAAATTTTAGTTAAAAAATAAAGAGCTCGAGTTTAATTTCGCAGAAAAATTTTATTCTTTTGCTTTATGTTAGCTTTTTTCAGCTCTTTTGACAAGCTTGGACAGATTATCATCAACTTTATTTTGGATATCCACAATAACATCTTTATTCTTATCAGCAAAGAGATGTTTGAAACGACCTTGCACTTTCAAAAATTCTTCAATTGGTTTTGGATTTTTCTGAACATTATTTATTTTATATTTTCCATCTTCAATTTCATATAGGGGCCAGAAATTAGTTTCAGTTGCAAGTTTTCCCACCGCCACATATTCCGAAGTCGGAAATTTCCAAAGTTGCGTACAAGGTTGCAAAACCAAAAGAAAAGATGGTCCGGGAGTTTCCAAGGCTTTTTTGGCTTTCATTTTGAGGTCATTTACATATGCCACGTTTGATTGAGCAAGATATTTAATATGATGCGCATTGACAATTTCCATCAAATCTTTTCGTTGCTGCGCTTTTCCGAAAGAAGTTTCGCCAGCCGGTGCAGTTTCCGTGTTGGCGCCATAGGGTGTGCCGCCAGATCTTTGTCCTCCGGTGTTCATATATCCTTCATTGTCATAACACACATACAAAAAATCATGTCCTCGCTCCAAAGCTCCAGAAAGAGCTTGCAAGCCAATATCATATGTTCCACCGTCGCCACCAAAAACCACAACCTTGGCCTTCTTCTTTATTTTACCACTTTTCATCAATGCTTTTTGAGCAGCATCAATTCCGGAAGCAGTCGCTGCAGCATTTCCAAACACACTGTGAACGTATGGGACTTTCCAAGCCGTATATGGATAAATTGTGGTCGTCACTTCCAAACAGCCCGTTGCATTAGCCACAATAACCGGTTCGTCAGTCGCGCCTAAAACGTGACGCACAATCGCCGGGATTCCACACCCCTGGCAAGTCGCATGACCAGACGATAATTTTTTTGTAAGTTCTTTATTCATATGTATAAATAATTTTCAATTCACAATTTTCAATTTTCATTGAATTTCCAATGAATTAAATTTTCAAACCTTAATTCTAATTTAGTCATTTTATCATTTGGATTTTATTTGACATTTTTAATTTGAAATTTGAAATTCATAAAATTAGGTCAGATACTTAATTTTATTACTTACTTCTCCTTCTTCCAAATCTTTAAAAACAGAAATAATGTGAGATTGCATTGTGTCGCGTCCGCCGATACCATAGATGTAACTAGCAACATCGTGCTTGCGAGAGCCTGCACTCTGCATACTAGTCACAATGTCTTGATACAGCGGCGGAAATGATCCGAAAGCCATCGCACGATCAAGCACTGCGATACTTTTAGTGTGCGCCAGAGCGCTGCCAACCTCTTTATATGGAAATGGTCTGAACAAGTTTATTTTAAGCAAGCCAACTTTTTTACCTTTTGCGCGCAGCACATCAACTGCGTCTTTGGCGGTTCCAGCGGTTGCGCCCATCATTACAATCACAAAATCAGCATCTTTTGTTTTATATTCCTCAAAAAGACTATGCTTGCGACCTGAAATTTTGCCATATTCAGCGCAGATTTTTTTGTACAAAGTCTTCACTTTTAGAAAGGCTTTTTCTTGATCTATTTTAAAGTCAAAATAAGTGTTCTGCAGAGCCAAAGTTCCGATAGTTATAGGGTTTTTTTGATCCAAAAGAGCATTTTCGGGCTTGAATTGTCCGACAAAACTCTGGATAATTTCATCCCCAAGCACTTCCACACGCTCTGTGGTGTGCGAGGTGTGAAAACCGTCCATAATGGGCATAACTGGCACCCCCGCCATTTCAGCCAGCCTGAGGGCAATTATTGTGTTGTCATAGGCATCCTGAGCTTGTTCTCCGAAAATTTGCACCCAACCAAAGTCGCGAATTGCCATCACATCGCCGTGCTCGCCGTGAATGTTGAGCGGGGCTGAAAGAGCCCGGGAACTCACACACATCACAATTGGAAGTCCAAGACCACTAACAACCGGCAAAGTCTCGGCCATATGCAAAAGTCCTTGGGAACTCGAGGCGGTCACGGCGCGCGCACCAGCGCTGCAAGCCCCAATCGTTGCACTCATCGCAGAATGTTCAGATTCGACTTGAATAATTTCAGTTTCCACCAACCCATCCGCCTTGAATTTGGCATACGTTTCAATAATCGTTGTCTGTGGCGTGATTGGATACACAGCCATAACATCTGGATGAATTTGACGCAAAGCCTCCGCCATTGCATAGCCACCTGACAAGGCCTTGATACTAGTTTTATTTTTTGAAGATTTTTTATCCATTATTTCAAGATGATATAAATTAAGCCTATCAAATTTTCAATTTTCAATTCACAATTTTCATTAAATTTTCAATTTCTAATTTCCAATTAAATCTTTTTTCATTTATTCATTGCATCATTGAGATTTCAATGTAAATTGAAAATTGATCATTGTAAATTTCAAAGCTATTTCCTCATGGAAATTGCTTTGACTGGGCATACTTGCGCGCAAACGCCACAGCCTTTGCAAAAATCATAATCGATATCAGCAACTTTTTTTTGTTTTTTGTTGTCAGTTGTGAGTTGTGAGTTGTGAGTTTGCATTTCAATACAAGCATCTGGACAATATTGAACACAAGTTTCACAGCCAATGCATTTATCCTTATCAACTTCTGGTTTTGAATATGCCCAATCCCCTGTTTTGGGAGACTTAGAAATATCATTTTTTATAATTCCTCCACGTTCCATAATTTTTAATTTTGAATTTTTAATTTTGAATGAATTTCCAATGATTGAATTTTTAATGTTTTAAACATTTGTTCATTGTGATTTTATTCGAAATTCGAAATTCAAACTTCGAAATTACGCTCGTCAGAGCGAGTCGTATCCAGCTATCATCGCGCGGATATTTTTTTCAGTCAATTCTTTGCCAATTTTTTCCGTGAAAACTTCGCGAAAAATTTCACCAGCACTTTCCAGAGCCACTATTTCCGTAACCTTTATAAGATGTCCAATAAGCACCATATTTGGATTTGGCTTTCCAATTATTTCCGTGGAGATTGCATTACCGTCTATACAATGGATCGAGCCTTCAAAATGTGGTGCTCTTTTTCTGATTTCTTCTTTGGAATTTGCCGAGTTCACTATGAGTACTTCGTGTTTGTCCAAATTTCTGGCCACATCCTGAGAATCCATTACAGTTTCATCCAACACCAACACAACATCAGGATCAGTGACGGGCTCCTGCGTTCGAATTGGCCTATCGGAGACGCGCAAAAACATTTTAGTAGGCGCGCCACTTCGCTCTGGTCCAAAAAATGGAAAAGCTTTCACAAACTTTCCTTCGCGTACAGCACTATGAGCAATAAGCTCAGAAGCAGTCTTTGCTCCCTGTCCACCCCGCGCAAAAAAGATTATTTCAAATGTATTTTTGTTCAATTTCATAATCAAAATGAGCGAGCAAAATAAAAATTAGTTTTTTTTATTTCCGAGCGAATGAGTTTATATTTAATAATATATATTTTATTATATCACATTCAAATAAATAAAACATCATTTTAATATAATAAAAAAAACCTTCAAGAAATATATTATTTCTTGAAGGTTTTTAGCAATCATCGATAGATCATCAATAGATGATGCCGCAAGTCTGCAATTCAAGCTGGACATCACTCCACAAACTTCTCTGCTGAACACTGCAACTTCCCGATGCCCCATCCCACAAAGTAAGGAAGAGCTCGCGGATTTCCTCCTTAAGTTTGACTTCAACAACCAAAGCAGATTCTAAGGCTACTATTATGCAAGCCTTAAATTTGTCCCATCTTTCTTTGTCGTTACTGTGATAATTTGCATACAATTCTTCAATTTTAGACCTCAAAACCACAGCGCTTCTTCTCATTGTCCTTTTCATTCTTTCCTCCTCCTTTTAACAAAAATTGAAATATTGTCCAACTACAATATGAAAAATAAAGAACTTATTTATAAATACACTTCATTTATGTATATAACATTACCACGAAAATGTCAACCCTTGTTACTACGAAACCCTGCGGAATAAAATTCAAGATCATTGACAATAACTTTTTCAAGGTGTATAAAAGGATGTCATTAACTTGACAGCACTTTAACAAATCGGGAGGATTGAGTGAGCAAAAACAAAATTAAAGATGTGATGATTTTTAAAGGAGGCAAGGGTCCCAATAGTTGGTGGATCAGCTTAGATTCTTGGCATCGTCAGCTTTTCAGGTCGATAACTGCTTGCGGTGGAGTGTTTGCGTTTGATTCTATTTTTATGAACATCCTAGGGATGCTTCAAGTGAGTCAATTAAGCATACACCAATTACGCATTAGTATGGATGTCACAGTTCTGGCAATTTTGTTTTGTGGATCAGTTATCTACACCAATTTTATCAGAAAAGAAGCAAGATCTGAATATAAGCATAAGAAACTTAATGAAGAATTCCTGACAGTAAAAAATGCCGAACTAAACTGGGAAAACGAAAAGGACTTGCTATTGGAAAAATTGTATTCGATTGAGGAGTTGATTATGGAAGATCATCTCACGGGGCTTTTGAATCGCAGAGGTATCGTGAGGACCCTCAAGCAATACTCCGCCAAAGCAAAGCGAACAAAGGGAGAGATCCACATTTTATTTATCGATTTGGATAAATTAAAGGATATTAACTCAGAGTTTGGACACAGCAACGGCGGCGACAGGGCTATCATTGAAGTTGCTCGAGCTATTCACGAAACTGCGCGCAGGGAGGAGCCTGGTTGTCGTTTCGGAGGAGATGAATTTTTAATGATCATCTTATATGAAAACACATCACCAGGAAATGTTCGAAAAACAGATTACATTAAAAAAAGATTGGAAGTTGGAATCAACAATATCCACGCACTAGCTGTTCCTATTGAAAATCCCGCGTATGGATACAAAAAGATTCCAATTAGCGTGACAATTGCCACACATATACTGGATCTTGAAAAACCCATCGAAGAAGAATTGAACAAGGCATCTGAACAGATGCTTGCACTCAAAAAAAAGTAGCCAAAGGGAGTTTTGCAACGCAAAACTCCCTTTAAAATTTCAAAATTTTTCCAGCTCAAATTTAAAAGGGATTCGAATTTTCGAATCCCTTTTTGACTTTATCTTTTGCATTTGCAAAAAATGTCCTCAATCACCTGCCATCAAAATAAAACCTTTGTAATTAGAATCGCCACTGGGTTTAAAATTAAGATGTCTTTCGGGTTGCAACATCTGTTTGATCGCCAAAAGACGCTCTGGTCTTTCGGTAAAAGTGATCTTAACACCCTCAAAAACAAAATGAATCTCTTCAGCTTGAACATCTATACCCAGAGTGCCTTTGCGAAGTTCTTGTTCTATTTTTGAGCAAATTTCAGCACCCCCTTGGAATATGTGCCCCGTCAAACTAAACCCACAATCACAACAATTAACTCCCAGTGCTTCAAACACCATAAGACCAGATTTTTCTTCATTCATTTTGCTGCCTCCTTTTGAAAGATTGCTAAATTTTAAAAAAAACAATTAACCCTGAAAAAACAAAAAACTGACCCATCAAGGTCAGCTTATGTCTGCGGTCAATGAATTTTTTTATTTATTCATTATTCGCAAAAACAAACAGACCTTGGCGGCCAGTAAACCAAAAGAAGCTAAATGTATAAAATTTTTGGAGTTGTTTTTGCATAAAGATAAGAATATCTTAACAATTCAGATGAAGCCTGTCAAGAACACAAAAAAACACAACAAAAACTTAGCGAGATCAAAGCGCCGAAGTGGGGTCATACGCGCAGCCAGGACATCTCCAGTGCTGAACCGCACTGCAACCGTGACCATCCTTTGTTTCAGTCATTGAAGTTTGTCCATTAGACCCAATGCAATAATAGCGATCTTTCGCTGGTAGCCACGCCCCTATTTGAATATCAGTATAAATACTAAATGGCACTTTCTGAGACCATATACACAGAGCTCCACCAAGCTGAGTTCCATCAAAGCCAGAATTTCTAACTATAGATTTACAAGCAGCCCTTGCCGAGGCTGGATTTGATGTGCTACCAAAATAATTGTCGCATTGAGCCTCGGTTGTAACTGAACAAGCATTACTAGTTGGATTATTTATTGTGTACCAATTTAAATAATTACCAGCTGCCAAAGAATCAACCTGCGCTGCAGCATAAAGTGAGCGAACGGAACTTAAAATAGATGCATCTTTCGCCTTTTTGCGAGCATCGCTTGTGCTAACTAAAACAACCGAGGCTAAAATACCTATGATTGCAATAACAATCAATAATTCAATAAGCGTAAAAGCTTTTTTAGTAACATAAAAAAATTTCATATTTTATTCTAAAGGCAAAACTACAAAAAATAATCAAAAAAAACTATTTGCCATCAGTAGCTTTAAGTGCGCCTGGGCAGCCAGGACATAGCCATTTATTAGCTATGCCACCACATCCACTACCATCAGCAACTGTTTCTTTTGAATTTTTTTCATTTGATCCTATGCAATAATATTTTCCAGCGCTTGGAAGCCAAGCCACGATTGAATAATATTTTCCGAAAGTTGGAGTTTCCCACGAACCCACCCATAGTGGTCTTGCGACAGAACCATTTATATCAGTTATAATTTTTTTGCATGCCGCCTTTGCTGTCGCCTGATATGCCAAATTGAAGTACAAATCACAATCAGCAACAGAATTAATATTTCCACGATTAGCCGGGATCGGATCACTACCAGCAAACCAGGGAGAATAGTTACCACCCACGCCATCAATATTCGCTGCCGACATCATTGAATAGGTGGATTGTATAATTGAAACATCCTTAGCTTTTTTGCGGGCATCGCTTGTGCTAACTAAAACAACCGAGGCTAAAATACCAATAATTGCAATAGCAATCAAAAGCTCAATGAGCGTAAAAGCTTTTTTGGTAGCATAAAAACATTTCATAAGAAAAATTCATTAAAAACTATTTTCTAACGTTTTTTATTGGACAAGCAATAGTCAGCGAAGGATTGCCACCGGTGCAACCTACAGGAAGGCTACTTTTAATAGAGCGTGTTTTAAAACCAGACACACACTTACTCCAAGTTGAATATACAAAACTGGTGCAGGTATTGGCAGTGGTTGTCAGTTCAACGTAAGAACACGACTGTGTCAAAACAGGGCTTCCACCAGTGCATCCAGCAGGACCACCCAACACAATAGTGCGAGATTGAATTCCACTAGAAGAGCACACTCCCCAATCAGAATATGAAAAACTTGTACAAGTTACTAATGGGGATGCAACAGCTATGGTTGTGCTTGCTACTGATGCTAATATATCCGTTCCCTTACCATCATCCAAAATTACATTTGAATCAGCATATTCTCCAACTGAAGTGAAATTAATTTTTATAGTAGAAGCTGAAATTGCTTTAAGTGCCTTGAAATTCAGTGTAGCAATTTTACCCGAAGCAGCATTTACCCCTGGTCTCGGTTTTGCCAAGGTTATAACAATTTTTCCGCTGGATGGATCATTATTAATAATTTGACATGGCTTACCATTATATACACAAGCATTACCCGCAGCAAAGATTGAATTCGAAGTACTATAATTAGTTAGCTCAAAAATATCAGGATTATAATAAACAACAGCCATTGCTGCCACCACATTACTTCCCATTGTGTCCAACATAATATCAGAACTGAAAGATTCTCCAACAACAACCGATGCGTTTGCCGGATATAGTGAAAGTGTTGCTTGCTCACCACTAGCCACAGAGCTGGTTTGTATCTGCAACCTTGTGGCCACAACAATTGCGATAAACAGGCCTGCAAAAAATGCAAGAATGAAAGCTGTTTGCCACCAACGAAGATCATTTTTTTTAACAATTGTCCAACTTTTTTTTAGCCAGCCATATGACTCACTGGTTAAATTGTCGATTGGTCGCTGTTTTTTTTCATTATTCATATTTATTTTTTCAAAAAATTGTATTGCTAATTATGGAAAAATTATTTCCAATTACTCATCATAATTCCCAAGTCTCTAGCATTTACATTTCCATCCTGGTTCACATCT
Source organism: Parcubacteria group bacterium GW2011_GWD2_38_11 (assembly GCA_000992325.1). Taxonomy (GTDB): domain Bacteria; phylum Patescibacteriota; class Minisyncoccia; order Moranbacterales; family GWC2-37-73; genus UBA12068. Next base: position 34,700 of record LBTZ01000022.1, on the reverse strand, counting down.
GCAGGAGAAGTTACAGTCTTAAGCCAATCACTGTTAAGATTTGTAAAATTTACTAAGGAATATGTAACAGCGACAGGAGCACTGCCAACTGCCACAGTATTGATCTGGTTTGTTTGTGCGCACGTGTTGGCTGTAGTTCCAGAAATTAGAGAACAAGTATTAACGCGAGTTCCAGCGATGCCAGCATTGCAAGTGAAGGTTGCCGCCGTTCCCACAAATCCCGCAAATGAGCAACTGCCCAAATCATTATTCGCCTTGATTGAATTTATATTTCCGAGTCCATAATCACAACTCATATTATAAGTAACATTAGCGTCAACAGAAACAGGATTTGTAAATCCAGAAACAAAAGTAAGAGTATTACAACCAACAGAAGTTGGGGTTGGAGTTGGAGTTGTTGGGATGGTTGGAGTTGTTGGAGTTATTGGAGTAGTATTTAATGATATAGCCGGAATATCATTAGTCATTGGATTAAGATCAGGACCAATTGCTGGCCAAGCACCATTTCCCCACCAAGTTGGTTTAGCTGTCAAATAGAAAGATGTCGGCAAAGTGCGATCATCACTGCCATTCCACATAATTCCAGCAGCCCCCTTAAGTGGACCAACAGGATCAGTGATACTGCTCCAATTTGCATGACGAAGAGTAACCTGCCTTACTTTTGAATCATTTCCCGTAGGACTGCCGTCGCCATCCTGCTCATAACCAAAACGATAAACTGATTTTTTGCCCGTAAGTGTCACGCCATCCTGTTCATAAGCAGTTTCTACCCCCACGACCCCTAAAACATTTCCAACAAAATTGAAATAATATGAATTTTTTATCAAATCAACCAGCCAAACACCACCCGTTTTTCCAGCCACGTTTTTGACTCGGTTGCGAAAAAAAGTATTATGACTAGATGTGCCCCAATAAAAATCCGATGCAATTCTGGCATCCATATCATTACTTTCATACAAATTCATCATTGCATGAGCGCCATGATTGAGTAACATTTGCCGCGTAAAATTTGCAGAGGTTGGATCTATAACTGAATTTTTTATCGAGTTATAAGCAACCACATTGCCCGAAAATTGCCCGCTTGTGAAGAAATTGCCTCCAAAATGATATAACTGATTATTCTCAAACAAATTACCAGAAGCAAAATAATACCAAGTTACTCCATAGCCACGCTGTTTAGTTTCGGCTATGTAAGTATTGGAAGACACCTCATGAAACTTGCAACTTCTGATGGTGTTACGATAAGCAGCTTGAATTCTAAGCAATGACTCCCAGGATTTTATACCTTCAACTCGATAAAGCCAAGAGTTTTCAGCCGCATTGATCGTTATTGTTCCTCCACTAGCATCAGTTTGACCAATGTTTGCACTATCATTATTATCAACCGTCAAATCCTCCACACCAGCCTTCTGAATTAAGCCACTGATTTTGGTCGCCTGTGGGGACAGGCTAGAATTATAATTCCAATACAGAGGAATTTCCAATTCTGCAGAGGTTGTAGTCGGAACCTTTGTGACTTTTATCATCTGTCCTAGCGAACGAGTTCCTCCAGATCTTCCTGTCCAATTTGGAACACTCGGTCCATTACCAACATTTGTCACAGGAGGATCACCCAATGGATTATTTAATTGATCAACAACTATGACATCGCCAACAACCCAATTATGGGGAGCTGCAACAGTTATGACAACCGAGCCTTTTGACAGGCCACTTTTTATATTAAATGGTGTTCCAAATGACCATCCAGTTCCAATAGTTAGGACGGATTTACCAGTCATACCAGCAGCACCTTTGATAATAGTTTTACCCATACCTTCTCCTTTTAGGGTAATTTTAGATTTCAACTTTATTTGACTCTTTACGATAAATGTTCCCGCATTCAATTTGACAACTTGTTCCGCTGGACAGGCAGTAATCGCACTTTGAATGGCAGCCGCATCGTCGCCCCCAGAAGGACTCAGCGTTTTGCACACGGTAGTTCTATTTGGAATATCCCCCGAAACACCCACATTACCCTGCCAAGTTACACTGCGATCAGCTGGCAGACTATAGGTGGCTGAGGCACTTGATGCAAAACTCGCTAGCAGTACGAGTATTGCAATAAAACCAAACTTTTGATTTTTTTTCATTTTATTTTTTTTTAAAATTTAAAAAACCCATCAGAAAAAATCAAATGAGTTTTACATTATTAATTTGTTTGGCAATACAAACCAAACCCTTTTTTCAGCAATTAAACTAACAAAATTTTCAGCGCCAATAATAAGCGAGCTATAAGTTTTGCTGCTGCGAAAAATTTTGACCGCCTCTGTTATATTTTTTTTAAAATAAAACGTAACAACACAAGCGATTATGATGTATCTAATCATCATAAGACCAAATATCAAAAGAAAACCCCCTATGCAAATATTATACATCAATATGAAAAGTTATGCAACGAAAAGATACCTGCCAACTTATACACAGTCATTAAATTTTCAAAAAACCCACGCCATAATTAAATGTGTGCGTGAGTTTTTTTGAAATCTATGTAGCTAACAAAATATTCAACCAAGAAGATACGATTGGTTGCATTATTTCTCAAGTTGTTGATCAATATTCTTTTTAATATCTTCGTATTTTACAGCGCCTATTTCAAGCTCATTATCAATGAATATTGCCGGAGTTGCAGCGATGCCAAAACTCTGACCATCAGTAAGAGTCGCAGTTATGGAATCCTGATATTTTTTACTATCAAGACATTTTCCAAAATCAGCAGCATTCAACCCAACAGTATTCGCATATGTTTTTAGTAAAGGAGCTGCATCCTTAGCTTTTCCCCAAACAGCTTGCGTTGCAAAAAGCTTGTCAGCATATTCCAAAAATTTTCCTTGTTCGTTGGCACATAACCCAGCCAGCGCGGCGCTCATTGCCTGAGCAGATGTTGGTGGAAGATAGTTTTTGAAAGAAAATTGAATTTTTTCACCATAATCTTTAAGCATTGGAGCAATCACCGTCTGATAAAGCTGCTTGTCCTCTGGATTTTGAAAATTACCAAAAGTAACAACCTTCACTTTTGCATCACTTGAGCCAAAAGAAATGTCTTTATCTGAAATCTGTGGGGCTGAAACATATTTTCCAACTGGAAATCCAGCCTCTGCTGATTTTATCGCATACCCACTATTTTGCTTATCCAAAAATGGCTGCGCCTTTGCAAATAATTCAGTCTTTTCAATTTCCTTAGAAAAAACAAAAGCTGGAATTGTTTTGATTTTAAACTCAGTAATAAGTTTTTGACCCTGAGCCGAATTTGCATCTATTTTTTCATTTTGCATTGTTGGCAATGCCTGCTTAAGACCAACAAGCACCTCATCTGGAGCACAAGCTTCGCAGGTGTCATCAGAAATCACTTGGACTTTCACAAAGCAACCCAAGTTTTTCCATTTGTTGCAAAAACATCTGCCTCGTTAAGTACGCGCTGAGAGAAACCACCACCTCTCGCCATTTGAATTGCATCCACAAACAAGCTACCTCCAAACAAACCGGCAAGCAAAATCACTGCTGAAATCAAATTTTTAATTTTTTTATCCTTTTTTTCTTCTTCTGTTTCTTCAACTTCTTTTTCCTCAACAACCTCCCCTATAGAAGCATTGTTGATTTCCTTTTTTTCTTCTTCCATATTGTTTTAGTGATTAGTTACAAGTTACTGATTATGTCTTTTTGTGATTTTATTGTTGCGGCTGATTTTGACTCTCCAGTTGCATCTGCTGCTGCTCTGCAATTTGATCATCAAGCTTTTTCTTCAAATCAGCAATGTTATAACTCTCCAGTGGTTTACTTATTTGATAATCATTGAAACCAATTGTAATTTTTTTTATCGCTTCTGTTTTCATTGTAACCCCAAGGAGAACGCCTAGCACAAAAAATAATGCCATTTCAAAAACAACCTCTCGTCTTCTCTTTTTTGCACGCTCCATTTCGTTTTCAATTGGTTGCAATTTTTCTTTTTCCTCAATATTTTCATCTTGTGTGCTTTGTTGAACTTCTTCTTGCTCAAAAGATTCTTCTTGCTGAAGTTGTTCAAATTCTTCCTTTTGCTGACGTTCTTCTCTTTTTTTATCTTGATGCATCTACCTTGTTAAATAAGATTTGAGTCTCTCTTGGAGAAACAACTTATCATTATTTAATTATTATATTTAATCCTGACATTAATATGACCAGAATAAACCTGTTTTTTACAGATTAATTTGTCCTTATATGTTACCATAACAGCATAAAATCTACAACTTGCGAGGTTGTAGAAAATATTGTGTAGTATTCTGCTAGGTTCTAGGTTATAGATATTAGGTTTTAACAAATTTCAAACTACGTATTTCGCATTTCCTAACACCTAATACCTAGCACCTAATTACCTATTCCTTTCGAAGCGCCTCCATTGGTGAAAGTTTTGATGCCTTATAAGCTGGATAATATCCAAAAATGATTCCGGTGGCAGCTGAAAAACCAACTGCTATTAAAATAGAATTTAAAGTAAGGGAAAAATTAAGCGTATAGCCAAGCAAACTGATAATATAAGAAAAAGCAAGTGAAATAGCATATCCCAACACCACCCCCACCATTCCGCCGGCAATCGTAAGGAAAACAGCTTCAAACAAAAACTGATTGCGAATATCATTCTCCTTTGCACCCACTGCCTTCCTAAGGCCTATTTCAAATGTTCGCTCGGATACAGCCACATACATCACATTCATAATCCCCACTCCACCCACAATCAAAGAAATGGAAGTGAGAGCAAGCAGCAAAATATTAATTGTTCCAAAAACATCCTCTACAATTTTTTGCGCCTCTTGAATAGTTGTGATTGAATAATCCTCTTGCTCGGGTTTATACGTACGATGAATTCGCTTAAGTGTGTCATTAATATCTGCCACTGTTACTTCAATGAGGCTTTGATCCTTAACTTTAACCGTAATAAAACGCACATAATCGATACCTAAAATTTTCTTTTGCAAAGTTTGTACTGGAATATAAATAAGTTCGTCGTAATTAAAAAACGTGACAGCTCCTCTTTTTTCCAAAACGCCAATCACACGAAAATCCATATTTTTAATTTTGATTGATTTTCCAATAGCATCCTCAGTGCCAAAAAGAGTTTCCTTGATATCAGGACCAATAACTGCGACCTGCCCCAAGCTATCATCTGTCGACTGATCATAAAAAATTCCCTCCTGAACTTTGACCGCACTATCCACTTCAGGATAACTTGCACCCACACCAAAAAGCATAACCCTTTTATTTTCATCCTTGTGACTAACCAACTCTTGACCTATTGTCCCCGCAGCAAAACTTGCCACATTAGGAATTTTCGCTAATGCTTCCCCGTCTGAAATCTTTAGGGTGGTTATTTGAATTCCAGTTGCCTGACCTTGTGCATTTGCCGCAGAAGTTTTTCCTGTTGCCGGAACCTTGGTTTCAATTTGAATCACATCAGTTCCAAAGCTATCAAATTGGCCAAGCACATAATTTTTCAATCCTTGTCCACTAGAAGAAACCACTATCACCGACATAATCCCAATCACAATTCCAACCAATGTTAAAACAGTCCTGCCGACATTATTCGTCAGATTATGCAATGCAAGCCTAATTGATAATATTAATCTTCTCATTTTACTTTATGAACCTTACAAACTTTACAAACTTTACAAACTTTATGAACTTTATGAACTTTACAAACATTACAAACTTTATGAACCTTACAAACTTTATGAACTTTATAAACTTTACAAACTATTACTCATATCTCAATGCTTCCATTGGTGAAATCTTGGCTGCTTTTTTTGCAGGATAAAGTCCAAATAACAATCCTATCAGCACTGAAACCAACGTTGCAATTATAATCGAACTAAATGAAATCAAAAATTCCCAATCATATCCCAAGGCATTAATAATTACTGCTGCTAAAAGTGATATTAAAATTCCAAAAATAATTCCGATTATGCCACCAACCAAAGTAATAAAAACAGATTCAATCAAAAACTGTGTGATAATATGACGATTACGTGCACCAACAGCTTTTCTAAGACCAACCTCGCGAATACGTTGTGTAACTGAAATTAGCATAATATTCATAATACCAACCCCTCCAACCAACAAAGAAATTGCCGCGATTCCAGCTAAAAAATATTTAAGAACATTGGTTATGTTTGTGATCACATTAAGTGCCTGTGCAGTATCCCGCACTGAAAAATCATCATCGCTTGGATTTTTTATTCTATGCTGAACCCTGATGGTATATTTTATATCTGCAACTGCGCGAGTTATGTTTTCAGGATTATCAATCTTAACACGCATAAAATTAAGATAGTCGATTCCAAGCAGAATTTTTTGTGCAGTAAGCAATGGCATATACACCAACTCATCAGGATTAGAAACTGCCGATCCACCCTTTGGCGCCAAAACACCAATCACTGTAAAATTCACATCTTTAAGAGAAAACATTTTTCCAATCGGATCCTCAGTTTCAAAAAGTTCTTTCGCCGTAGTTGCACCCAAAACTGCCACACGAGCTAGACCTGAATTTTCTTCACTAGTAAAAAATCTTCCAGATCCCAAATCGTTTTTTTCCACATTAATAAAATCCGCGGAAACACCTTGAAAATTATTCTGCCTAGAATTATTTTTATACCTTGCCGTTCCTATTCCACTGACATATCCAGAAGCTGCTACAGCGTTTGGCACATTTTTTTTCAGCAAAACAGCATCCAGATCAGGTTGTTTTAGTGTTGTCGTCACAATCCCAAGCGCAGATGCTGGCGGACCTTTTTCATCCGAAGCCCCCGGCAAAACCCCAACGAGATTCGAACCAACACCTGAAACCTGCGCAATAATGAGTTGTTGAGCGCTTGCACCGATTGCCATCACGATAATCACCGAAGCAATTCCAATAATAATCCCCAGAATCGTCAAAAACGAGCGGAACTTGGCCGCCATCAGGTTTTTATAAGATATTTTAATCGGGCTAGAAAGCTTCATGTAATTTTAGAGATTTGTGCGTTTTATCAAATTTATAATTTTCAATTCACAATTTTCAATTTTCAATCAATTTTTAATTCTTTAAATTTTCAAACCAAAATAAAAACAACTTCACTGTATTGCAATTTCGCCGGATGGCGAATTTATTGGAAATTGGAAATTGGTTATTGGAAATTACTTTAAAAGTTCTCCTTCCCCATCTGCAATTAAGCGATCCTTCACCAATTCGTCAGAAACAACCATTCCGTCTTTCATATTCAAGATACGTTTAGCATGCTGCGCGGTATAAGTTTCATGAGTGACCAAAATAACAGTGTGTCCTTCATTGTTGAGTTTTTGCAAAATTCTCATCACAGCAAGTCCTGATTTTGAATCCAGATTTCCCGTTGGTTCATCAGCAAAAATAACCTCTGGGTCATTAACAAGAGCGCGCGCAATGGCCACACGCTGCTTTTCGCCGCCAGAAAGCTGATTAGAAAGATATTGCGTGCGATGACTCATTCCAACAGCCTCAAGGGCTTTGTTTATTTTTTCCTCATTATGCACTTCCAAATGATCTTCATCGTAAAGAAGTGGAAGCTCCGTGTTTTCATATACTGTAGTGCGCGGAAGCAAATTAAAAGATTGAAAAACAAAACCAATTTTTTTATTTCGAAGTTTTGACAATTCATCATCAGAATAAGAGTTTATGTCCTTTCCCTCAAAAAGATACACCCCCTCAGAAGGCCGATCTAACATCCCTAAAATCTGCATCAAAGTTGATTTGCCAGAACCACTTGGTCCCATAATGGAAACGAATTCCCCTTTTTCAATCGTAAAAGTCAGACCCCTCATTGCCTGAGTCTGCACGCCTTCACTGTCGTAAGTTTTAACCAAATTTTCAACTTCTATCAATTTCATATCTTATTTACTTTATGAACTTTACAAACTTTAAAAGCTTTTTACTCGCGCCTTAGCGCGTGCTTGACTTTTTGGCTATTTTGGAGTATAATAGAATATTACAGTTCGTTAGCAGTCAAATATCACAAATGGCTCAAAGAAGCCAAGGAGGAAACATGCAATTAGAAATGATACGGGAGATTATTCAAAAAACACACAACGGAAGCGGTATAAAATCCTTCAACCTGCTCTCAGGAGAAAAAATAACTTCACCCGAATATACAATCAAGGAAATAAAAGATGATGGATCAATTATTTTCTTGCAAAAAGGTTGCCGGGCTGAGGACAGGAGCGACTCTGAAATCGCAACTGAAGCAGCGATGGTTGCATCGATAACATATTTTCCTTAAATAGAATTCAATATTTTTTACCCAGCTCAGAACCCCGCGGAAATTAATTGTGAAATCTTTCACAGTTAACATACGCGGGCTTTTTTATATAAAAATTTTCAAAGTATTTCTTGTATCTGCATTCCATTTGCACCATATGAAGTACGTAGGCAAAAAACGAGTGATGAGCGTTAAAAAATTTTGAAACGTAGTGCCCGCTAGCAAGCGAAGGCACGCAGTGTAAATTTTAGCGAAGAACGAAGTTTTTGCCACAGTATCTTCATCCGGTGCGAGTTTTCTTTCCTCCAGGTTTCTTTTGCGGAAAAAGAAATGTGGAAACAAATTTTATCACACAAATCAATACATAACCTGGATTCCCGTTTTCACGGGAATGACAATTCCGCTACTTCATCACTTGAAATGTCACGACCTTCTCTCCACCTTTAAGTCCCGATTTCGCCTCTATCATTCCATCATCCCCTTCTAATCCAGTTTCAATAAAAACTTTTTCCGTGGTAATTCCATCAACTTTCAAAATTTCCACATACTTTTTATTTTCTTCAATTTTGATTGCGCGGCTTGGAATCATAATGACCTCATTTTTTTCAGCAGTTCTGATGTCAACATTCAAGCTCATTCCAGGTTTCACCCTAATATCAAGAGTGTTGAGTTTAAGCTTAATATTATAATAAACAACCCCTTGTACATTTGTTGAAGCTGGATTTATTTCAATAATTTCTGCATCAAAAATATCCTCTGGCGTAAGCGCATCAAAAGTGACGCTAGCATGTTGGCCAAGTTTTACCTTTACAATATCCGACTCAGGAACCTGTGATTGAATAATCATATCAAGTGACATTACACGTGAAAATGTTTCCTTAATCACACCAGTTCCAAGAATTTCACCCGGCTTATTGTTAACCTCAGTAATAATTCCATTTACCGGGGAAATAAGAGTTGCTCTGTTCAAATTAAGAACAGCCATATCATATACGGCTTGAGCTGCGGCAACTTGAGCATTTCTGGCATTTCTGGCAAAATCAGATTCAACTGTTTTAACTCTGGCCTTAGCACTGGAAACAGCATTGTCCGCTGAAATTTCAGAAAGGTCTGTTTGTTCTTTGGAAGTTTTCAGCGCTTGCTTGGCACTTGCAAGTGCATTTTCAGCATTTGTAAGCGTAATCTTGTTTTGTTTTGAAACATTGCTATTATAAAAATCCAACGTATCGTCATAAGCTTTTTGTGCATTTTCAACTGTCTGCTCTGCAGAAGCAACCGTTTCATCATTTAATTTTTTTGTTTGATCCAGTGAATCCTCGGCATTATCAAGACTTACTTTTGCTTCGCGCAAAGTATCGCTATTAGAACCAGATGTTGCAATTGCTTGATCAAGACCGGCTTTTGCCTGATCAACCTGCTTTTGAAGTGTCGCGTCCGTCAGTGTTGCAATCTTGTCTCCCGCTGCAACCTGATCACTTTCTTTAACAAAAACCCTACTCACCCTTCCGCCTAATTCAAAATTAAGAGTAATTTCATCTTTTGCCACCAAATCCCCAGTCACCGAAACTGTTTGCGCGAGATTTCCTTTTGTCGCTTCAGCAGTCGTATAAGTCGTGACGGGTTTTTTGCTTTTCACATACCAAAAGATGCTGCCAACAACTGCAGCTAGAATTATAATCCAAATTGAATATTTTTTTATTTTAGACATAAGCTATTTTTTGATTTAATTCTTTATAATATTGTCATTCCCAACTTGATTGGGAATCCAGCCCCGCTTTATATCAACGACTTAATAAATAAACACGTAACCTGGATTCCCCCTCCAAAGGCGGGCAGGCTGTTTTCACGGGAATGACACAAGGATTATAACAGTGAATTTTGTTTGCATTGATTATCCAACGCCTCATTAACAAGTGCATCTGCAATCTTATTTTTCTCCCGCGGAATATGCACAAAAGTAACCTTGCTGTATTCCAACATCAAATTCCAAATTTCAATAAAATATTGCTGTATGCGTGGTTCCTTAAGTTTATACTCGTGATTCAGTTGTTTTACAACCAGTTCACTATCCAAAAAGCATTCCACCTCGGTTTTCTTAGCTTTATCTTTGCCTAAAAATATCTTAGCTTTTTGCAAGCCTAAAATCAAAGCCTCGTATTCGGCGTCATTATTTGTTCTGTTTCCAATACACTCACCAATTTTTTTATTCAAAGTTTCAATGTACACACCAACTGCCGCTGGTCCGGGATTTCCTCTTGAACCACCATCTGTGTACATTATTATTTTTTGCTGCATAAATTCAAAATTTATTTAAAATGTTTTAATTTTTCTGAATAATGAATTTTTAAAAAAATTAACGTTATTGTCATTCCCGTGAAAACGGGAATCCAGAACTATGCCTAACTTGTGAGACTGACTGGATCCCGCATCAAGTGCGGGATGACACACGCTGATAATTCAATTTTAACATTTTCCAAGATAAAAGCAATTTTAAATTTATTCTTTAAGTGCTTGTCCAACCCTCCAAACATCTCCTGCACCCATAGTAATAAGCACATCATATTCTCCTGACTTTTCTTTCAGATACTGCGTAGCCTCTTCTATACTTGGAATATATTCGGCTTTGTCATAATTATATTTATTAATCAATTTTACCAGATCTTCAGAAGTGGCCTCCCCACCGGTTTCGCGCGCGCTTCCATACGTATCAATAATAATAACACGCTCAGTGTTATCAAAACTTTGAGCAAAGTCTTGAAGCAAAGCTTTTGTTCTAGAAAAAGTGTGCGGATGAAAAACTGTCCAGATTCTTTTTCCTTCAAAGCGATCTTTGGCGCCAGCAAGCGTTGCTTTGATTTCATCTGGATGATGAGCATAATCATCGATAAGCAATGCTTCTTTGTATTTTCCAATATATTCAAAACGTCTCGTGGTTCCCTCAAATTCATTCAGGGATTTTTTTATTTTTTCCAAATCCAATCCCATTTTATGAGAAAGTGCAATAACAGAAGCGGCGTTTAAAATATTGTGTTTACCGGAAAGTGGCGAACTAAATTCTCCCAAATTTTTTCCATCATATTCAACTTCAAATCTCTGTATGACTTTGTTGTCTGTTGTTTGTTGTCTGTTGTTTATTATTCTATAGTCATTATCTTCCCCAAATCCATAGGTAAGCAAATTACAATTTGCACTGTCGGCAACTTCCAAAGTGTCACTACTATCCCCCCAAACCACCAAAAAACCTGTTTTGGGAATTTTTTTCACAAAATCCTGAAACACTTTTTTATAGGAAATAAAATCTGGAAAAAAATCTGGATGATCCCAATCAACGCTTGTAAGAATCACGGACCACGGCTGATAAAAACGAAGTTTGTTTTGATATTCATCAGCTTCAGCCACAAAATATTCTCCACTACCCGAAAGCGCGCTTCCCTCCCACGAAATAACATTGCTTCCAACAATTGCACTGGGCTCCAATTCTGCTTGGGCAAGAGCACTGGCAAGCATAGCTGAGGTGGTTGTTTTTCCGTGTGTTCCGCAAACTGCAATGCCCAGTTTTTCAGCAAACAAAAGTCCCAAAATTTCAGGATAACTCAGCATCAAAACACCCATCTTTTTAGCCTCAGCCATTTCAACATTATTTCCTTCGTTGTAAGCAGTGGAATAAATAACAACATCAACATTGCTTGGAATATGCCGCGCTATAAATTCCTCGTAGTATGGGATTTTCAAACGTTTTAATATCGCATCAGTATAAAAAACCTCGCCCGTATCGGAGCCGGAAATTTCAATATTTCTGCTTTGCAAAATTTGAGCCACAGCAGTCATACCTGCACCCTTAATACCGATAAAATAAGCTTTTTTAATATCTTTAATTTCCATATATTTAAAAACTGATTTAGACGGATTAAATACTGATTAAATACAGATTTTTACAGATCACAGATAATCCAGAAATTAAACGGGCTACACTTTTCAACTTCGTTATCCGTGTACATCAGTTTCAAATCCGCATTCATCTGTGTGCTCGCTTATAAGCGAGCAATTTCAATAATACCATTAGCAATGACATCTGCAGCGGTTGGGTGATAAAAAGTTTTAATTTTCTCAACCATATTTTGCTGCAATTCATTATCATTTAAAATATAATTTATCTTTTCAAGTAAAATGTGTTCGCCAAGATTTGCCTCTTCCAACACAAGCGCCGCTCCAATTTGCGCAAGCGCATAAGCATTCATACGCTGATGATCATTTGCACTTTCAGAAATTGGAATTAAGATTGCCGGCTTTCCATTTGCTGCTATTTCCGTGATAAATGTTGCACCAGCTCTGCTGATAACCAAATCGCTTAAAGCAAAAGCATCTCGAAGTTTATTGGCATTCATAAACGGCACAGCATAATATCCATTGTGCCCAGCTTTAACACCAACGAAAGCGGCTTCACGCAAAACATCATCATAATGTTCTTGTCCGGTTTGATGAACAATCTGGAAATGTTGCAGGAGTTGCGGGAGGATTTTAACAATTGCATCATTAATAACACGCGATCCCTGTGAACCACCTAATATCAAAAGTGTTTTTCGCGACTCGGTAAAACCAATTTCTTGTCGCAATATTTTGGCATCACCTTCGGTTATTTGAAAACGTATTGGATTTCCAACTAATGCTGTTTTTTCCTTAGGAAAATATTCCCCAGCGCTTGGATATGCCACCGCAATCCTGTTGGCAAATTTAGACAAAAATTGGTTTGCAATTCCTGGTGCACTGTCAGATTCGTGAATCATAATCGGAATACGATATATCCAACCTGCCAGCACAATCGGCACTGCCACATAACCTCCTTTGGAAAAAATAGCATCCGGCATAAAACGAAGTAATATCCATAATGATTGCACAAAACCAATCGGGACTTTAAAAAAATCAACAAAATTTTGAAAAGAAAAATATCGTCTCATTTTCCCAGTAACAACAAATTTTGCTGGAATTCCCTCTTCAGACATTATTTTTTTTTCCATTTCAGCTCCAGAACCAATGTAAAGAATCTCAGCTTCACTACCAAGTTTGGATTTTAATTTATCAGCCACTGCAACAAGCGGTGTCAAATGTCCTCCTGTGCCTCCACCAGTTAATACTATTCGCATACTTTTAAATAATTTCTAATTTTTAATTTCCAATTTCTAAACAATTTCCAATGACCAAATTTCCAAATGTTTGAAAATTTATGCATTGAAAATTGTGAATTGAAAATTGTATTTATATACTCAGTATAGCAACAAACGCGCAATAAATCCAGCATAAATTGCTAGTTATTCAAATTTGAATGTTTGGATATATTAAGCAAAATTCCAACCGCTGACATCAAGAATACAAGTGATGTTCCGCCATAACTAATAAATGGAAGCGGAATTCCCGTAAGTGGCACCAGTGCAATATTAGCGCTGATATTAATAAATGCCTGCAATATTATCCAAGATGTAATTCCTGTTGCCATAAGTCTGCCGAACATATCAGGGGCATTTTTAGCAATTTTTATTCCTCTCATTGCTAAAACAACAAACAGCGCAATCAAAATCATCGCACCCATCATCCCAATTTCTTCGCCCAAAACTGCAAAAATACTGTCCCCGACTGGCTCTGGCAAATAATTAAATTTTTGCCTGGAATGGCCAAGGCCAACACCGAAAAAACCACCACTGCCAACAGCTAACAATGCTTGATTTATTTGATAACCAATTCCTTGCGGATCAGCGCTCGGATCAAGAAACGCCAAAATTCGATTAAATCGATATGGTTCAATTTTAACAAGAATCCAAAGCGCCAACATCCCAAAAACTCCCATTGAAGCAAGATGCGAAAGACGAGCCCCAGCAATAAAAAAAATAGCAAAAGAAGTGAGAATAATAACACCCAATGTTCCAGTGTCTGGTTGCTTCATAATCAAAAAAGCAAGCAAGCCTATTATTCCTAAAAACGGCAACATTCCCTCAAAAACATCTTTAATTCTCTGTATTCCACGACTTTCAAGCCAAGCAGCGAGATATATTATTACTGCTAATTTTGTCATTTCGGAAGGTTGAAAAGAAAATGGACCAAGTTGAATCCAACGACTTGCGCCATACACTCGCGACCCAACACCAGGGACAAAAACCAAAATTAAAAAGATAACCGCAAGAAAAAATAATGGCACGGCAACTTTTTTCCAAAAATGATAGTCAAGTTTAGAAAAAAAATACAAAGCGAAAATTCCCGGCAGAACTCCGTAAATCAATTGATGCTTGAAAAAATAATATTCATCAGCAAATCTGGTCTCTGAATAAATCACACCAGCACTTGCGATCATAATAAGCCCGAAAACAAGCAACGACGAAACAACTATCAGTAATGTCCTATCTCCTAATTTTGTTTGCATATTGGTCGCTTCTATATAATATTCTACTTATTTCAACATCTCTAAATAATAAAGTTTTACCTTTTTATTTTGACTATCAAATTTTTAATTTTTAATTTGAAATTTTTAATCAAATACTAATATTCCAATGTCTTAATTTTAAAAACATTGAAAATTTATTTATTAAAAATTGATTTCGAATTTCAAATTTTAAATTTCAAATTCTTTGAGTTTCCCTTTCGCCATCTTTCAATTTCCTTGTGATTTCCACTAAGCAGCACGCTAGGCACCTCCCACTTTAAAAATTTTTCCGGTTTAGTATATTGTGGAAATTCCAAATAGCCTTCTTCGCTGTGCGATTCCTCAACTGCGCTTTGATCATTACCCAAAACTCCTGGCAGCAATCTCGTGACAGAGTCCACCACCAACATTGCCGGAATTTCGCCGCCAGTCAGCACAAAGTCTCCAATGGAAATTTCCTCATCAACGACAAACTGTGCCACTCTTTCATCAACACCTTCATATCTTCCACAAACAAAAATAAGCTGGTCATATTGGGACAATCTTTTTGCATCTTTTTGTTTGTATCTCTTTCCCTTAGCAGAAAACAAAATTGTTCTGGTTTTCAAATTGGCTTTCTGAATGTCAGCCACTGCTCGATAAATTGGCTCGACTTGCATCACCATTCCAGCGCCACCACCATATGGTGTGTCATCAACATTATGATGTTTGTTGGTTGAATAATCTCGCAAATTATGCACATTAATTTCAACAGCATCCTTTTCCTTAGCACGCTTAATAATTGACTCGCCAAAATAGCTATCAAAAATCTTCGGAAAAATTGTAATTATATCAAATCGCATATAAAAGTTTGTAAAGTTGTAAGGTTCTTAAGGTTTATAAAGTTAGGAACACAAAAATCACAAGCTCTTGCTTTATAACTTGCAACTTTCTCAATCTTATAACTATTATCATTTTACCACGGTTTTTTAAAATAAAAAAGGGCTAAAATAAAAGAAAAAAGCAGTCCTTGCGATGCAAGGACTGCCAAATTTTACAGTTTTATCAATGTTTCTTCTTTTAGGTCGCACAGACAAGCATCACCCTTATTCATGGAAAAACCTTGGAAATCTACACCAAAAACCTTTTTCATAAAACGCCATGGGAGATATTCGCAATACTCCAGATGAGATACGATAACCACCACCTCATAATCTTTTCCTTTTTCAAGAATAAATTCTGTGGCAGCTGCAATATCCCAATTATGACTATTGTCAGACCAAAATAACTCAAGATCTTCGCGCAGTTCAAAAAACAACTTTTCTTCAAGTACATCCGCGCTGTCTAATGCCCTAGGTGCAGTTGAAGAAATCAATAGCGTACCTTCACCTTCCAAAAGTGGATTTATTTTTTTTGATAACTCTTCCATCTGTTGACGACCCCGTTCGTTCAAGCGATCATCAAAACCATACATGCCATGTCTTATGATTATAAGTTTTTTCAAACATAACCCACTCACATCTAATAAGGCTTGTTCTTCTTTTTTTTGAATATTAACTTTTTTTATTTCCTTTATTTGAGTAGTGGGATGAAAAAAATAATCATCTCTCGAATCAAAAAAGGCTTCCGTTGGATCAACACAAGACAACTCAAAATTAAATTTCCGAGTTTCAATTTCTTCCCTTTCCTCATGCTCGAGCATATAGGATTCTTCCCATTCATCAAGAGCAATTACTTGAAAATCGGAATTCAATCCTAAAGTTTCTTTCATCGCCATTTCTGTTTTTATTGCTCGCCATTGTTTTCTGGAAAATGGCAAAGGAATCCGAAAGTGCTTTTTAATAAATAGCATTGCTTCAAGAGATCCTCCTTTTATCTTTGCAATAAAAATAAATGGACTTCCTGCAGCACCGCATCCAAAGCAATGAAAAATTTGATAAGCAAAGTGAAAGCGCATTGAGGCCGTTCTTTCTTTGTGAAACGGACAACATGCATAGGCAGCGCCTTGAACTTTTTTCAATTGATCTTTTCGAAAAAATTTCGGAAGCACCATTGACCAATCAATTTCTTCCTGTAAACGCTTGAAATATTTTTCAAATTCAATCTGCACATATTCAGGATACCGATTGTCATCAGACATGATGCCTCCTTTCTCCAATTTTTTGGATTTTTAAAGAATTCCCGCCATGGTCGCACAAAATGCGACTCCCTCACGCACCCATTCGGTTCGCTCCAGGGTTTCGGGTTACATGGCGGGGTCCACCCTAGAGCAAAACAAAAGGACAGGTTAATGCTGAACGATATTCGCGCAAAACACCGTATCAACAAGCCTTCCTTCGATTGAAACCAAACTAACACCAAAAACAAAATAAGTCAATACACAAAGACGTTTGTAATGATTGGCAAATACTATCACACTATCGAGCATGATAGTATTTGCTGGAAAATATTTTTAAAAAATTTACTCCATCGACATTTAAAATTTGTCTTTTTATGAATGAACCGTTATGATAGCAGGACATGAAAATTACAACATTGGCACAATTTGAAGCCTTCATACAAACCCGTATTCCAACGAGGGAGGCTTTGTTTATGGGAGATATTGGTTTAAGAAGAGCTAAATATTTCATGAAATTACTCAAAAATCCTCAAAACAAAATCAGAGTTATCCACATAGCTGGGACTTCTGGCAAAGGCTCGACTGCACACCTTATTAGCCACATATTGCAAAGCCAAGGATTTTCTGTGGGACTCTCTATTTCTCCTCACGTTTTTGATATCCGCGAAAGAATGCAAATCAACAATCAGTTGGCAAATGAAAAACTGGTTCTTAAATATTTCAACCAAATTTTGCCAATTATTTTAAAAATGGAAAAATGTAAATATGGTATGCCAACTTTTTTTGAAATAAATGTTGCTCTCGCTTTTTTTATGTTCGCCAAAGAAAAACTGGGCTACGCTGTGATGGAAACAGGGCTTGGCGGAACACTGGATGCGACCAACACAGTCACCAGTAAAAACAAAATTTGCATCATCACAAAACTAGGATTGGATCACACTCAAATTCTCGGAAACACTATTTCCAAGATCGCTTCTGAAAAAGCTGGAATTATAGGAACTAGGAATTCAGTCATCAGTCATCAGTCATCAGTCATCAATACAATAAAGACGAGGTGCGAGAAAAAAAATGCGGAGTTGAACATTTTAAATAAGAAAAATTATTCCATCATTTCGTCAACCGCTAATGAAACTGTTTTTAATTTTCATTGTGTCATTCCCGTGAAAACGGGAATCCGGCCTTTATTAAAATCATCGGTTAGCAATATAACTATAAAGTCCGGCTGGATTCCGGGTCAAGCCCGGAATGACAAAGAAAAAAAACTATCTTTAAAAAATATCCATTTAGGCTTGATTGGAATTCATCAAGCTGAAAACTGTTCACTCGCACTCGCTTGCCTTTCAATATTATCAGCGCGTGACAAATTTGATGTCAATGAAAAATCTTTGCGCAATGCGCTCGAAAATATCACTGTCACTGGGAGATTAGAAATTCGCAAAATTAATGACAAAGCATTGATCATCGACGGTGCGCACAATCCGCAAAAAATGAAAGCTCTTACCAGCAATCTTGCCAAAATTTATCCCTCACAAAAATTCACTTTCGTTGTCGCTTTTAAGAAAGGCAAGGATTTCAAAGTAATGCTAAAATATATCATCCCACTAGCAGACAAAATCCTGCTCACACAATTTTCCACTTCAGGAATGGATAATCACTGGAATTCTATCGACAATCAAGAAATTTCAGCGTTTTTCAAATCCCAAAAATTCAAAAAGTTTTCAATCATCGGAAACAAAAAATCTGAAATTATCAAGCCTATTCGCGCATCAAAAAAACCAGTCGTCATAACCGGTTCGCTCTATTTAATTTCATCAATACACACTTATCTAGAGTAATATCTAATGTATTTGCATCCCGCATTCCTTTGCACCATATGAAGTACGTGGGTAAAAAACGAGTGATAAGCGTTAAGAAATCGACACAGCAGTGTCGTCCTCAGCTTGACTGGGGATCCAGGTTCAAAATGCGGGCCTGGATTCCCGTTTTCACGGGAATGACAAAATGAGTTTGCCACAGTATTTTCAGCCAGAGGCTGATCACCCTTTGGGTGACTTTCAAACCTCCAGGTTTCTTTTGCGGAAAAAGAAATGTGGAAAAGAGTCTCGTGTGAAATGCTAGATTCCGGATCAAGTCCGGAATGACAATTTTTGCAATATAAAAACCTCGACTTTCATCGAGGTTTTTATTATATATAGATTTGAAAGTCTATTAGATGTTCATATCTCCAAGAACGTCATCAATACTCTTTTTCACTTCTGGAGCTGGCGCAACTGGCGCAGCCTCTGGTCTAGGTGTTCGCTCTCCGCGAAGAGAACCTTCTGGTTCGTTGATCTTAAGCACCAATAACTCTCAAAATTGTACGAAGGGCTTTTGCGGTCTGACCTTCTCGGCCGATTACCATTCCCATATCTGCAGGATTTACATCCAACGTAATGAGAACTCCCATTTCATCAATTTTTCTTTCAACCTTTACATCTCCAGGGTTATCAACGAGCGCTTTTACAGCAAACTCTAAAAATTCCTGGTCTGTGGGTCTTACTTCTGTCATAATTGTGTTTCATTAATTACTGGTTAATACCGAGAAAGATTGCGAAAAACAGTCGACCAAACCATTCTCCTTTTAATCCTCTCTACCTCTAATTATAGTCTATTTTACAGTTTTTGTCAATTCTTCCTTTTTTTAAACAAAACTAAGGCTGTCTTAAGGCAAATTTGGATATCCTGCCAAAGTGACCAATTTTCAATATAAAACACGTCCAATTTATATTCATCTTCAAACTCAAGATCAGAGCGGCCGGAAACCTGCGCCATCCCCGTTACTCCCGGCTTGATGGTGAGCAAACGCCTGTGATATTCATTATATTTTTCAACTTCCCTTTCCTGATGTGGACGAGGACCAACCAAACTCATATCCCCAAACAGTACATTGAAAAATTGCGGCAGTTCATCAATAGAATATCTTTCAATAAATGCACCCACCCTTGTTTTGCGAGGATCATTTTTAATTTTATAAAGAGGACCTTTTTTAATGCTCAATTTTTCAATTAATTCCTTTTCATATTCCAACGCCTTCTTTCCTTCTTTTGTATTAGGATCCGTGCAAAACTCCCATTTCATATATCGAAACTTAAACACGTTGAATTTCTTTCCATCGCTTCCAATGCGTTCATTTTTATAAATAATAGGTGCACCTTTTCTGTTTTCAAAAAGTGATTCAAATTTTATAAGCAATGAAACCAGCAGCATCAGCGGAGAAAGGATTAGAATTAAAATACTTGAACTGATTATATCAAAAGTACGTTTTAATATTTTTCCCCAACCTTCAAGAGGGGTATGCTTGATTTCAATAATAGGTTCGCCATTAAAAATTCCTGCTTCAAACTTTGCAGTCTGCAATTTCGTTGGAATAAATTTATATGAAACATTATTGATTGCACAGTAGTCAATCAATTTTTCTTGTTCTTCATCTGTAAGCAACGCATCGCAAACAATAATCTCATCAACACCTTTTTCAGCTTTTATCTCACGAATAGCTCTAATGCTTCCCGTTTCAATATGCCCTACAATTTTATATCCCAGGGATGCATTGTGTTTGATTAATTTTAAAATTTGATCCATTTTACCGTTTCTGCCGATCAAAAGAAGTCTATGAACACCCATACCCCTAGTTTCCAAGAGATATCTTTGAATCTTTTGCAAGATATATCTGCCCATTGTCACATATACAACAGTTAGAATCCAACCAGCAAGAATTATAAAGCGAGATGAAAACCATTCTCGCTTAAGAAATATTGTGACAATAATAACAACAAGTACAATAGAAGTGGCTGAAAAAACTTTCATTGCCTCATACCAAAACTTTCTAGTAACTTTAATATTATACAATCCCTCCACAGCGTAAATAAGGAGTGCCAAAGGAATTATTGTTAAAATAATATTCAAATAACTATCCAGTGGAAAATTATACAGCTTTGGCTTAAGCGCTATAATCTCTGGAATATTTCTGATCGCAAATGCACTCAGTGCTGCCAACAATAACATAGCAGCATCCATTGGAACCTGAATTGCACTAAAAAATAATTCGCTGCGTTTTTTCATTTTTTTACAAAAATAATAATTGCAAAGTCTTTAAGCTTATAATTTATCAAGCCAACCGATAAGCCGGATTCTGTCTGGGACAATCATTTATCTTATCCCAATGTTGCCATTGGGATCGAGCGACACAAACCGACGCAAAGCGTCAGAATTACCAATAACCAATTTCCAATTTCCAATAAAATCCCAATTTTTTAATAACCAATGAATAAAAATTTTAGACATTTGAAATTAAATATTAGAAATTTATTAGAAATTAGATATTAGAAATTAGATATTCCCGATGCTTTGCATCGGAGTACGGTCTTGCATTTAAGTAAGGATTTAGCCGTTTCACTCTTGATGTTTCCATCAAGACTCACCCCGAAGGGTGCCCGATTTTTTCAAATCAAGGCGTCTCTGCTCGCACCTCGCGCATCACTACGGACGGGAGTTACCCGCTACTTTGCTCCTATTTACATAGGAAATGTCCGGACTTTCCTCCCCAATAAATCGGGGCGATTGCCTGACTGACTTGATAAATTATACTCTCAAAGATCTATATTATGATTATACCATAACCGATACAGTATAGCTATTTTAAGCCATTTTGTCAACCCCGCACTAACTTTTCACTTTTAACTTAAATAGATTTTTTATTTTATAAATTGGCGCTTTGCGTTTGTGAAAAGTTAGTGCGGGGTCAAGCCTATTGCCTGCCTCCAAAATACCATTGATAGACTTCTTTAGTAACAGGCAATGCACTAGAATGACCTTCTCCACCACCCTCCACCAAAACAGCCATAGCAATTTCAGGATTATTATAAGGAGCAAAAGAAATAAACCAAGCGTGAGTTTTGTCTTCACTACCAAATTCAGCCGTACCGGTTTTTCCAGCAATTTCCACTGGCATATCTTTAAGTGTTTGCGCTGTCCCAGCCAAGACGGTTTGCCTCATTCCTTCGCGCACAACATTCAAAACATCAGAAGAAACAAAATTTGAGCGAATTACCTCGGGTTCAATAATAATATCCTCCCCACTGCTTTTTTTTATTTGAGAAACAAGATAAGGTTTATACAACGTTCCACCGTTGGCAACTGCCGCCGTATAATTTGCAACCTGAAGTGGAGTTGCCGTCACGAATCCTTGACCAATTGCTGCATGATAGCTATTTCCAACTGACCATTTTTCCTTTATTGTATCCAATTTCCATTTCTCATCTGGAATAAGCCCAGTCGCCTCTCCTCCTATATCAATGCCGGAAAGCTCACCAAATCCAAACAAGTTATACCATTTTTTCATTCGACTCATTCCAAGTCCCCCTATGTTTCCATAGCCACCACCAATAGTGTAAAAAAATATGTCATTACTTTCCGCTATTGCTGTGCGCACATCACTCGGTCCATGAGTTTTCCAATCTCCAAAAGTATAACTACCTATTCGCAACATTCCGCCAAGCCCATCAATAACAGTGTTTGGATCAATGATACCCTCGGAAAGTGCTGCGGAGGCAATAGCAGGTTTAATTGTTGAGCCTGGCGGATATTCTCCAGAAATTGCCCTGTCGAAAAGTGGATTATTGGGATCATTTATCAAGCTTGCGTATTGATTACCAGAAATTTTGTTGGCAAATAAATTATTATCAAAACTTGGCACATTAACCATTGCCAACACTTGGCCGGTTTGTGGATCAATAGCCACGGCAGCTGCAGTCTTTGTTCCTGTTTTTTCCAAAATTCCATTAATGCTATCGTAAATTTTTTTCTGAAGTCCTGCGTCTATACTCATAATCAAATCACTACCGGGCTTTGGGTTTATAATACCAACCTCCCGTTTAGTGTTACCCATCGAATCAACTTCTGCTTGATCGGCGCCATGAACTCCTCGCAAATATTTTTCATAAGATTTCTCAATTCCCTGCTTTCCAATATAATCAGTAAGCAAATAACCTTGATTTTGATCAAGTTCTTTTTTTTCAATTTTTCCTTCATAGCCAAGAATATGAGAAAATATTGGACCATCTGTATAATCCCTGATTGCGGTTTTTTCAATACCAATACCAGGAAGATCGTTACTCTTTTCGAGAAGTGCCAGCGCTTGATTATGCTCAATATGCTCCTTCAATAAAACAGGATTGAGTGATTTTGAAGCAGTATTGCTCTCAAGTGCACTCCACACTTCTTCAATATTGAGATTTAAAATTTTTGAAACATCCTCAGCCATTTCCTTGGTTTTCACACTGTCCCTGGGAATATCTGCCGGGATTATCACCGCATCAATACTTGGCACATTATTTACCAGCGGCACACCAGCGCGATCAAAAATTCTCCCACGCGGAGCCTTGATCACAATCGATCTAACACTATTTCCCTTGGAAACATCCTGATAATATGCACCACGTATAACAATTAAAAAAAACACCCTCATTCCCAAAATCACAATGAATGCCACAATAAACCACCACAAAAAATCAAACCATTTTTTTTCAAGCGGCCTTTCCATTCTTGAAGCTTCTTTTTCTGTCGCAGTAAGGACATAGTCTTCAATTTCCATTCCTGAGAATTTTTTTGGTATTTTTTGTCTTTTCCTGAACATAATTTTTATTCAATTGCAAAAAACTTTTTCACTTTTTTAAGCAGAAAAAAGCAAAAGAAAAATAAAAATATATTAAACAAAATTTGAACACCAATAATTTTCAAACTGCCAAATTCTCTAAAATATCCATCGAGTGTTTGCAAATCCCAGGCAATCGACAAGGCTATAATTCCTCGAGAAACCAGGGTTGCAACAACGACAAAAAACATAAACAACGCCAAACCCACACCCCTGATCTCAACAGAAAAACGTCTAGAAAAAAAACTCACGAAATAAACAACCAAAAGGAAAATAAGAGCATGAACGCCAACAGCCATATAACTAGCGAGATCATAAATAATTCCGGCAAAAATTGCCCACCAAAAAAATGCAAAGAAGCCATCCAACACAGACCCTACCAAGATTAGCATCAGCAATATATCTCCAGTTACATATACGGGAGATATCAAAGGTAGCACACTTGTCTGCAAAACAATTGCGCAAAATAAGAGCAGAAAATAAATAATTTTTTTCTTCATTTTTTATTTGAAATTATTTACTTTTTTTAATAACAAAAACCGTTTGCAATTTTGAAACTGAAAGTGGAGCCGCGATTACAGCCTGTTGAAATAAATGATCGGGCGAAGCGTGAACTTCCTGCACTGATCCAATATACAACCCTCTCGGCATCTCTCCCCCAATTCCGGAGGTAACGACATCATCCCCAACCGCAACAGTATCAGTCTGCAAAATCATATCGAAAATAATTCCCAAACCATATTCTCCTTTCGCAACACCCCTTGTACTATTTTGTGAGGTCATCACATTAACAGTGCTTTTTGAATTTGTCATAAGCATAACCTTTGAGCTCTTCGCGTTAACTTCCTGAATTCTTCCAATCAAAATACTATCAGAGACTATGACAGACATCCCACTAACAATACCGTCATTACTCCCCCTATCAATCTCCAACCAATTTCCCATACTATGAGGATCCTGACTCACAACTGTTGCTGCGACTAAATCATATTCATCTCTTGGAAGCAATCTTAGTTGATCGCGCAAATTTATGTTCTCGTTTTGCATATCATTAAGCATTGCATTTTTTGCAACCAATTCCTGATTTTTTTTAAACAATTTTTCATTTTCACTCTTAAGCTGTCCGATTGATCCCAAAAATTCACTTCCACTTTCTATGCCAATAGATACAGAATAAAAAACCTTTTGAAAAGGCAAGAAGATAGCACCTACCACACTACGAAAAGGGTTAAAAAAAATATAGGGATTCAAAAAAATAAGCAGCAAAAAAATTGCTGCCACAAAAAATACTTTAAATAATTTGGTTTTTGCAAATTGCTGCATAATTGAGATAAACTAAAGATACAATAACCAAGATACAAACACCAAACAAGATTTGATGTATAAATTTGTTGCCTTTCTAATATTATCTGTTTTGTATGGCTGTTTGTTTTTTTGGCCGTTGATTACAACAGTAATCAAGAGTTTTTGACCAAGATTTTCGGTCAAAAACGTGCCAAAAAAATAAATAGCCATACAAGCAGTACGTGCTTACTTTCTTGTTTTTTATTTGAAGGATTTCTCACGTTGATCTTCTACAAGAACATCTTTTAGACTCTCGAGATCCTCAAGCACAATTCCAACTCCTCGCACAACTGCCGTTAACGGATCTTCCATCATTCGAACTGGCATTTCCGTCTGATTAGCGACCAATTTATCAAGACCTCTAATTAGTCCTCCTCCACCTGCCAAAATTATACCTCGTTGCATTATATCAGAAAGAAGTTCTGGTGGAGTTTCCTCAATAACTGTTTTCACATTATTCACGATAATGCGAATTGAACGTGAAATTGCTTCTCTAATTTGCTCATCATTTACAATAACCTCTTTTGGCAAACCACTCACAAGATCACGTCCGCGAACCGTAACCTTCATTTGTTCTTTAAGCGGATATGCACTGCCAATTGCAATCTTGACATCTTCTGCGCTTTTTTCACCAATAAGCAAATTGAATTCATCTCTGCAATAACGAATAATATCTTCATTCATTTCATCTCCCGCCACTCGCAAAGAACGCGCACTCACAATTCCTCCCAAGGAAATAACTGCGATCTCAGAAGTTCCGCCACCAATGTCAACAACCATATTCCCTCGAGCATCAGTCACTGGAAGCCTTGCTCCGATTGCAGCGGCCATTGGCTCTTCAATAAGAAATGCCTCCCTGGCTCCAGCGCTCATAGCAGCATCTATAACTGCCTTTTTTTCAACTTCAGTTATTCGCGATGGAATTCCAATCAAAACTCTTGGCTTAGGAGAAAATGTGAAAGAATCCTTGTTAACCTTTTCAATAAAATATTTAAGCATTTGAGTGGTCACTTCAAAATCACTTACCACACCATCTACCAATGGTCGTGTTGCCACAATGTGTCCTGGAGTTTTTCCAACCATTCGCTTTGCATCTCTACCAATTGCCAAAACTTGTCCAGTACGCTTATTAATTGCAACTACTGAAGGTTCATTAATCACAATCCCTTTTCCCTTAACATAGACTAATGTATTAGCAGTTCCTAAGTCAATGCCAATATCCCTCGAGATATTGCCAAAAAAATTTCCAAATATGTTTTGCCAAAAGCTTTTTATTTTTTCCCCCATAATAGTATGAAATATCCCTCCAAATTAACATTTTAACCTTCTGATATCATAGCTTGGGTAAGCCAAAATGTCAAAAACAGGATTTAGGAGCTAGGAATTGGTTTTTAGTACAAACCCACAATTGTATTTATCCCTTATTAATAATGTACAATATCAATATTTTAAGTATTTTATACCTTAAACAAAGCAACAAGGATGCTTTATGCATCCTTTTTAAGTGAGAGTATTTTTATGTAATTTTAGTAATTACTATTTTTTGTATTTCCTACGACCTAAATCCTAATTTCTACAACCCATACTTTGCCTTATTTGTTATGTGCTGTTCAAAAGTTTTTGCAAAAGCAGTATTTCCTGTTTTTGGGTCAGTCAAAAAATAAACAAAATCTGTCTGAGCTGGGTTAATTGCTGCAATAATAGAATTCAAGCCCGGATTAGAAACTGGTCCTGGCGGAAGTCCTTTATTTTGATAAGTGTTGTATGGAGATTCTATTTTTGTTTCCGCGATAGAGTGTTGAAATTTATTGTCGCCAAGAATATATTCCAAAGTAGCATCGCTTTGCAGCGGCATTCCATTCTCAAGCCTGTTCCAAAATAATCCAGCTACAATCTTTCTGTCATCATCATTTTTAACTTCTCCTTCGACGATACTTGCCATTGTCACAACATCATAAAGAGATTTTTTCTGCATCGAAACATCATCGCGCATATTTTCAGTAATTTTTACATCAAAATTCTTCAACATTTTTTCAACAATATCCTGAGCGGTGGCATCTTTGGAGAAATAATATGTGTCAGGAAAAAGATAACCCTCTAGCGATTTTCCCTTCGGAATTTCGCCTAAAAATTTATACTTCTCCTTAAGTTCTGAACTAGGATTATTAACGATAGAAATAAAATCATTCTTTGAAAAACCGTTTGCATCCAATCTCTCAGCCATCTGCTTGATTGTCCACCCTTCAGGAAAAGTTATTGGGATGCGCGTGGAAATCACTTCTCCTCCTGTGATGATCCTTGCAACTTCAGGAATTTTCAGACCAGGCGCGAATTCATATGCGCCAGCCACAAGACTATGCAAGTGATTCTTGTTGAATAAATAGAGAACTAAAAAATATTTTCCATCAATAATTCCCTCTCCAGCAAGTTTTTCTCCGACAACCAAAGCGTTATCCCCTTTTTCAATAAGTACTGTTTTTTTTTCACTGGCAGTTCCAGATTCCAAATAAATTCTATCATAAACATAAAAAAAACCACCAATGACAAGCATTAGACCAAGGATTATGATACTAATTTTTCTTCGCATCTTCATAGGATATTAATCACGCAGCATAAAATAATAAAAGGCATCAAAACTTTTGATATCTGCGATTGCTCGGAAATAAAAAAATATTTGCTATTTTTTATATTTTTTATGTTCTATGCTCTATGTTTTATGACTTATAATTTAATTTTTTTCAACAAAAGGTACGAAAGCAAATCCTGAAAATTTTTCTATATTAAAATCATCAGATCCTCTTTTTTCAACAAACCAAATTTCATTTCTAACCGGAATAACCATCTTACCCCCAACCACTAGCTGCTCCTTGAAAGCCTTGGGAATTTCTTCAACTGAAGCTGAAACCAAAATTCTGTCATAGGGAGCTTTTTTTTCAAATCCATTTTCAGCAGTTTGGCAATGAAATTGCACAACTCCTTTTTTTATAAAACTGAATTTACTTACATTTTTTTCACCACTCCTACAGAGTTCCGGAATAACTTCTATAGCCGTAACATTGCCAGCGCTGCCAACAATATGAGCCAAAAGTGCAGTTGTCCAGCCACTGCCACTGCCAACATCGAGAATATTTTGACCACTCCGAGGTTCAAGCAGTTCCAACATTAATGCGACAGTCAAGGGTTGTGAGATTGTTTGTCCATATCCAATTGGCAAGGGAATATCAGCTTCTGCCTGACCTTCCAGATCACTTGGAATAAATTCTGTTCGATGAATTTCTGAAAAAGCGCTAATGACATCATCAGTGCGCAAATAGCCTTTTCTAATCAAATCATTAACAAGCCTACTCATGTATAAAACTAATTTAACAGATTAAATACAGATCAAAACGAATCACAGATTTTTCTTAGCATTAATCCGTATTTGATCAGTCATCAATCAGTGCTAATCCGTGTTCTCAAATACCCATAACCTGAACAATAACATCTCGCTTACGAGCACCATCAAATTCCACGGCGAAAATACTTTGCTTTTCAGTTATCAACAATTTTCCCTTTTCAATTGGGACAGTTTGACTAACTCCTATTAAAAATGATTTGCAATGTGAGTGCCCATTACTTCTACCATCTGATTTGGAGCTTCTACGAAGTTCAAACAAATCATGAGAATAACGATCATCCATCGGAACAATCTTATACAAAATGCGCATAAAATCTTGAACAAGCATCGACTCATTGTGATTTATAATAACACCCATCGTGGTGTGTGGAGCGAAAACAACAACATTTCCATCTCTAACACCCGAAGCCTCAATAATTTCTTGTACTTTCTCAGTGATGTCAAAAAACTCAATTTGATTTTTACTTTCCAAATCAATTTTTTGTTTGTGTATTTTTATATTCATCTTTATGGATCATAAAGCATGGATCATAAAGCATTTCAATGCTCCAACTTTGTTCCATGTTCCATGTTTTATGTTTTATGTTTGTTTTTTGAAAACATTAGCCACGACTTTGACTGCACGTTTATCAAGTGCATTTATTATTATTTTATCACGAGTAGGTTTTTTTATCAAAGAAGCAAGAGCCTTGGCTGCTTTCAATTTATGAATTTCTGTTATTTTTTTTGTTTGAGTATCCAGCGCTCCACGAAAAATGCCAGGAAACACCAATACATTATTAATTTGATTTGGATAGTCAGATCTTCCGGTTGCCACAATTGCCGCTCCACCCTTTTTAGCTTCATCTGGCATAATTTCAGGAATAGGATTACTCATTGCAAAAACGATAGCATCTTTGCTCATTCTGCGAATATCAAGATGATTAATCAAGTTAGGAGCGCTCACGCCAATAAAAACATCCGCACCTAACAAAGCATCCTGTAGTGTTCCCTGTAAATTTTCAGGATTGGTTATTTTTGCAATTTCCATTTTTGAATCATTCATCCCACTGGGACGCTCATTATAAATAATGCCGGTGCTATCAACCACAACAATATCCTTAGCGCCATAATTCATCAAAAGATTCATAATAGCAGTCCCTGCAGCGCCTGCACCAGAAATAACAATTCTAATTTTTTTGATGTCTTTTTTAACAACCTTAAGAGCATTAATCAGTCCCGCCAAAACAACAATAGCTGTTCCGTGTTGATCATCATGCATAACAGGAATATCCAATTCGTCTTTTAAGCGTCTTTCTATTTCAAAACAACGCGGAGCAGAAATATCTTCCAAATTAATTCCTCCAAAAGTTGGTGCGAGAGCTTTCACAATTTTAATAATATCTTCAGTATCTTGCGTTGCCAAAACTATCGGAATTGCATCCACACCGCCAAGTTCCTTAAACAAAAGTGCCTTTCCTTCCATCACTGGTAGTCCTGCTTCTGGACCAATATTGCCAAGACCCAAAACAGCACTTCCATCAGAAATAACCGCCACCGTATTCTTACGGATTGTATATTCAAATGAGAGTTTTTTGTTTTTTGCAATAGCTCTACAAACGTCAGCAACGCCTGGTGTATACAAAATAGACAGACTTTCCTTGGTTAATTTCTTCTTAGATCTTATCTCAATTTTCCCGCCCATTTTTTTTGATAATTCAATTGCATCCATAACAACAATGATCAATTATCAATTCACAATTCACATTTAATTTTCAATACTTGAATTTTCAATCATTGGTAAATTGAAAAATTGAAAATTATTTGAAAATTGGAAACTGAAAATTGAAAATTTAAAAAATATTCTTAATCTCACAAAATTCAAAACTTCATCAATTCTTTATTTTTTATTGGTGTTTAATTTTATTTTCTTATACACGCTTCCTGCTGCCACTGCCCCCTCAGCCACTGCCGTGATGATTTGGCGAAACTTGTTTGATCCAGTTGTAGCGTCTCCTGCAGCATATACATTATCAACATTGGTTGCCTGAGTTTGATCAACCGCAATATAACCCTGTTCATCCGTGCTTACACCTAATTCTTTTGCAATGACAACACCTGGAGTCGAGCCTATCTCAATAAATACGCCTTGGACTGATAACTCTTTCTTTTTACCATCGAGTTCGTATTCTAGGCCCTCCACTTTTTCATCACCCTCAATGCCACTGATGTTTGTGAACGTGCTGGAGGCAATCTTTCCCATCTTGGCCATTTGTTCGTCCCAAGCTGGTTCAAAAGTTTTAGTCCCGTCTTTATATAAAAGCTGGACACTATTGGCAAATTCGGCCAAATGAATTGCAGCCGTTGCCGCCGCATCGCCACCCCCTATTACTGCTACATCCTTACCGCGAAAAAACATCGCATCGCAAGTTGCGCAATACGAAATACCTTTGCCAAGGAATTTATCTTCTCCCGGAATATTCATCTTTCTTGCTTTCATACCAAGAGCAAGAAGGACAGCCCTTGCTTCATATTTCTTTCCGTCTTCAGTGGCAATAGAAAAGAATTCGCCTTCCTTTAAAATTTTATTAACATTTCCCACAATAATATTACCTCCCAAATCCTTTGTTTGTTTCACAAATTTTTCCATCAAGTCCTTGCCGGAAATTGATTCTATTCCGGCATAATTTTCAATTTCCCAGGCCTCAACTACTTGTCCGCCAATTTCTCCCCCAATCACAACGTGATTAAGCTTGTAACGTGAAGCATAGATTGATGCACCCAATCCCGCAGGACCCGCACCGATGATAATAAGGTCGTACATAATTTTTATATTTTTGTATTTAATATTTCATATAAAGTATACCTCAATATCAAAGCACAATCAACAAAAAAATACCCAACTAAGTTGGGTATTTTTCAATTCAAATAAAAAAGAGCCTAGGCAAGTGCTTCCAATTCTTTTTTGAGATTTTCTTTAGATTGAACCCCTACAAATTCTTTTACAACCTCGCCATCTTTAAAGATTTTGATAGCAGGAATAGACATAATACCAAATTTTGATGAAATTTCTCCATTTTCATCAACATTAAGTTTTCCAACTTTTGCCTTGTCCCCCATTTCTCTTGCCAACTCTTCCACGATTGGTCCCATCATCTGACACGGTCCACACCACGGTGCCCAAAAATCAACCAACACCGGCACATCGCTCCTCAAAACTTCTTGTTCAAAATTCTGGTCTGTAAACTCCATTTCCATAATTTTGTGACAAAATAACTGATATTTACTGTTTAAATATGCAATTATTTATTAAATTAATATTAATTAATGATAGTCATCAGCAATCAGTCATCGGTCATCCTCCCATATCAATTACAGGTTACTGATGACTGATGACTTATACAGCTGAATGCAATTTTAAACTTACAATTTTATCTATAGCCATCCTTGTATTAAATATATTCCCATCAAAACCATAATAGTTCCTACAATCGCATGAAGTACCTTGAGATTACTTCTGCGAATTTTTTCAAGTTCGGCCATTTGAAAATTAAAGAAATACATTCCCAAGGTTATCGCAAGCATTGGTAAGACAAAAATAAAATTATACAAAGCAAGTTGAGAAGTCGCAACTGCCACATTAACTTTTTCTGCCAATAACCCCACAATCACAATATACGGACCACTTGAACAAGGCAGCAAAAATAAACTGACCAGAAGTCCACTCGTAAATGCACCAAATGGACTAGTAGCATGTTTCAAAATTGTTTGCATTTTAGGACGCCAAGACAATGGCACTTCCATAATAAACAATTTTCCATACCAAAAAGTGTCTTTTAGATTTGCTAATCCTATCAAAATAGCCAATGATCCAACAACCAATGAAAAATATTTTGGAATATTAAAAATTGTAATTGCCTTATACAGTCCCAACCCCATCAAGAAATACGAAATAAAAATCGCCAAAGAAAACAATAGTCCCGCCCAAAGTGCCCTGCGCCTGCCTTGTGCCCTAAGCACAGTTCCAACGAGCAAAATAAGCACTGCAAAAGCACAAGGATTAATTGCATCGCTTAATGCCGCACCTAACAATAGTGGCAAAGCCACACCATCATTGCTTCCCCTGAATTCTTCTTTTTTTGGTTTTGGAGATTCTTTGATTGCATCTTGCTTTCCAGCTCCAAACTTTTCAACATATTGCAGCGCTGTTCCATTTGAAGCTTCCATTTTTTTCTCAAAAGCATCGATGATGGGCACATCCCCAAGAAAAACTTCTTCATCAATAATCATCGCCGGAATTCCACCGTCTGCAATCATCTTGCCATCAAGCACTTTTTTTAAGAGAATTTTATTTTCCCTTTCATCAAAATTAAACTTTTTAATGTCATATTTACCATAAAAACCATTCTCCTTCAAAAAGGAATCAACCTTTTGGCAATGCGAACACCAAGTTGCATAAAAATAAACAGCCTGTTTTTTTTCCTGTGCCAAGGAAATATTGGGCACCAGCAACATCGTAAAAAATAGCACCAGGAGCATTTTCTTCATAATAGTTTTATCTTAATAACAAAGATATGATAATCAAATCCCTTTTGTTTTGAAGCTTGTGATTTGAGATTTATTTGGTTATTGTTTCTTGGTTATTGACTAAGTTATTTACCCCCTCTCTTCCCACTGGCGGAATATTCATTTATAGCTTCGGATAACTCAGTCTCATTAAAATCAGGAAAATACTTTTTTGAAAAATATAAATATGAGTTAGCGATATCCCACATCATAAAACCTACACTCAAATGAGGCTCACCACCTGTTCTAATCAGCAAATCAACTGCTGGCAATTTACTGGTCATCAAGTTTTGTTTAATCGTCTCAGCTGTGATTTCTTTAGGATCAATTCCGCTTCCAGCAATTGCCCGAACAGCATCCAACATTTCATCATCACCACTATAAGCCAAAAAGAAATTCAACTCGTGCTCTTCATAATGAGCTGTTTTTTCAACTCCTTCAAGTATAATCTTTTTTAGAGATGTTGGAAACTGACTTTCCCATTTTCCAATCACATTTATTCTTACGCGGTTGCGGTGAATATCTTCATCTACAATTAATTTCTTGAAATATTCTTCATAAATTTTTAACAATTCCTGTTTTTCTCTGAGTGGTCTTTTTTCAAGATTTTTTAAAGACGATCCCCAGAATGAAAGACAAAAAATCCCATTATTAAAAGCCCAGCGAGCGAGTTGCTCCAATTTTTCCGCTCCAGCCTTATGGCCCTGCCACGGCTCAAGATTTTTTTCTTTTGCCCATCGCCTGTTTCCATCAGGAATGATGGCGATATGCAAAGGAAGACTTTTTTTATTATCGGTTAACATTTTTTTAATATTTTATGATTTTTAATGCAGATTTTAAATCCAAAATCTCAATGACAAATTTCAAACAAATGACTCAAATCCAAATGATTAATTTTTTATTATTTTTCTCTTTTTTCCAAATATTGCACCAACCCGACGAGAAATTCTTTGGACTGCGGCAAAAGAACGGCTTTTTCAATTTCTCCTCTTCCTTTGTCCAGATATTGCGCAGCCAGTTTTTCAGCATATTCCAGCGCACCGGTTGATTTTAAAATATTTTGAAACGTCAATATTTCCTTTTGCGTCAATTTCTTTTTTCCCAAAATTGAATTGAATTGATTTTTCTGCATTTTTGTTGCTAATTGCCTAGCCTTTATAACTAAAAGTGATTGTTTCCCTTCTTCGATATCAGAAGCAACTGACTTGCCCATTTTCTTTTTAGATCCAAAAATTCCCAAAATATCATCCTTAATCTGAAAAGCAATTCCAAGCGGCATCGCATAACCACTGAGCAGTGTAAATGTTTTTTTATCGTTGCAACCTGCCAGCATCGCTCCAACATAAATCGGTCCTTCAAAAGTATACCGCGCCGTTTTATTTTCATACATCGCCAGTACCTCTTGCTCGGTGACATTTTTGCCATATTCAATTGCGATATCCTGCGATTGTCCAATGATCGTGGTCGCCACTATTTTTTGCAGCTGAACAAGTGCGCGCGTCATTTCTTCCAAAGAAAATCCGGCCTCCAAAATTATTTTATTAGCAATAGTATACAGCATCCCTCCGCCAATAATTGCAATTGATTCCCCAAAATGCTTCGCCTGCTCAGTGGAAATATTCTTTCGATATCTCTTTTCAATCATCTTATGCAAAGTGTCCTGGTTATGCCGCAGATCTCCACGATCAATAATGTCATCATGAACCAGCAAAAAAAGATGCACGAGCTCTATTGCAGCAGCAACTTTCAATATTTTCTTTTTTTCTTTACCTCCCAATCCAAAATATGCCTGACACAAAAGGGCCCCGCGAATCCTCTTTCCTCCAGAAAGTGCTATCTTTTTTGTATGCGTCAAAGCCTCAGCAATAAGTTTATCGCTTTTTTGAGCCTCTTTAATGGCAATATCAAAATAATGCTCAATTTCCTTATCAATGGCAACTTTT
>LBTZ01000021.1 GCA_000992325.1 Parcubacteria group bacterium GW2011_GWD2_38_11 | reverse complement strand
TTTTTCTAAGTCTTGTCTGGAGGCGATGTTTCTGGCGATGGTGTTTATGGCATAAACGTAAACACCAAGAGAGAGTATCGATATAGCTACAAGAGACCAGAAAAAGCGAACTCGATTGTGGTATGAAATTGTTTTTGTTTTTTTACTCATATTTTCTCGATAACTCGTAACTTGGCACTGCGCGAGCGCGGATTTCCCTCGACTTCTTCGGCGCTCGGGACGATGGGCTTTTTTGTAATTTGTTTAGCAGCATTTTCTTTGGTTTTGTCTCGGAAGAAGTTTTTTACTATCCGGTCTTCCAGACTATGGAAGGATATAACCGCAAATCTTCCATTTGACCGGAGGAGAGAGAAACCCTTCTCCAGTCCCATTTCGAGACTTGTAAGTTCTTCATTTGTCGCGATGCGAAGAGCTTGGAAAGTCTTGGTAGCAGGGTGGATCTTGCCCCTTCTCTTCCCCACCACTTCTACAAGGTCAAAGGTGGTTCTAAACGGTTTGACCTTTCTTCTCTCTACAATCTCGCGAGCGATTCTTCTTGAATTACTCTCTTCTCCGAAGCCGCGTAGGATGAGCTCAATGGCGTGCTCATCCCAGGAGTTTAAAATGTCAGCAGCTCTGATACCCTTATTGGACATACGCATGTCCAAGGGTTCATCTTTCAGAAACGAGAACCCTCTATTTGAATTTTCGAGTTGGTCAGAAGAGAGACCGAGGTCGAAAAGTATGGCATCAACCTTTCGCGTCACAACTTCGTCTAGGTTTCTGAAGTTTGCTCGGATTGCATCTACATCGGGATCTTGATCAATGGCGATCACCTCTACCGTCGGAAATTGCCTCTTCACTTCCTGGCTATGTCCTCCGCCACCATACGTAGCATCGACGAAAAGTTCGCCGGGTTTGAGATCAAGAGCTTCGATACTTTCGTGTAAAAGAACAGGTTTATGCTTGCCCAGCGAAGCTTTAGCGAAGTTAGGCATATTCTGATTCGAGTCTTTTTCTATAGGATGACCAGCTCAAGGCATTCCAGATTTCCACCCTGTCGTGAACGCCGGTGATGATGATTGGATTTTTCAGATCCGCGAACTCTCGCAAAAATTCAGGGATAAGAATTCTACCTATAGAATCAATCTCGATTTCAGATGCGCCTGAGAAAGTGAATCGAGCATAGCGTTGATCACTTTCCACATGACCGAGCTTCTTTACCTCTTCTGAGATGGAAAGCCAAGTCTTGTGAGGAAAAAGTTGGAGACAACGATCTTTACCGCGAGTGACGACTACACGTCTGCCAAGTTCCTTACGAAATTTCGAAGGAAGCGCAAGCCGCTTTTTAGGATCAATATTATGTTGGTATTCTCCAATAAACATACGGACAGGTTGTAGGAGTTAGGAATTAGAAGTTAGGAAAATATGAAATTCACCACATTCCCCCACTTCACTACACTTTAATGTAATATTACTCCACAGTACTACATCAGTCAACACATTTTTAAACAAGAAAAAAGAGGCTTTCTTTAGCCTCTTTTTCGAGTTATGCACACCCCGCACTAACTTTCGTTTAAGAATTTCTTCATCCTTCTTCTGAGTTGCGCCCAGGCTTGCCCAAATTGTTTTATTTGTTTTTCTCTTTCTCTTGCATCTTCATCTGAAAAATATGCTTCATAGAAAACTAATCTCCAGATGTGTTTTTTAGTGGAAAAATTTTCTCCATTATTATGCTGAAGAAATCTTTTCTTTAAATCAGCTGTATATCCATAATACAACTCGTTATTTTCATTTTTAATTACATAGAAATAGTACATTTTTTATAATAACGAAAGTTAGTGCGGGGCACACCCCAAATTCATACCTAACACAATTTTTATAAAAGTCCACCATAAGCGCTGCTGATTGCGCTCATCATAAACGGCAAGGCAATTGTCAATATTATTAGTGGCGCCACGACAGTCACTATTGTTACGATAAGTGTCCAAAGAAAATATTTACGCAATTTTTCTACAGACACATACATCGCATCTATTTTAATTTGCTGCTCTTCAAGTTTTTTTAATAACTCTTCCATAAGCTTTAGTTTTGTTATATGTTATATGTTATATGTTTTATGTTATATGATTCTTTCTTTGCCTTTTCGCAATTGCCATACGAATTTTTTCATAACTTATTTCGGGTGGCAAAATATTTTTAAGCGGACTTAGTTTTTCGCAGCTCCCAATTTCCTTGATCGCTTGCGAAATCTTTTCCTCTTCATTCTTACTCAAAAAATCATCGATTGCGAACTCACCGCCACTGCGATACCATTCAACCAAATGATTAAAAATTGTGCTCACGCCAAGGCAGCGGATTTTGGCAATTTTTTCTGGCGAATATTGTTGCTTATACAGATTTGCAGTTTCTAAAATCGTACCGCCAAGATATCCTGGTGATTTTTTTATTTTTGTTTTTTTCCTAGCGCTATCAACAGCAATATCGGATTTTTCCCATTTGTAATTCAAGCATACGTCGCAACCCTTGCAATTGCCAGAATGATTTTTAACAGCAGGATCACCAAAATATTCAAGGAGCAAAAGCCTGCGACATGAATCCAAATTGACATATTGCTTCATTTTATCCAACCGTGCATATTTGATATCAGTAACAACTTTTGCATCAGCCCAATTTTTTCCTTGCTGCGACATTTCACTTTTACCTGTCATAATAAAAAAATGATGGAGACTTGCATCACTTTTAGAATGAAGCAGGATGCAAAATGCATTCTCACCATCTCTTCCAGCACGACCCGCTTCCTGATAATACCCTTCTGGACTCGATGGCATCCCGATATGAATCACATAGCGAATATCAGCCTTGTCCACACCCATACCAAAAGCAATAGTTGCCACAATAACTTTAAACTTATTTTCCATAAAGTCATTTTGGATTCTACTTCTCTTATCCCCTGTCATACCCGCATGATATGCTGCCGCCTTGATCCCATTTTCCTTGAAAAATCTAACAACTTCCTCAGTCTCTTTACGCGTAATGGCGTATATGATACCAGAACCCTCAATTGATTTTACAATTCTTAGGGCCTCCTCTATTCTTTCTTTTTTCTTAAGATTTGCGCGTACAAAAAATTTCAAATTTGGCCTGTCGAATCCACGCACAAAAACAGCTGGCTGATTCAATGCCAAACGCTCAATGATATCATCTTTTACTTCTGGGGTTGCTGTGGCAGTAAAAGCTGCGACAATTGGACGCTTTGGAAGCATTGCGATATATTCTTTCACTGCCAAATAATCCGGACGAAAATCATGACCCCACTGCGAAACACAGTGCGCCTCATCAACTGCCAGCAAATACACATCAAGCTTTGAAAAAAGTGCTTGAAACTCGCGATTACCAAATCTTTCAGGTGCTATATAAACTATCTTAGTTTTGCCATTTTTAATATCGTCAAAACGATCAGAAATTTCATATTGATCAAGTGAGCTGTTTATATATGTTGCAGCAATTCCCCGAGCATTAAGGGCATCCACCTGATCTTGCATCAAAGCAATGAGCGGCGAAATCACGATTGAAATCTTATCACTCAAAATAGCCGGCAATTGAAAACAAAGGGATTTTCCTCCTCCTGTCGGCATCAATGCCACCACATCTTTCCCATTGATAATCGCCTCGACAACTTCTTTTTGTCCCGGTCGAAACTGAGCAAATGAAAAATATTTTTCTAATTCCTTCTCAAGCATTCCTCTTTCACTATAAAGTTACTAAAACATTATATCATCCCAATTAGCTCACGCCTAATCAATTAAAATGAATCCCACTCAATACGGATTTTTGTGAGCCTGTTTTCTCTTGAGGCCGTTGATTGCGAAATAGCAATCAAGAGCGATTGGCCATAAATTTTGGCCAAGAGCGTGCCGAAAGAGGAAACAGGCGAAACAAAAAATATTATTTCAAATAATGCTTTTTAGAATCCCATATTGAGAGTGATCCATTAAAAATAATAAAAAAAATCCAGCCTAAGCTGGATTTTAATATGTAAAATATTTTACAAGAAACTATTTTACGGAAATAATTTTATAAGTAATAACACCTTTTGGAGTTGTCACATCAACCGTGTCTCCACCATTTTTTCCCATAAATGCTTTTCCAAGTGGAGATTCATTTGAGATTTTGAAATTTGCAGGATCAGCTTCATTGGAACCCACAATCGTGAATTCCATTTCACTTCCATTAAATTTAACCTTAACAACACTACTCATCTGGGCTCCTTTTTGAGAATCATCTCTTTCAACAACTTGAGAATTTTTAATAACCATTTCGAGTTCCCCTATACGTGATTCATTTTCATTTTGTTGTGATTTTGCTTCAGCGTATTCAGCATTTTCACTCAAATCTCCCTGCTCCTTAGCTTCCTTAATAGCTTGTGCAATTTCCTGTCTTAGACGAATTTTTCTATCTTCAAGTTCGTCGTTCAGTTTTTTTAATCCTTCTTTAGTAATAAATCGTACCATTTCTTTTTTTCTTAGTGATTATAGTGATTAAAAAATACCGCTCGTAGCGGCAAAAACCATACTTTTTATGATTTGAGAACACATCTATCATATCTAAAAAAATGATGACTGTCAACCCCGTTAGAGATTTCCCGTATTTTGCTTAAATTACAAACTACAAAAGCATTACAAACTACAAATTAATCACAGAATTTTACATTTGAAATCTCTAACGGGGTCAAGGGTCAATATTTTTAGGAAAATACATCAGAAAAACTAAAATATCCCCTTCAAACCATAACGCATCAAGTCGCTCACAACTAAATATGCCATCAGCATCATCAGCAATAAGAAGCCAGCTGTGTGCAGCGCATTTTCAGTTTTTTGGCTGACGCGAGAACCTTTGATTTTTTCAATTAAAATAAACAGGATACGACCTCCATCAAGCGCTGGAATTGGCAAAATATTCACAATTCCCAAGTTTATACTAAGAAGTGCAGCCAATTGAACAAGTGAAGAAAATCCAAGAGCTGTGGCTTGCTTTGTGAAATGCGCAATTGCCAAAGGCCCACCAATATTTGAAGTATCCCCTGCAAAAATATTTCCAATCACAACCCCCATCATCAACATCACATTCCACATAACCAATGGGCCCTGCTTAACAGCTTCCCAAAATGAATACTTTACAAAAATAGTTTGCGCAAGACCTACACCCAAAAGTCCTTCTCCAACTGGCGATTCAAGTCTTGGGGTGCCAGTTAAATTCAAGGTCTTATTGCCACGCAAAATTTCAAAAGTAATTTTCTTTCCCTTATTATCAGCCACGAAAGTTTGCATCTGAGCAATATTAGAAAAAGCTTGAGCACATCTGGAATCATCCCCAACACATTTAACAACCGTATCACCTTCGCGAATACCCATCTCATAGGCAGGACTCTTGGGAACAACGGTAGCAATCTGAATTTTAGCGCCTGTTACTGTTGTATCATTTTGATCAACTTCCTGATTTATACCCAAAAATAACAACAGTGAAAACAACACCCATGCCAATATGAAATTCATAATCACTCCAGCAGCCAAAACTTTAATCCTGACCCATGCCGATTTGCCCGCGAAACTATCCTTGTCTGCCTTTCCCTCACCATCTTCACCCTTAATTCGCACAAAACCTCCCAGCGGAAACCAATTTAAAGAATAAATCGTATTTTTGGATTCAATATGCTTATTACCAGCAACAATTTCCCATTTTTTATTTTTCTCATTAAAATAACAACCAACAGCGCGCGGAGGAAAACCAAAACCAAACTCCTCACATTTAATGCCATTTCTACGTGCCACCACAAAATGTCCGAGCTCGTGGACAAAAACCAACAGACCGAGAATTATTAGAAAAACAAAAAGAGTTAACATATATTTTTTTATTATTTTTTCTTCAAATTATACAAGCCAATATCAAATTACAAATTTCAAATTTCAAATCAATGACTAAATTAATAAATGCTCAAAAAATTAGTACATTTGAAATTCATTTGATATTTGAAATTTGATATTTGAAATTCTATCACTATACTGTCATTATTTCCACTTCTTTTTTAGCGCGAAGTTCTTCAATTTTTTTGTTATATTCATCAACAAGTATCTGCAATTTTTCTTTACCAGCAAATTCATCGTCCTCAGAAATTTCACCTGCCTTTTGGGCATCTTTAATTTCCTTCAAAATTTCTTCGCGAATAGAGCGAATGGCAATGCGTGCTTCCTCTCCTTTTTGATTAAGCATTTTCACCATTTCTCTTCTTCTTTCCTCAGTAAGCATTGGAATATTAATTCGCACCAAAACTCCATCATTAGTAGGATTCATATTAAGATCAGAATTTCTGATTGCGCCTTCAATGGCTGCAAGGGCGCCCCTATCCCATGGTTGAATAGCGATAGTCCTTGGCTCAGGAGTGTTGATGCTAGCAATCTGCTTAAGCGGAGTTTTGGCTCCATAATAATCCACCAATAAATCTTCAACCAATGATGGATTGGCTCGACCAGTTCTTATTTTTCCAGCCTCACCCTTAAAATGTTCGATTGATTTTTCCAAATCTTCCTTATGAAGATTTATAATTTCATTATACATACTTTTGCTATTGTTAGTTATTAGTTATTGATTGTTAGTTATTTTAGAAACTTCTTAGTCCGGCATAAATTTTTGCTGGATCTGTCACATCATATTTCAAAACACTGATTTCCTTGGCGGTGTCCAACTGAAATGTGGCCCATTTTGTTCCACTATCTATTGATTTATATATTGCCTTAGCAGAAGAATACATAATTTCCTTGGAATTTTTTGGATTTATTGCAATTGACCTTATGGCAAAAGCTTTGGAGCTTTCAATCAGATTCATTGCGCTCCAAGAACCATCACCGTTTCTGCGAAAAATTCCAGCATCTGTTCCGACATATACAACCCCGCCTAAATATGGGTCAGCCACAAGACTATATATGCTCGAAGTGTTATTTTTAGTGTCAATTTTCTCAGTGATGTTTTCAATGCTAGCACCAGCATTTTTTGTTTCCAAAACTCCTTCTTGAAAAAGTGCGAAGAAAACGTGTTGATCATTTGCCCGGTCAAAAACAATACTTGTTATAGGAGCAGTAATATCCTGATTGATTTTTAAATTAACCCAAGTTTGTCCACCATCAGTTGTCTTTACAACAATTCCCTCGTTTGTTCCCGCATAAAGAACGCTAGGATTGAATCTATTAATCGCAAGCGAAGAAATGATTGTGCCATCTGCTGGCTCAGTATAAACCTCTTTCCACTCCTGACCTTCAGCAAGTCGCTTAAAGATTTTTGCTCGCCCATTAAAAACTCCGCTGCCATACATCACATCAGGAGTTATTGGATCAAAAACTAAACCATACGCCTTGTCTGGATATGCCACCGCTGTCCAGCTTTCACCAGCATCCTTTGAAACGAACAGTCCATTGGACATTGTTCCAATATAAACAATGTTTGGGTCATTTGGATGTATCGCCATCGATAAGATGTCCACCCCAGCAATGTTTTTCTTATCATCAATTTTTATTTTCGGATTCCAGATCGCACCACCATCTTCAGTTTTGATCACTGTCGCATTTTCCATAGTGTTCTTATCTGGCAAAAGCGTCTCACTAAAACTACAACCAGACAAGAAAACGGTAAACGCAATTATTGCCGCAACTAAAGATATTTTTTTTATCATACTATTTTTGATGTTTATAATTGCTATTCAATATTTGAATTATAGCAAAGAAATCAGAAAGAATCCAGAGGTGTTGACGGTTATTTTATTTCTGATATAATAAACACTGTTGTACATAAAAACTTTCAGGATTCGCATATTATGCGGGCACATAGCTCAGTTGGTAGAGCAGCGGCCTTTTAAGCCGATGGTCGGGGGTTCGAATCCCTCTGTGCCCACAAAAACGAAAATCCCTTCAGGGGATTTTTTTGTTTTGTGCACAGAGGGATTCGAACCGGTGGCAGTGAGCTAGAGAATTTTCAGCAGAAAATTGTCGCAGCGAACGCCGATAAATGTGACCATAGGAACATTTAGCGCCACCGAGGACAAGGAATGAACGAGTGTCGACGAGTGAATAACGCGCAACAAACTGTGCCCACAAAAACGAAAATCCCTTCAGGGGATTTTTTTGTTTTGTGCACAGAGGGATTCGAACGGGCAGAAGCTAAGCAAGTTGACTTTCAGCAGAAAGGCAACGCAGCGTGCGTCGATGAATGCGAGGAATACGAGCATTCAGCGCTGCCCAGGACAAGGAATGAACGAGCGGCGGCGAGTGAATGACGCGTAACGATCTGTGCCCACAAAAACGAAAATCCCTTTTGGGGATTTTTTTGTTTGAAAAATTGATTATTGAAAATTTTTTGGAAATTGGAAATTTGGATTTGGAAATTCTCGCAAAGCGAGCTATTTTTCTCTTTTTCTCACAAATACCAAGAAGGCTAATGGTGCAATCATCCACACCAAACGCCACAAAGGATCAATGAAATAACTTAGAGAATTTTTAGAGATATATAATGTAACCTCCTTGGCTGGCAAAAATGAAATAATAATACTGAGCAAAAGAACTACTTCAAAAAAACTCATTGCAAAAACCTGCCAAAGAGCAAGACCACTGCCGGATTGATGAATGTCAAACAGGTATTTGTTGAGCAAAGTAAGCAAGACAACAGAAATAAGAAAAACTAAGATAGAAGAATTTTTAGAAAAAGCCATCGCGTCATTTGGAATAACTTGCAAAATTGCAAGAGAAATATACATATTAATCAAAAAATTATGCAAACGAAACCGCCCAACCAAAAGCCAAAAAAGCGTACTTAAAACTAGAAGAACGAGCACTAAGGTCACTAATTCAGCAGCACTACTAGCAAGTCCAAATTTCAAAAAAAGTTTATCCAGTTGCATAAAGTATAAATAATAAAGAAGTTACGCGTTTCGAAACATTTATTTTTTGGCCAATAGTTGGCGACAGCGACTCTTTGAGCTTTTGGATATTGAGTATTCATCCAAAAGCGTGCCAAAAAAGAAATTGTTGAGAAAATGCGTAAGTCCTAAAATATTAAGTTTGTCAGCTTATGTGTATATTTTACTCGTATTTATCACTATTCGCAAGGATTTTTCACAGTGGACAAAATTATGAATAAAAGATATAATACTCACCAGTATGAATGATTCACAAATACCTAAAACAATCTTTTTTTGGACACTTGTGGTCCTTTTTTGGCTTACTGCAGCCTCTATTATAGGATACGCCTTTGGCTACCGCTTCAATTTTAAAAGTGGAATTTTTGTGTATGCCGGCTCAATTACAATGAAAACCACCCCTCAACAAGTCGATGTATACGTGGATGGGATATTAATGCCATCAAAATCATTCAATCGCATCAACAATTCTTATCATATAGGGGGTGTCAACCCAGGAAACTATATGCTTGAAATAAAATCTCCCGGATATAAAAGTTGGTCAAAAAAAATATCAGTGCATAGCGGAATTTCCACAGAATTTTGGAATGTTGTCCTTGCTCAAGATTCTTATGCTCGCGAAGATTATGAATCAGCTGGAATTCAAAAATTCTTCATCTCACCTCGCAAAAATCTGGCAGCCTTTTCTCAGCAAGTTGAAAACATCTTTTTCGTGAAAATTTTCGACCCGGGAACACTTGAGATGAATCAAGTTTTTGCCGCAGATGATTACATTTTTACAACTAATGAAAAAGAAAATATCGAATGGTCCCCC
Source organism: Parcubacteria group bacterium GW2011_GWD2_38_11 (assembly GCA_000992325.1). GTDB lineage: Bacteria > Patescibacteriota > Minisyncoccia > Moranbacterales > GWC2-37-73 > UBA12068. The sequence goes on along the minus strand of LBTZ01000021.1, from coordinate 6,217 downwards.
GAAGCACACAGGCTCATCATTCCTGCTATCAATAAAGAAAATGAAAAAAATTATTTTATCGCTTCAGTCGACAATTCGGAAGCTATCGTCAATCTTAGAGATTTGACCGGCGACAACAATCTTTCTCATTCGCGTTGGGATCCAAAAAGCAAAGATGTGCTTTTTTATATGTCAGAAAATAATCTGTATCGACTGGATCTCAATGATTTGCAAAATAAAAAACTTGTAGCTCAAAATATTGCCAGCTACGACCTGACACCAAAAAACCTGTTCTATTTACAACTACCTGAAGGCATCATATATGAAACAAGTTTTGACGCCACAGATACTGCAACTCAAATCACCACCGCTGGTCCTGAAAATATGAACGACCCCTCATATCAAATCATCATATACGACGAAGACCGCATTGTGTTTCTCAACAAAAGCAATGATTTATACATATACAACAAAGGTGAAGAAGGAGATATTTATTTCAAACAACTCTCTGACAATGCTACGGGCAGCCAGTTTTCCGATGATGGTAAAAAATTGCTCTTTTGGAACAATAATGAAATTTCTACTTATTTTGTCAGAAAATGGGAAGTGCAACCGATTCGAAATGAAGACGAAACAATGTCCATCACCAAATTTTCAGACACAATTGGAAATGTTCAATGGACCAGGGATTATGAGCATATACTCTTTACAAACAACAACAAGATCAAATTAATCGAAATTGACAACCGCGATCATCGCAATATGATGGACGTGCTTTCACTCAACGACAGCACTTCTCTTTTGGTGAACAATTTCACAGACGGAAAATTGTATTACACCGAAAAAAATGACCTTGGACAAAATTCTCTCCATGCCATCTACTTCCCAGAACGCACAACCTTTCTTCAAAACTTCTTCCCAACGACTGGGACAAGCACGGTGCAGAATTAAAACTCAGGAGTTAGGAATTAGGTTGTAGGTTATAGCTTCTTAGAAAAAATACACACAAGAAAAACGCACCCGCATTGTCATTCCCGTGAAAACGGGAATCCATGTTACGTGTTTATTGCTAGAATTATGATATTCAGTGGGGCTGGATTCCCAGTCCCTCCAAAGGCGGGCACAGCAAGCTGGGAATGACAAAAAGAAAAACGCATTGTGAGATGCGTTTTTTGGTATTAAAAAACGGCTTGTGAAAAGTCTAGGTTTCTAGACAATTCACAAGCCGCTATGTGTAAGATTTTTTTATCTATGCATTTTATAGTATTCATCAATAATAATACATTGATTGACCTCTGCAGCAAGTTCAGCACTTAACGACTCTTTTACTGACATACATTCAACATTTATACCATAATATTTTTGAAGATGTTTAACCAATGGAACAAAATCTCCATCACCAGAAACAATAACCACAACATCAAGATATGGGGCGAGTTCAAGAATTTCCATAGCTATACCAAGATCCCAATCACCCTTTCTAACTGGAACACTTCTAAGATGGTGCCTATAAACCTTTAATGATTTGGATCTAACTGTAAATCCAATTTCCATCAAGGCATTATGTAATTTTTTTTGTATATCAGTTCCCAATTGATCATCCGAATTAATAATATCATAAAAAAATGCATGTCTTAGAACTCTCCCATTTAAAGCCTTGTTCTTTACTTTGCGAAAATCAATTTTTGTAGTCCTTAAGCCCAATTTAGCACCATAATAAAGATTTCGATAATCAATAAAAACGCCCACGCGAGGAATATCATTACACATAAGTTACCACCTCCCTTTCCGCGCATCAGTCCGCCGACTTTAGATTATTAAATCAACTACTTTTGTCATTTTTTCACTGATTTTAAATTATACTCCTTTTTCAGCCAAAAGTCAATAGTAAATTTTTCACATACAAATAATGCTTTATCTTAGGCATTATTTACACATTAAAATCACATAAATTTTGTATCTGTATTTTTTTGGCATATGAAGTACGTAGGCGAAAAACAAGTGATGAGCGTTAAGAAATTTTGAAACGGAGCGCCCGTCAGCAGACGTAGGCGCGAAGTGTAAATTTTAGCGAAGAGCGAAGTTTTTGCCACAGTATCTTCATTAGCCACAAAAAATATAGCTACGAAATTTAAAGAAAATAGACAAAAAAAGACACCTCTCTCGAAGTGTCTTTCATAATTGTAATATAAACTATCGTTTTGCCCACTGTGGAGCTTTGCGAGCTTTCTTGAGTCCGGCTTTCTTTCGTTCAACTTCTCTGGCATCTCTAGTCATAAGTCCGAGATCTTTCAAGGTCTTTTTGAGTTCAACATTGAAAACAACCAATGCACGAGCGATTCCCAAGCGAACTGCTTCAACTTGACCAGTCACGCCCCCTCCTCGCACCAACACTGTCATTGAAAATTTGTTATGCATTCCAACAGCCTTAAGCGGCGAGAGTAAATTGTTTTGAAGTGAAATTGTTGGAAAATAATCTTTCAATTTTTTGTCATTGATAATGATATCATTTTCAGTAGCCTTGTCATTTTCATACAATCGCACTTGAGCAACAGAAGTTTTTCTTCGTCCAACGGCATAAAAATAAACACCAGCAATCTTTTTTACAGCCTTTTCCTTAACTACCTGCGCAGCAGCAACCTTTTCCCCGCCTGCATCGCTATGCGAAGCATTGCGGGCAGGAACTTCTGAAACTGCTTCTTTTTTGACAACTTTTTTTGCAACCTTAATAACCTTCTCCCCGCCTGCAGCGCTATGCGCAGCATTGCGGGCAGGAGCTTTTGGCTTTACAGCCTTCACTGCTTTAGGTTTTACAACTTTTTCAGTTTTCTCTACTTTTTTTACTGCCATAAAATCAGGTTTTAGCTTTTTAGCCTTTAGCTTTTTAGGATCAAAACCTAAAAAGCTGAGAAGCTAATGCCTAATAAGCTTTTTAATGTGTTATATTGATAGTTGTCTTGCATCCATGATCTTCTCCAGCAACAGCGGTCAAACGAAGCATCATTTTATCCCTAAGCTTGTTTTTTGGAAGCATTCCATAAACAGCATTTTGGATAACTTTACCAGCATCCTTAACCAACAAATCCTTAAGGGCAATTGATGAAATTCCACCAGGATATCCACTGTATTTGTGGTAAATTTTTCCTTCCATTTTATTACCAGTAACACGAACCTTGTCCGCATTGATAACAATAACGAAATCCCCTCCATCAATATGAGGAACGTAGTCAACCTTATTTCGGCCACTTAATATCTTTGCAATTTCAGTTGCCAGTCTGCCTAGCACTTTTCCCTGAGCATCAAAGAGATGATATTGTCTGTTCTTAATATATTAACTTATAACCTACAACTTACAACACACAACTTAATTCAAGTATTTTCCGTTGTTGATTGATTGTATTTGGTTGTCAGTTGTTAGTTGTTAGTTGTTAGTCATTTACACAAATTCTATTACTGCCATCTGTGCTCCATCGCTTTTTCTTTGTGCAATTTTCAATATTCGAGTATAACCACTTTGACGCTGAGAAAACTTTTGGGCAAACTCACCAGAAAGTTTTTTAACGGCAACCAAAGGAAGGTTTTTTCTTAAATCTCTAAGCACAGCAACCTTTTTCGTCTCATCATTAGATATCTTTTTCACTTTAGTGATAAGTTTATCCATCATTGGCTTGATTTCTTTTGCTTTTGCTTCAGTAGTTGTTATCTTTTCTTTCATAATAAAACTACCCAAGAGCGTTTTAAGAAGCGCTACTCGTTGTTTTTTCACTCTGCTAAATTTTCTTGTTCTTCCAAGATGATTCATAATATTAACTCATAACTTACAACTTGCAACTCACAACTCTTTCGTTCGTGATCCCAGTTGTCAGTTGTTGGTTGTTAGTTGTTAGTTTATTGCTTCAATGTTATTCCAAATTCTCCTATAGCTTTTTTAATTTCCTTTACTCCCTTGTCGCCCATACCCTCCAATGCGAGCAATCCTTCTTCATTTAATTTTGCAATGTCCTTGATTTTAGCAATTTTACTTGCTTCAAGTACATTAAGCGTTCTTGTTGAAAGATTTTTCAGTTCAGTAACCTTGATTTTCAAAGGATCAACAGCCTCCTCTACAGCAACTTTTTCCTCAACAATCACAGCTTCTTTTGCTTCAACTTCCTTAACTTCTTCAACCACTTCAATACCACCAAGCACTGAAAATTGTTCTACCAAAATAACAACAGCTTTTTTGAATGCTTCCTCGGGAGTAATGCTTCCGTCAGTAACAACTTCAAGCGTAATTTTGTTATAATCAGTTCTTTTTCCAACGCGCATATTTTCCACCTCATAATTCACGCGACGAATCGGTGTGTAAACTGCGTCAATCGCAATAACACCAATTTCCTTTTCCGGTCTATTTTGTTGATCGATTGGCACATATCCTAAACCACGGGAAATTTCCAATTCCATCTCAAATTCAACTTTCTTATCAGTAACAGTAGCAATAACCTGATCAGTATTAACAACTTCCACACTTGAAGGACATTTAATTTCCTTTGCAGTCACCTTTCCTTCACCCTTGAATTTAAGGCTAACTTTTACAGGTTCCTCGCTGTGCATTTTGAAGCGAATCTTTTTAAGATTCAAAATAATTTGTACTGCATCTTCCATAACTCCATCAAGAGTTGAAAATTCATGAGAAACTCCCTTAATTTTCACTGATGTAACTGCTGCACCCTCTAAAGATGCTAAAAGAACACGCCTAAGCGCATTACCAAGGGTCATACCATAACCCGGATAACATCCCATAATTTCGAATTTCCCACTATTCTCATCAATTGGGGTGTATTTTGGCTTTTGAGGAAGCGACACTATTTGCATATCCTCTTTCTAACACATTAATCATCCCGCTAAGCGGAACAAGAAAAGTGTTTTTCAATTAAAAAAGTTAAATAAGCTCTAAACAAAAATATTATTATCGTGAATATGATTCAACAACCATTTGCGGATCAACATGCACTCCCACATCTTCGCGGGTTGGCAATGAAATAACCTTGCCTTCCAACTTTGATTGATCGAATTGAATCCAACGCGGAAAATCTTTCTTATTGGCTAGAGTTTGAATCTGATTTACGAAATATGCATTTCCTTTCTTTGATTCTTTAACTGAAATCACGTCGCCAACCTTAACCCAACAAGAAGGAATTGTAAGTTTTTTTCCATTAACCAAGAATGCCCCATGAGTCACCAATTGCCTGGCTTGAATTGGAGAAGATGCAAGTCCCATTTTGCGAACCACATTGTCTAATCGCATTTCAAGTCGACTCATCAGCAGGTCACCGGTAACACCAGGTTTGTTGCTAATTTCATCATAGTGCTTGCGAAACTGTCTCTCCAAAACTCCATACATACGTTTGATGCGTTGTTTCATTGCAAGTTGTTTTCCAAATTCACTAAGTCCTCGGGAAATATTCTTACCATGAACACCAGGAGCATATGGACGACGCGAAATAGCACACTTTGCGCTATTACATCGGTCACCTTTCAAGAAAAGCTTTTCTTGAGCCCTGCGACATCTCTTACATTTTGATCCTAATAAATCTCGTGCCATAAAAATTAACCTACAACTTACAACTGACTACTTACAACTTTCTTAATTTCAGTTGTGTTTGCCTGTCGTTAGTTATTAGTTGTTAGTCGTTTGTTGTTAGTTATCTATTATACTCGTCTTGGTTTTTTAGCTCTGCATCCGTTATGAGGAATTGGGGTTACATCTTTGATTGCAGTAAGCTCGAAACCCTTGTTTGCCAATGATCGAATTGATGATTCGCGTCCGCTTCCAACGCCTCTAACGAAAACATCTAACTCATGCATACCATATTTCTTAACTTTTTCTGAAACATCATGCACAACTTGTGTTGCTGCATATGGAGTTGCTTTCTTTGCGCCTTTAAATCCCAAAAGTCCAGAACTTGACCATCCAAGCATTGCTCCATTAGCATCAGAAATCATCACCATCGTATTGTTATAGGTGCATTTAATATGAGCCTGGCCTTTCAAAATTTGTCTTTTTAGCTTCTTCTTTTTCTTCTTTGTTTCCGCTTCTGTAGCTTGCTCAGCTTCAGCAGCACCAACAACCTCAGTTTCCAAAGAAACTTCAGCCATCACTTCTTCAGTTGTTTTAATTTCATCTGCCATATCTTACTTCAATTTCTAATTTCTAATTTCTAATTTCTAAACAATTTCCAATGACCAAATTTCTAAA
>LBTZ01000020.1 GCA_000992325.1 Parcubacteria group bacterium GW2011_GWD2_38_11 | reverse complement strand
TTTGGACGAGGAGAACTTCATATCGCTGTGCTTTTGGAAAATATGCGACGTGAAGGATATGAAATGCAAGTTTCACAGCCACATGTTATTATCAAAGATGTTGATGGTGTGAAATCTGAACCATTTGAGGAAGCAACAATTGATGTGCCAAGCGAATTGGCTGGAGGGGTTATTGAATCAATGGGAAAGAGAAAGGGCATTATGACTGATATGCATGTCCACGGCAGCCAAACCAGACTTTTGTTTGAAGTCCCAACGCGAGGAATCTTGGGATTTCGCGGACAGTTTGTGGTTGATACTAAAGGTGAAGGAATCTTTTCTTCACGTGTGATTGGTTTCAAGCCGTATGCTGGAGAAATCAAACGTCGCGAAGTTGGCTCAATGGTTTCTATGATTGGTGGAAAAGCACTTGGCTTTTCATTGGCAAACTTGCAAGAACGTGGATCACTATACATTGCTCCTGCCACAGAAGTTTATGAAGGAATGGTTATTGGAAATTCTTCCAAAGGTCTTGATATGGCAGTAAATCCAATCAAGGGAAAGCAACTTACCAATATGCGATCTTCTGGAACTGATGATGCAATCAATCTTACTCCGCCACTAACACTTTCAATTGAAAGAGGTTTGGAAATTATCAATGGCGACGAATATCTTGAAGTTACTCCGCACTCAGTTCGTCTTCGAAAACAATTTTTGACTGAAAATGACAGAATCAAGGCGACAAGGAACAAAAAATAGGTTTTAGGTGCTAGGTGCTAGGAAAATGCAGAAATGCAGAAAAAATCCCGATTTTGGTCGGGATTTTTTTTATTCTTCAATATCCATTGTAAACACCGATATTTGAGAGTATTATTATAATATCTAACATCTAACAAATTAATATTAAAAATATGTTTGGATTTGGAAATTCTTTTGAAGGACAGATGAAAATAGCAAAAGGTAGAGTTTCTCAAGATATGATTATGGGGGCATTGATAGTTACCTGAAGAAGGAAAATTGACTGGTGAGATATGTAGGAAGTATAATATTGATGTAATTTAATATATAATATAAAATTTATGAGATTTTCTGCAATGGAGAAATCTATCTTTGAAAAAGAACCGAAAAAAACAGAAGATGAGAAAGGTGAAAAAAACCGCATTATTAATAGTGATGCAGCTCAAGAATATTATAAAACAGCCGCAAAGGTCAGTGGTGTCGAATACGGTATTGAGTTATCTAATCGTGATTACGAACAATTAGATGCGGTGTTAAAAATAATTCGGGATAATAAAATAAGTCAACGCCTTGATATTGTCTGGGATGACTTGAACAGGGAGCAGTTATTGTTTATTTACAAAAATAGTGAACTAATATCAAGGGAAAAGCCATTGTTATTTGAAAAAATAAAAAAATATTCCTACCTGATTTCCTTGCCAATGACTGCTGCCCTGTTTTTAATTTCTTTGGCGCAATATAGACCGATGCTTGTAAAATCAATAGACGAAGCGCTGCAAACTAATGGTGCTTTTATTGACTTATGCAATAATAACTTATGGCATTCAGACAAGATAAAAGCGACAAAAATTTTGTATGGAGATTTTCGAGAAGCTGACCTTACCAATAAGAGCGTGCTTTCAAAGCTAAACGAGGCATGTACTGCTCCAAAACTAACTAAAGATGAGGAAAATGAATTGCAAACACTTGAAAAACAACAGGATCTTACAATTGAAAATAGTAGTCGAAAAAACAAGCTTATCGAAAAAGAACTTAATGCATCATACGCAGATTCGTTAAAGTCATTGCTAGAGTTAACAAAAAAATTAAATCAAGAAGGATTATCGAATTTAACTGCGATAAACAAGAATTTTTCTGAAGAATGGAAAAATTTAAATAAGGTGTTCGATGATAAATGGATCAATATTACGATGGAAAGTAATAATCAATGGCAAAAAATTTGCGAAGAAGAAAATTCTGAATATTCAAAAGCAATGTCAGAAGATGAAAAATCACAAATCGTTGATAAATATGAAAAAATTAAATCCGATAGTATCACAAATGAACAAAGGGCAAAGACTATTCTTATGAACGATAGAGACAATAATAGAATGATGGCTACTGAAAACAAGCAAAATGCAATAAAAGAATTGACGGATAATCCTGAATATTCAATATAACAAAAATAAGGGAACCAGTTTTGGTTCCCTTTGTTTATTCTCCTTCCATTTATTTCTTCCCAGTATTCATTTGAGAAGATTTTGCAAGGCGCTTTTCCAATCCTTGGCCCACTGCCCATCAATATTAGTCATGGGAGCATGCATAAATTTTACAATTGCATTTTCCACTCTGATAGGATGGGCGCAGAAAGTATCAAAAGCATTGGAAATTGGATCGGTGTGATGATTGAGATTTGTCACCACTGCCACATGCCTTACTCCGCACCTGGCAGCTTCGCTGTAAAGCAAAAGTCCGTAGGGAATAAGTTCTCCGAGCACTTGATCGTTAACCTGTTTGCTGGCTGGCATTTCCATGTCCGTCAGCACCACATCGTAGGAATTGTTTTTGAGCAGTTCCATCGCTTCGTCATATCCGCATGCGATTGTCAGATCATATTCGCCCAGTAAAATTTCAGCGCTTTTTTGGTGTAATGGTGTGTCGTCAATCACGAGCACTTGCATCGCACCATCATTTTCAACTCTGAAATTGATGTTGAGTGTTGCTGGAGCTGCTGCTCTCGAAGAAAATTCTCTGGTCACCGTTTTCATCAAAAATGGCATGAAATCTGATCCTGTGCAGGAAATTACGTTAACATTTTTCGGTTGCCTTTTCTTTGAACGGTGCAGGTGATCTATCAGCATGTAGTATCCATCTTCAGTGTAAAAAGGAATCAAATCAATAACTTTCTCTGCAATTACCAGATCTGCAGTCCAGGGATCATCTACAAAATCCACTGTTTCAGCGATTAATCCGAGCACTGCTTTGATGGCCAAGTCTATTGGCGACGTAATTTCCAGAAAACAAATCGTGATGTTTTTCATTTCCTTCTCCTTTTTTCTTATTTAGTTTTTAAACTACTTGCTCCTATGAAATAATTTCCAATAAATTATCTCAATTGGAGTGGCGAGAGGGATTTTTCCCTCTCGCCATTTTTTTACTTCCACCACCTTCCATATGAAATTCTCGTTCGTCCACTATTCCATCCCGAGAGCCTATCCTTGTAGATGTATCCATCCCATGTGATTAGCATATAAACTCGATCGAATCCACTTTCGCCGGTTGAAGCATGAAAACCATCATGTGATGCATACCACTCCCCCTTTCGTTCAAATCCGTTGGCAGACATTATTTTATCCACCATTCGAAACACTTCGGGAGTTATGGTACTGTGCGTTGCTGCAGTTGCATTATTTTTGCGCTGAGCTCTTTCTTCATCATCTTGTCTTGGGCCAGCGAAAGCATTAACCGCAACCAGTAAAACAAAAGCAACTACAATAAGAATGTTTCTCATTTTTTTCTCCTCTTCCTACAATCTGTAATCGTTTCCGTTTTAGCGGAATCCGTGTCATTGTTGGAATTTTTCATAGTGGAAAGAACTTGTTATGATAAGCCATCTTCTTTCTTACCGTAACAACAGAGTATATATCAAAATTGACAAATGGTCAACTATAGGGTCATAATATTTAGTATAATGTAATTAAATGCTTTAAATTAAGCATTATTACATTGTAATAATGTTGACCTAAATATCGACAAAAAAAGAAAAAACCCCGAATGATTGTTAATCATTCGGGGTAGTTAACGTTATTTAACGCTAAGCACAGGAGCCACGCTTGCTCCTGGGAAGATGAAAGTGCAATCTCCTTTGGCACAAGCTTCTTTTTGCATCTTGATGGTCTCTAGTTGCAGGAATTGGTTCGGACTGAGCTGCATAGCTTCGCGGTAGGTGTTGTCCGCATCCGCTCGGCTGTTTTCAGCTTGCTTGCGTGCATCTTCAGCCAACTTGCGCTGACCTTCAGTTATGACGCGCTGCTGTTGTGCGGCTGTTTCAATCCGCTGATTTTTGATTGAATCAGGAGGATTGGCCTTGCCTACAGTGATGTCAATAAGCTGTAAGGGGAGCTTCGCTGATTTGATATAATCCACCATTGCTTTTGATATTTCAGTATCAATAGCTTCGATAGCCTTGGTATCAATGGCGGTCTCATTCATGCCGTGTTTGCGCACAGCTTGACGGACGCGGTTTGAGAATTCCGTTTGCACGTTGTTCTCGTACCATTTTGGTCCGAAGTTTTTGATCAAACTCACGGAGTCAATGACACGCAGCCTGATGATAGCATCAAAATCCAGCGGTACACCGTCCAAAGACATGATGTCTTCAAAGTGTACGGGGAATTGCTGTGGCTGAGTGTTGATCATCACGCTCTTGGTTGTCCACCAAACATATCCACGTCCAGTTTTGATTGGTGTTTGATCAACTCCACCATGTCCAACTAAAATCGGCTGATGGATAAGCACCGCTTCAAATCCTGCATCCGGTGCCACTGCTCTAGCCATAAACAACCAGCCAAGTAGGACAATAAATGCGATGCCCCCAAGTGCTCCAGCTGCAATCTTACCTTTGCTCATTTCAACGCCCATGATTTCCATTTTTCTCTCCTTCGGCATCAGCCTCTCTTGCAAGTAAGATGAGGGCTTATGATGCAGCAGTGTTACGCTGCCTCGAGAACAGTGCAACATGCCAGAGAAAAATATTTCAATCTGATTTTGTCAAAGAACTTTTCTCCTATGAAACCATTTTGTAAATGATCTCAATGGGAGAGGCAAGGAGGTATTTTTTTCCTTGCCAATTAGACTGGGCAATAATCTTTGTGCTGTGGTCGGTAGAAAGCCTTTCCTTTGTCGTTGTAATATCCCAGTCGAAGAGTGTGAGGATTTACGTATGTTGATCTGTTTTTATATTGCTCAGTCTTTCGCTCATCAGATTCATTTACTTTTGTTATAAATTTTTGCAACTTATAATCGTCATCATGACTTGTAAATATTCCGATAAATTTTTTTGTAATCATAGGGTTGTTGTTATTTAATTATTATATTGTTGTGTCAGATGTGTTTGTTTATTCATCTTGACTACGTAGTATATCTTAAATTTAACAAATAGTCAATTATAAGGTCACTCTATATTGAATATATACAATAAAATAGCTAAAATAAAGCAAAATAGTGCTATAATAATGTTGACCTAAAGAGCGACAAATAGTATAAATATCATAAAAAATAAGCCGTTGTCGAATGACAAGATGCATAATTGTCAGGAAAATGGTAATATTGCATTATGAAAAATAAACCAAAAACAATTTCGGATATAAATAATGTTGTTTTGAATCGCAAAGGTGAGGAAGGTTCGGCGTTGAAAGAGAATGAGCGGGTAATGTCGACAGCGGAAATGATTTTTTTGCATGATATGGATGAAAGTGGAAAAGAGCTATTGGAAAAAAATCATCTGGACGTTTGGTTTTTGCAGAGCAATGTTGGAGATGGCGGTCTAGAATCTGATGATGTCCGCAATATCTATGCCTTTGAACGGTCACATAACAAAAAAGTCACATCTTCAGATGATTTGACGCTCAGGGAATATCGCTTCAAAATTTATGATGTAGGAGACTTCAGCTATTATTTGGAACAAGCATATCAAAATCCGGCGATGATAAGAGAGATTCCTGAGGTGGTTGTGATTCATAGTAAACCAGCTGATTCTGATGGCGCTTGGACAGGAATCGGAGATATGATTAAAGGATCCATCGAGAAATGTCTCGATAGGCTCAACCATAAAAAAGATTTTCTTGCTGAGCATGTCCCTGAATATTTCAATGAAGCAGATCGTCTTGAAGTGGAAAAAAGATTGCTCAAGCCAGTTGTGGTTTTTGTCAGCGACGATCCTGTGCGACAAGAATTGATGCGCGAAAATGGGGCTGATATTGTGTTGAAAGAATTTTCTCACGACAATATGCAAGAACTACTTGAAATAACCGCAAAGATGAAAGCCAGTGCTGCCACGATTGTCCCAGAAAAATTGCGTTTTATAAAGTCCGAGTTCTATCAATCAGTTGAGAAAAGTCTTGATACGCGAAGTAAAGTGACGGCTGAAACTGAAAAGGAGATTGAGATTCTTGATGATATTTTCAAGCGAGCTGTAAATATTCATAAAGTTTTGGATATTGCTTGCGGTTATGGAAGAATCGATATTCCTCTTTTGGAAAGAGGATATGCTGTGACTGGAGTTGATGCTAATGAACAATTTTTGCAGGATGCGCTGCGAAAATCTTTTGAAAAAAATCTTACTGGCGCAGCTTTCAAAAAAGGAGATGTCATCGACTACACCGGGGCCGTGAAGCATGGATCACAAGACGCCGTCATTTATACTTGGCATTCAATTTTAGAGGCGTTTGGAGTCGGCAATACTTTGCATACGCTAAATGACGCGTGGCAGGCACTTCGTCCTGGAGGAATTTTGGTTTTTGATCAACCAACTCGCGAAAATCCAAATATGGAAGACGGTTGGTATGGAAACAGTCCAGACAGTGAGCATCACTATCTGTCATATGTTATGACGGAAGATGAGATAAGATTCATTTTGAAGATGGCTTGCTTTGAAGATGTGGAAATTTTAAAATGGAAAACCAAGCCGAATGAAGAATATCCAGATGGTATGCACAAGTTCACCGTTTCCGCCAAGAAAGCGGAAATAAGCGAAGAGGAAAAGGAAGAAATCAAAAATTATCGTTGGCTCATGGAAGAAGGATATAAGCAATGATCGAAAGAACAGTAGCAATGGCTGGAGGAATATGAAAAGAAAAAAGCCAAAGAAAAAAGCGCATAGCAAGATTGCTAGCGCTTTATTTTTTTGATACTGAATTTTAGTACCTCCAACCCAAACCTTTTTGTTTGAGTTGTTCGTTCACGTGACTGATATCACTCCACGCCATTTGTAAGGCTTCATTTCTACTGTAGAGATCAAACTTCCATGACATGATGCCATATCCACTCAAATCCCTATTCCAAGGTCCCTTGGTGTCTGCTCTGTCATGGTAGGAAAGTGCGCCGGCAAGCTTATTAATTGCACTTGCGATGTAGTGCCTGTATTCTCCTGAATATTCTAGGCTTTCAACGAACAGGTCGATACCTGTGCGCAATGCATCAGAATTTCCAGCAGTCAAGGCTTTGTTTGCCAGAACGAATTTATCATTGAAAGTGTCGATGTCATAAGTCCCGACATATTCTTCGTCAGCACTTGTCTGCTCGGGGTCTTCATCTTCGGTTTTGTTGTGATCATTCTTGCATATCAAGTTGTTAATCAAATACGTGACGATGATACTTACTACGATTGCCATTACTAAATGCTGAAACAGTTCTTTTTCCATAACTTTTCTCCTTTTGTTTTTTTATTTTGCAATAGGGTGAGGCACAGGTTCTCGCTTGTTTCAATCCCACTGATTTGAGACCTTGTGACCGCAACGGTTACACTTGTAAAACTTTTCTATCAAGTCTCTTCCGTTAGGCATTCCTCCGCTCCAACGGATCTCTCCGTCGTAGTGCATCGTTCCCTCACCGCATTCCGTGCACCTTTTTCCTGACCACTTTTTGATTTTGTAATGGTCGTCCTCTTTTTTAAAGAAAAGATTTCCAAAAATATTTCCAAGAATTGACATTGTGTTTCCTCCTTTTGAATTATGCCAAAGCCTTTTCTACCGTTGTTTCAAAATGTTGCAGGAATTCCTCCACGTTCTTAGCTTCCTCTTTTCTCTGTTCACGAAATGGTGGATAAACGTCTACACATTCGATTTTATGCCCTACGCGATCAATGCCGCGGAATGGACTGACAAGAACTGCATTTTCCATATACAATTTTTCACTGGAATTGCAGCATGGGCACATAAAAACAACAACCAGTGTCCGTTCATCTTGCCGGTTTGAATATTTTTCCAAAACAAATCTTTTAATGGCTGGTATTGTTTGTCTAAGTGCGGATCCTAGTTCGTTGCATGCATATTCAGTATCAATGTTTGTAAATTCGATTTTCATAATACTTCTCCTTTTTGTGGGTTAGGAGGGAAGAAATTCTCCCCTCCATTGAAATTGATGATCAGCCCGTTATCATTTTGAGTGACAACTTGCAGAGCACTATTATCACTCCAATCTTCGGAATTAAACCGAATAAAACTACAATTGGAATGACAATGGGCGCAAGGCTGAAAATCTGACTCTCTTTGTCACTCTTGAATTTTTTGCATAATTCGCTGGGGCCATCATTTGTGACCCAGTTCACAAAGCAGATAAACAAGAAAATCGTCATTACAGCTATTACTATCTGCGAACCATTAGTTAAAAACTCTTTCCATTCCATTTGTTGCTCCTTTGCGATTAGAGTCCGTCGACTGTCATTTAATTGTTAAGGAAATTGTTCCATCTAAATCCACACACTGTGTATGAATTTGGGTAGAAAGGGAAATAATTTTATTTCCCAGTGTTTGAGCGAGAAGTGTATCTTTCGCTAGAAGACGACCCGAACCCCGGTCTTATTCAGGGGTTAGCACTCTCTTCGCTTCCAAATTCTAGATTTCAGCGACCAGGCTGAAATAAATTGTTTGATAACGGTCAGAGCAGAGGGGTATGTGCTTGGCAATTTGTTTGATTCTGTCCCTCGCCTCAGAATTGGAATATAGAGTCGCCAACCCTGCCGCGTAATGCTGCTCAACTTGTAATGCTCATCTTCCCCGTGTTTTAAGTCCACTCGACTTTTTAAAATAACTCCTCCTCTGAAATCGCTTACTTAAACGATTTCGGAAAGGGAGGGAAGCGAAGTTATTCGCTTCCTAAAAATTAATTCGATTGGATGTAACCACAATGATCACATTTCCAAAAATAAGCATTGAATGCGTGTTTTGTTCCGGCATCATAACGTATACTGCCGTTGTCCCACATGCTGCCCTCATGACAGCTTGGACAAGTTTTACCAGAATATATTCTGGCCGCTTTTATTTGCCTCTCTACATCTTTAACTATCCAGTCCCACTTCCCCATGACTTGCCTCCTTTTGCGTTTTAAGTCTGTCGACTGTTGAGTTTGAAAGAACTGTTGTTAAGTGACTATCCTTTAATAATTCATCTTAACAGCATAGTATACTCCAAAATCAGCTATTGGTCAATGATAAGGTCAACTAATATGTCAGAATAAGTAAAAATATTAATATATTGACTTATTTGAGCCAATATGCTATACTGTATGTGTTGACCTAAGTATCGACATAATAACTAATAAAGTAAAAATATGTTGTCACAAGATCTTGAAAGAATCGGTTTCAATGAAAAGGAAGCCAATTTGTATTTGGCCGCTTTGGAGTTGGGAGAATCAAATATCCAGCAATTGGCCAAAAAATCTGGAGTTAAAAGGACAACCGCGTATGACATCATTGAATCATTAAAGAAAAAAGGCTTTATGATCCAACTGGTAAGGAGTAAAAGAATGCTCTTTTCGGCTACTGATCCGAGAAAATTGGAAAATGATATCGAAGAACAGAGGCATGTGGTCAAAAGAGCGATGCCTGAGCTTTTGGCTATTGCTAACGCGCTTGATTCAAAGCCGAAGGTGAGTTTTTTTGAAGGGCACGATGGAATCAGGGAAGTGTATAAGGATACGCTCAACTATCCTGATCAGGAACTTTTGGCGTGGGTAGCAGAAGAGGCGATGACACATTTTGATGTTGATTGGTTGGATGATGTATATTTGCCCAAGAGAATTGAAAAGAAAATTTGGGTCAGGGCAATTGCGCCAGATGCTGAAATCATCAAACAGTACAAGGAGGTTGATGAAAAATCACTTCGCAAAACAAGGCTTACCGATCTGAATTCCTTTGGGCTCGATGTGGAAATAAATTTGTATGGAAAAAATCGCGTGGCACTGATGTCCTTCGAAGAGAATTTCGGTATGGTCATTGAAAGTAGAAAAATTTTTGAAACTCTGAAAAATATTTTTGAAATGAATTGGAAAGCGCTGGCTGGGAGGAACAAAAAATAGGTTAGTAGGTGTTAGGTTTTAGGTGCTAGGAGGATGCAGAAATGCGTAAAGAAAAATCCCGATTTTGGTCGGGATTTTTTGATACGTTTTTGATATAAATAAAATAAAAAATAAAAGGTAAAAACCCGCCCCGCTAAGCGGAGCGGGTTTTTGTTCACCCAAAAGAACTGCGGCTTATTCAAAACAACTTTTTATGCTAGATCCCACACCCGGTGTGGGACGACATTGTTATGTCGATTGCAAGCGAGCGTTTTGTTTTTGTACGATGCGTTGCATCGGCGTCACTTTCTTGGGACACGAGAAATATTACGTCGCAAAGAAATTAATTCTTTCATTTATTATCTAGTGAAGCCAGACAAGCATTTCCGAGTGCCTGTCCGGCCAGGGAACGACGATACCAAAAGGTTTAATACCTCGAGGCTTGCCTCGAAAGCCCAAAGGGTCCAGGGCTTGCCCTGGGGTATTAATACCCTTTTATTATCTGGCAAAATAAGTGAGATGATTCTCCGATGGACAAGTGCTTATTCTTTTATTTTTTACATTTTGAAAAATTTGATTTTTGGGTGACATTCAACTACAATACGCATAGTTAATAAGATAAACAACTGAAAAATGAAAAATTGAAAAAAATATGGATTACGAAAAATATTTAGAAGAAATTAATATTTATATTAAAAAAAGCACCAAAAAACAGCGAATCTTTGTTGTATTTGTTTTGCTGGTTGTTTTGCTGGTTGTTATTATTGCAATCAATCCTGCAAAAAAAATGCTGGAAATACGCAATTCTCAAAGACGCTCAGATGTGGTGAATATTTTGAACTCAGTTTATCAATATTCCATTGAACACAATGGCGCGTTGCCAGAATCGATCACTTCTGAGCCGACTATGATTTGCAAGAGCGGTGCATTGTCTTGCGATGGATTGGTTGATATTTCTGAAATTGCTAACAATAAAAGATATCTACTCTTGAAAGTACCCGTGGATCCAAAAGAAAAAAATGTGAACAGTTCAGGTTATCAAATTTCCAAACTTGCCAATGGAAGAATTAGTGTGTCAGCACCCTTGGCAGAGAATAATGCTGTAATAAGCTTGAGTAAGTAATAAAATATGGTTGATCCAAATTTTCAAAATCACTTTGGGGACATCGGTTTTGTTTTGAATATTATTAAAAATGGTTCCTATGTTGGAATCTTCCTACTTTCGATGCTTGTGAGCTACGTTGTTCCACTTCCGGAAGCAATTTTTTTGCTCCTGATTGGTTTTTTGGCAAGAAAGGCTGGTTTTGGCTTGGAGGCTGCAATAATCGTAAGTGTTGTTGGTACAGTTATTGGGGATAATCTCTTGTATAGGCTAAGTTTTTTTGGAAACAAATATGTTGAGCGTTTTAATCGAAAAATGCGGGCGAATAAGCTTATTCAATATGAAAATTTGGCCATTGATAATATAGGAAAAACGATATTTTTTTTGAGATTTATCACGGGAGTGAGATTTTTTGGTCCGGTTATTTCTGGCACTCTTAGAGCAAGTTGGAAGAAATTTTTTATCTATAACGCCATTGCCACAACATTGCATTCAATAATATTTATATTGTTGGGATTTTATTTTCACAAAAAAATAATCCCGCTTATTGCTGAAGTTGAGATTGCTCGAAATGCACTACTTTTTTCTTCTGTGTTAATTGTTGGAATTTTACTTAAAATTTTTTCAAAAAAACAGCGTAAAATTTAGAAGTATTCTTTTATTTTTACAAATTCTTCGGCTATTTCAGGATGGCAAACGACTTCAGTTTTGCCGTCTGGCAAATTGTTTAAAAAAGCATCAATATCCTTGATCCAATCAAGACTCACAAGATAATTGGATGACACGCATCCGCCTGCCCCACAGGCTTTTTGGTTGATGATTCTGAGAAGATGAAGGATGTGTGCGACGATTGTGTGATGGCGCATTTGAATGCTGTCTCCAAAGCGGATATATGGGATGGAATATTTTTCTTGCAGAAAAAGTGCAACTTTGAAAAAGGGCGGAAAAAAATGAATATGTTCGTGAGAGTTGATACCATCGGGATATTTTCCAAACAGGATGTGAAATTTTTCAATCTGCTTTTCCCAATCAGCTTGAACCTGCTTGGTTGAAATTTTTCTTGTTAAAATATTTTTCAAAAATTCAATAACTCTCAAGATTGCGCTGTGTCTTTTTTTGCGAGCGTTGTTAAATTCGTGAAGAATATCAAGGTGGATATCTAATTTTATGCCAGAATGAATCAGTTCGCTAATTTCTTTGGTGGAAATTTCACCATTAACCATAATTCCAACACGGTTTATTTTTCCCAATGAGATGAGATAGCGCGTGTTTCTGTTTGTGCGGGGACTGAGACCAAAATCATCAGCGGTTACAATAAGTTTTTGACGGTGTGATTCTTGAAAAGCTATCATAGTGTTGTTAAGCTTGAAAAAGTGTTAATATGTGCTATAATTTAGTAAAGTAAGTGATAATTGCAATTATTGTAATTCTAGCAAATTAATACATTAAGGCAAAGGGTGAGAATGCTTTATTATTTAATAAAATATTTTTATGGAACTAAAAAATCTGAATACCTATTTCTTCTTTCTTATTTTGCTCGGAGTTAGTATTGTGACGTTTCTTATCTTTCAGCCATTTTTGATCGCAATATTGCTGGCAGCTGTTTTTGCTGTTATCTTTCAACGTCCTTATAAATTTTTTGTGGGCATAACTAGGGGTAGAAGTAGGATTAGTGCGCTGCTTACTTCTGTTTTGGGTATGATCATTTTCGCAGGTTTATTTTTTGGAATTGCGGGATTGATTGCTAATGAAGCTGCTAATCTTTTTCAGAGTTCGATCAAAGCGGGGGATGCATATTTGAACTATGTAGATCCAATTGTAAGCAATGTCAACAAAAATCCCTTGCTTAAATCTTTTGGTCTTGAAAATTTGATCAATAGTGAATCTGTAAGTAAAGCTGTTTCACAACTTGGACAGGGAGCTTTTGGGGTTTTGCAAAAAACTTATCAAGGAGTTGCGCACTTCTTGTTCTTGGCAGTAGTTATGTTTTTCACTTTGTATTATTTTCTGGTTGGAGGAAGAGAGTTGATAAAAAAAATTATGTATCTTAGTCCGCTGCGCGATTCGCATGAAAAATTGCTTATTGAAAAATTTATCTCCATCAGTAGAGCAACAATAAAGGGTACATTAGTGGTAGGAATTGTGCAGGGAAGTATTGGTGGAATAACTTTTGCGCTTGTAGGTGTTCCATCTGCTATTGCTTGGGGAATTGTGATGGCTTTTCTTTCCTTGATCCCAATGTTTGGAACTAGCTTGGTTTGGTTTCCTGCGGGAGTGATAATGTTATTGACCGGTAATATTTGGCAAGGAGTTGTAATTTTGGCAGTGGGGCTTGGTATCATCTCTATAATTGACAATTTCCTGCGGCCGGAACTTGTTGGTAAGGACACACAGATGCATCCGTTGGTTGTTTTCTTTGCAACACTTGGAGGTATTAGCCTGCTTGGCTTTCTGGGCTTCATTATTGGGCCTATAATCGTGGCCCTCTTTCTTACTTTGTGGAATATTTATGCGGTTGAATTTAAGGGTCAACTGACAAAATACAATAAATAAGACATATAGCGTATAGTATATAACAAAAAATGCAGCAGGGCTCAGGTGTTTAATGTTGTATGTTGTATGTTTAATGTTCTATGATTTTTGATTTCTATCAAAATATTCCTCTCTATATCGATCCGATTGCTTTTACAATCGGGTCTTTTACTGTGAGGTGGTACGGGGTGTCATATATTGTAGGCTTTGTTGTGGTTTATTTGGTTTTATTTTGGAGAACTAAAAAGGGGGAATTTCCAAAAGTCATCAGTCATCAGTCATCAGAAAACAAAGGTGATTTAGATGAAATAGATGACCGATTGCTGATGACTGATGACTGTAAATTAATTTTAGATTTTCTGCTAGTATCTTTTTTTGCAGCATTGATCGGCGGGCGATTGGGATACGTTTTGTTTTACAATGCTAAATATTATTTTGCTAATCCATTGGCGATTATTTCTCCGTATGATTTTCAAAGCGCGCAATTTGTTGGATTATTTGGAATGAGTTATCACGGAGCTTTGCTGG
The DNA here is from genome assembly GCA_000992325.1 of Parcubacteria group bacterium GW2011_GWD2_38_11. Taxonomy (GTDB): domain Bacteria; phylum Patescibacteriota; class Minisyncoccia; order Moranbacterales; family GWC2-37-73; genus UBA12068. The sequence goes on along the minus strand of LBTZ01000020.1, from coordinate 12,236 downwards.
CAATTATTATCGCTAGCTATCTATTTACAAAGAAAAAGAAAATAGATTTTTTCTCTTGGGCGGATTTTATAGTTGTTGCTGTACCATTAGGATATTTTTTTGGCAGAATCGGCAATTTTTTAAATGGAGAATTATATGGGCGCGTAACTAATTCCGCACTGGGAATGTATTTTAGTGCAAGTCCTGGCCGGCTACGTCACCCCTCACAACTGTACGAAGCTTTCTTGGAGGGAATGTTATTGTTTATTATTCTCTGGAAAGTTCGGGGTAAAAAAAATAAAAAAGGAACTTTATTGGGAATATATCTGGCAGGCTATGGTTTGCTGCGCATTTTTGTGGAACAATTTCGTCAGCCTGATTCGCAGCTTGGTTTTTTGTGGCATTATTTTACGATGGGGCAACTTTTGTCTCTAGGTATGATTATTTTTGGTGTGCTTTTGTTGATTCCAAAAAGTGAAAAATGATGCTATACTGTTAACGTGTTAAAAAGTATTTAATTTGAATTTTATCTGATATGAGTAAGCGAGCTATAGGTGCAATTTTATTGATTACGGCAGCTGTAATTGGTGGAATAATTATTTGGGGAATTAGGCAGCCTGAAGATACGCAAGTTTTAAATCCAATGTCGCAATCTGGTGAACAACAAACAGACATCGTTTATTATTTTGGACAAGAATGTTCTCATTGTAAAAAGATAGAAAAATTTATTGCGGATAATGAGATTGATCGAAAAGTTATATTTGCCAAAAAAGAAGTTTGGCACAATGCTGCCAACAGTGATGAGCTTCAAGGAAAAGCCAGGGAATGTTCTTTGGATCCTGATAAAATTGGGGTGCCGTTTTTATTTGCACGCGGCAAATGTTATGTTGGCGAAATAGAAGTTGAAGATTTTTTTAAAAAGGAAGCGGGAATATAGCGATTTGCAACAGTCAGTCAATACTTGTAGTTTAAAGTTGAAGTTAATCAGTTAAGAGTGGAGAATGCAACAAAAACAGCAGAGAAAATTTTTAGATATTTCATCCAGCAAAACGGAGCAAAACGTTGTTGATTTTCGCTTTGCCATTAAAAATGCAAAAGTGACTTCAACTCTTTTTTCCAGGGGGAAAAGAACCCAAGATTTTTTTACGGAGGATTCAAAACTGTATGTGACGCCCAAACAGCAAATATTGCTCAGAAAGGGAATGAAACTTGATCAAGGCATACGAAAGTGGGATGGCTTGAGTGCACGTGTGGTCACAGAATTTGTGCGTTATCAGCCGAGTGAAACGAGTTTACTTTTGAAACACCTGGAAAAACGTTATGAAATGTTTAATGATGTTACGGGCGATGCCGCAAGGAGTTTTTTCGGTCAGTTTTCCACGGTCAGATTATGGAATGCTTCAATCGTAGGTTCCATTTTATTTGGAATGGTGATGATGACTTTTGTATATAAATATCTCGGTCAGGGAGCTTCCGCTGCTGACGATGCATCTCAGCAACCAGCAATAGAAACTCAGGCGACGACTGTTTCTGCTGCAAATACTGAGGGCGATGCTGCATCTTTTGCGCAGCAAGTGGCGCAGATTCAACAAACTCAAAGCAAACAAGCGCTGCAAGAAGAAATTACAGAAATGGTCAAGGGATATCCTATTGAGAAAATGGTTCCTCGTATTGCGGAGCAAGATCGTACTGTTGCTGCATTTATTGTAGCTATCGCTAAAAAAGAGAGTAACTGGGGTTTGCGCGCTCCAGTGCTTGATGGACAAGACTGCTTCAATTATTGGGGATATCGGGGAATACGAGAAAGAATGGGGACAGGCGGGCACACTTGTTTTGATAACACGACAGATGCTGTTGACACTGTGTCCAAAAGGATAACAGCCTTGGTTGAGGAATATGGCAGAAACACTCCTGAAGAGATGGTGGTCTGGAAATGTGGATCTGATTGCGGGGTGACAGGTGGGCAAGCGGCAGCTAATAAGTGGATTAGTGATGTGACGATGTATTTCGATGAATTGAGTGTAAAATGATGACTATTATTGGTCATTAAATAAAGGTAAATTTCAACTTTCAATCAAAAAAACATCAAAAAAAGCCCTCCAATGCGGGCTTTTTTTGATGTTTTGCAATAAAAGTGGCTTAATAGCTGTATATTATGAGTTATGACGCTTTAAAAGGTGTGAAAAAAGTGTGGACCCCGTTAGAAATAGCCCGTTTTTACTAGGGAAAATGTGATATGAGAATTTTTACCTTGGTTTGATGCATATTTTTAAAACTAAGAGATTTCTAACGGGGTGGATAACATTCTTGACCAAGGAGCTCATTTTTGATACCATAAGATCTGCGTCCCTGGAGTCTATTTGTAGTCGGGACCATTAAATTGTTAAAAATAACTTATGAGTAAACCCTTGTGGTTTGGTGGAAAAACAATGCAGCAATGGAAGGAAAAGGCTGCACAAATCAAAATTATTGTTAAAAAAAGCAACATTCTTTTTTTTGCCGTTTCGCTTGCTTTTTTCGCTGTAATTTCAAGTTTGTGGGACAGTCAGACTGTGTCTTATGCAAAGGCATATACTGATGACAAGACCGTCACAAAAGTTAAGTCACCATTGTTTGGTGAACAAAAAAAATTGTTTGGTGGTACTATTGCCAGCGATAAACAAGCACTTGCGCTTAAAAAAGAATTGTTCAAACAGGCGCAAGAAGATGCAAATATAGACTCAGGTCAATTCGCACAGGAATTATACGAAATAGTTGGAGATGCGCCAATCCGTGAAATGGTGCCCTTTATCTCTAAGCGAGATGAAAAGGTGGCAGCCTTTTTGGTTGGAATCGCAAAGAAGGAAAGCAGTTTTGGTTTGGCATCACCATCCAAGGATGGCGAAACTTGTTATAATTATTGGGGGTACAAATCATCAGGACAACGGGGAACAGCGATGGGGTATGCATGTTTTGCCAGCGCTGAGGAAGCAATCAAGGTTGTAGGTGACCGTATTGAAGTTTTGGTCAACAAGCAAAGAAACACTCCTGCTCGGATGGTTGACACTTGGAAGTGCGGCACAAGCTGCGCCGGAGATCCTGGCGCTCCAAGTTGGGTTTCAACTGTAGCGTTATATTTTGAGAAAATTGTTGGATAAATAAAATTGACCTAATTGATCTAATTACTCTAATTTGTAAACAAATTTCAATTTCTAAATCCCAAAAGTTTTGGTCATTTGGTCATTAGTCATTGCTTGGGTTAATTAGAAATTAGTGCAATTAGAAATTGCAAAAAATCGGATTTAAAATCCGATTTTTTGCTGTTCTCAAAACCAGTAAAAAATGATATAATTAGGATACAAAATAGAGAAGATATATCACTCCAAAAACATTGTTTTTTGTTGAGTTTTTACGATATATTTGAAAATAAAAAAGTGAATTTTTTGAAAAGAAAAAAAACAAAAAATATTCAGCAAAAAAACTCTTCCATTGAGAGGGTTTGGTCGTGGAAAGAATTGCAGGAAAACAAGCTTGTTGAGCCTGTTGAAAGAGAGGTTGTTTTAAGGTTGAAAGAGTTGAAAAAGACCAGATCGGGAATTGGCCTAATTGCTCTAATTGATCTAAAGAAATTCAAAGCAAAAATATTTTCTGTCATTCTGAGTGAAACGAAGAATCCCGAACTAAATATCACCAACCGTATTATTACGAGATCCTCACGTCGCACTGCTGTGCTCCTCAGGATGACAATATGGTTTAAGGATCACTGGATTCTGCTGATCAAATCTGCCACGCAAAATCACCTTAGGATTCAAAACATTGAAACAAAACCAAGCCCTGGGGAATCTTGCAATCTAAATTTTTCTTCCTATTCACAATTAAAAAGATATCAAAAAAAAGTCAGACTGTTCACTTTTTCTGCTTCTTCAACGATGGCATCCGTTTTGATTGCAATGACTTTGATGCAAATCATTTTTCCAGGCGGAATAACTTACGGAGCAACTTTTCATTTTGCGCAAACCAACTGGGCGACTCAGACTGCGAACATTGCCAATCATAATGCCAATCAAACAGGCTGGAATCAATATCAAATCAAGGATGCTGGAATCACAACCATTAACGGCGGCGAGGATGTGCAACTCCAGCAGGTCTCTCAAACAACCACCCAGACAACTGACACTGATTTTAATGCTGGTACCAAAACAGACACAGCTATCGCAGGTTCTGGTGACAGTGCCAGTGTCAATCTTGCTCAATCTCCAAGAAAAATCAATGAATACACCGTAGGAAAGCTGGTAGACGTGCCAGTGACTGTCACCGCTGTTGGCGCAGCTTCGCCGTGGTTGCTCACTCTTTCCGGCACACCGAACCTAAGCAGAACTTTCAAGAACGATGAATTCCAAGACTCTGCCGGCAAAAAATGGAAGGTGCTGTCGCTAAATCCATCCACAACCACACCCAGACTTTTGGTGATTGACTCTGAGGGTAACGGCGGAACTCCCGCAACCGGCGCAGGTCACACCGGCAGATGGTATACCGACCTGGCCGCTTGGGAAACTGGCAGGCAAGGGGATTTGCTTGCGAGAAATGCAATTGAAAGGGCATTGCCGTATTATGATGTGGGACCGGATACGATCCCACTAGATATCAATGGGTGGGTAACCGACGCGATGCATTATGTGGAAATTAATGTGCCATTGTCTGAGAGGCATAGAGGGCGCTGGGATGATGGGCGGTATCGGTTAGATATTAATACGGTCAATGGCTATGCCTTATCGATGCGCGTTTCAAACGTAAAAATTAATGGACTCCAGGTTAGGCTTACAAAGAATCAGTATAGTTATTCTATTATTACCATAAAGGATGCTGTTTCTGCTGAAGTTGATTTTTCCAATAATATTGTGCGAGGTAATTTTACAGGTACTGGCTCTGGAACTGGGATTGATGTATATAATTTAAATAACCCACAAAAAGTATCTATTTACAATAATTATGTATTTGATGTTGTAAATAGTGGACAAATAACTCGTGGTCTAGTAAATAGTGGAAGTACTGGAGGAAGAATTTTTGCATACAATAATACAATCGTTAACTCCGGTTTCGGAATAGTGACTGATTTTTATTCGATAACAGTAAAAAATAATATAGTTCAAGATTGCAGTGGTGGCTACGTGTCTACTGGCGGTGGTGTATTTGCCGCCGCTTCAACGAATAACCTTTCGAACTTAGCTGATGCCCCTGGCACAAATCCTCAAAACTCCAAAACTGTGGCTTTCGTTGAAGCTGCCAATAAAGATTTTCATCTGGAATTTAATGACACGGCTGCGAAAAATGCCGGGGCGGATTTGAGTGCGGATGCTCCGCCAGCTGGCGGATTGCCAATCACGACCGACATCGATGGGGATACAAGAACCGGAACTTGGGACATCGGTGCGGATGATGTCGGTGCGACATATGTCCACACTAGTTCAATTGGAACGAATGGTAGAGATTTTGCGACCTTGCAAGCTTGGGAAGATGCAAGGGATAGTTTATTGACAACAAGGCAGGTTTATAAAATCACAAGTCAAAGTGGCGCTTTTACAAATAGTGAATATATTACAGGACAAACAAGTGGCGCCAAAGGTGATTATCAAAGGGAACGGGCAATACCGCTGGCGAATGAGAAATATATGTCAGTAGATCCTTGGAATCCGGCACAATCATTTGTACTTGGTGAAACCGTTGTAGGAAGTGTCAGTGGCCAGACCGCAGTGATATCAAGTATAATCACTACTTCTGGAACTATCGAAAAAGGCGAGGCATATAATGATTCTGTTTTTACTGCGGGAGTCGCCATTTCCGGATCAACTGCTGATGCAAGTCATTATATGTGGCTTTCTGTTGAACCCAGAAGCCGACATTGGGGCGTGCCCGGAACTGGTTCTAGGATCATCATGAGTAGCGGTGGTGATGCGGTCGGAATTCAAAATAGATATGTTACAATTGATTGGTTGGAAATCGATGAAAGCGGTTATGCTGCAAATGGAATTAATCAATTTTGGGACTCTTCTTATTTTACTGCTAGAAATAATTTGCTCTACAAAAAACCAGGAACCAGTTATCAAACTGGTGTAGGAATTAATGGAGGAGCAAATTTCAGCAAGGTCTATAATAACATTGTTCAGGGTTTTAATAATGGAATAACAGCATATTATGGCAATGATAATCTATATGACAATTCGATTATAAATTGCATAAACGGCATATATAATTCTTCTAATAGCTCTTCTCCTTTTTCCTATAATAACTTATCTATAAATAGTACAATAGCAAGCTTTGGCACTGCTGGCGGCGCCTGGAATGCATCTTCTTCTAATAACATTTCTTCTGACGCTATCGCTCCTGGCACAAATTCACTGACAAGCCAATTTCTTTCCAATATCAAATTCGTCTCAACCGACCCATCACTTATCGACCTTCATATTCAAGACGGCAGTGTGGCGCAGGGTGCGGGGGCTAATTTGAGTTTGACTTTCACAAACGACATCGACCAGCAAACAAGGCCTGCCAGTGGTGCTTGGTCGACCGGCGCGGATGAAAAAGTCGTTGAACCGAATTATTACAAACCAACCGGAACTTTTGAATCCGGCACAATTGATCTGGGAGTGAAGGCTGATCTGAGTTCCCTAAAATTCAATGGTTCAACTCCGGCGGGAACAATTTTAAAAACTCAGGTTGCAGTCAACAATGACAACGCCACCTGGAACTATGTTGACTATGGTCAACCACAAAGCGGTATCCCAATTTATTATTCTGTCGGACAAAATACAAACAATCATTCCAGTGGTGGAAACGTAAGTATTTCAGGAGGTATTGCAAATTTCACAATTCCACAAACTGCAACTAATTTAGGAGTGGGTGATGCGCTGATTGCGGGAGGAAACACATATTATCTTGCGCAAAAAATTACCACTTCCCAATGGAAAGTAATCACAAAGCTTGGAGCAATCCCTGGTGATTTAGGTTCCAATGTTGTGACTTCAATTGCTCATGCCTTTTCATCACTTAATGCAGCTATCGTCGGTGCCAAGGATGCTTCGCATTTGAACACGTCAGATTTGGTCTCAAGTAATTACCAACTTAATTTACCTTGCTATTACGATACCGGAGCTGATACGACGGCTGTTAATGTTACTGGCTATATGACAGGAGTTTTAAATTACATCAAGATTTATACTCCCAACAATGTCTCAAGTGAGGTTAATCAATCGCAAAGACATCAAGGAAAGTGGGATGATATGAAATTTGCCTTAAGGGCTGATGAATATTTTGGATCAATAAGGGTTAATGTTGATAATTTTCAAGTAGATGGTTTACAAATAGAAAATGTCAGAAGCGGATTATCAACAGGAAATCAGGCGGGTATTTTTGTGGAAAACAGCATAGGAAAAAATCTTATATTTTCATTTAATGTGGTGCGTGAAATTGGTAAATCAATAGTGGTTTATGAGAATGCGGGAATAAGGATTAGCCACATAGGTTCAGTCAATACAAATACAAAGATAATTATACATAACAATGTAATCTATGGTTTCTATGGAGGTATTCGTTATAATGTTACTGGAGGTTTAGCCATTAATGAATTAATTGCATACAACAATACTATTAAAAGTAATTATGAAGACTTTAGATTGAGCTTATATAGTTCAAGCGATGTCTTAAGATTAAAAAATAATATTGCTCAAGGGTCGGCAGGATACTATCTTGAAAGCACTGCGGAAACAGCTGATTATCTTAATAATATAAGCTTAAATGCAACTTCTCCAAATGTAGCCCTTAGAAACAAAGCCGTTTCCTTCGTTGACGCTCCTAATAATGATTTCCATCTTTCACCATCTGATACTGCTGGTAAAAACGCAGGAGCAGATCTTTCAGTTGATGCCAATCTGCCATTTTCAACTGATATAGATGGTCAATTCAGAACAGGAGCGTGGGATATTGGCGCTGATGAAGAAGGTGCGCCCGCTTCTTTGGGAAACAATCGCTATATTCGTTACAAAACAATTTTGCAATCGACCTCGGACATTTCCCAAACGCCTGTGCTCAATGATTTAACCTTAAAATACGCCAGCTATCCTTCCTCAGCTTCTCTTGTCTCATCCCCATATGATTCTACTGATGCGGCCAATCTTTTGGCTAAGCTTCAATGGACTGAAACAAAAACAGCAAACACTGATGTGACTTTTCAAACCCGTACTTCGTCAGATGGCGTCGATTGGTCTCTTTGGATGGGACCAGACGGAACAAGCTCAACGGAATTCACTGACCCAACTGGCGGAGAAACAATGCCAGCCGCACTAATGGATGGAGCAGATGATCAGTTTATTCAATACAAGGCAATTCTGCATTCAGATGGAACTGAAACGCCAACTCTTTCAGCTGTTGATGCAACTTATGTGGTGAACGCTCCTCCACAAATACAAAATGTGACTGCTATTCAAAACGCAGACGGCACGGTTACGATTAACTATGACGTGAAAGACACTGACACACTGAGTGGCAATCTGAATGGTTTCGTGAACACCTCGCTTCAATATTGCACCGCCAATTGCATAAATTCTGGATCTGAAACTTGGACCAATGCGGCTGCTGTCACTGGCAGCCTTGGAAGTGTTGCAGTGCAAGAAGGAAGTTTCACAACGTATAGTGCAACTTGGACTCCTAAAACAGATTATGATGTCCAATACAATGCGAATATGAAAATGCGTGTAAAAGTTGATGACAATGAGGCAGCCAACAACTTGACATACGGTTTATCAAGCAATTTTATTCTTGATACAAAAAACCCTGCCAATGTAAGTTTCACTATTGATGGTCGCACCAAAAATCTGACGCTAGCCACACCAACCGATGACTCAACTTATCAAATGGAAATTTCCAACTATGCAGATTTTCGAGATGCAACCTTGGAAACATTTAATACTTCAAAAAGCTGGCCAACTCTGACCACTGATCCTGCCACGGTGTATCTCAAAATCAAAGACGCAAAAGGAAACACCACTGCAGTTAGCTCCACCACTCCACAAAAACCTAAAAACATCGTATATTTCGATGTGTCTAACGCAAGTGTTAATGATTATCGAGAATTCATTGCCTGGAGTGTGGTCAATTCTTCTGAGGTGGGCAGCGGATTTTCTTCTTATGAAATTGAGAAAAAAGAAAACTCTGGCAGTTTCTCAAATCTGGATTCTCAAGCAGACAGAGAAGCCAACTTCTATATGGATAACGATGTTAATTCTTCCACTTTATATTCTTATCGCGCTTTTACTCAGGATTCTGATGGCAACAAATCCGCATATTCCGATATTGTTTCTGATATTCCAAACGGACAGGGAGGAACAGACACCACTGCTCCCACCATTTCCAATGTCACCATTGCCAGCACCACACCAACCACCGCCACCATCACTTGGACCACAGATGAGCTGGCTGATTCCAGTATTGGATATTCGCTGGACACTTCCTTTCTGCCGGAATATGGAATTGGTTCAATGGTCACCAATCATTTTGTTACACTGACAAACCTTACCCCGGAAACCACTTACAATATCAGGGTTAAATCCAGAGATCCACTGAATAATCTGGGAGAAGTGGATGCTTCGAACCCTGGTTCTAATCCGATTGGAAATTTTGTTTTCACAACTTTGCCGGGACCAAAAATTTCTAATGTAATTGTGAGTGAAATTAACAATACCGACGCAACGATAGAATGGAAAACTGATATTGACGCGGATTCTAAGATTAATTATTCTCAAACAATTTCCAATGGAAATTTGCTAAATCCTCAGAGTGTCACAGAAAGCACATTAGCTGAAAATCACAGCATTAAATTGTCTAATCTTGTTGAAAACACCAAATATTATTTGGAAGTTGTTTCTAAGGATGATGATAACAACGAAACTTCCGACAAAAACGGTGGAAATTTCTTTGAAGTGCTGACCACGCAAGACACGACTGCTCCAGAAATTCAAAATTTGCAAACACTGTACACTGCCCCAGATGCAGCAGTCATTTCTTTTGCCACAGACGAACCGGCAAAGGTCACGATAAATTATGGCAAAACCAGCAAAAACATTGTTCAGGATATCGAAACCTTTGATCGTTCACACACCATCTTTTTGGTGGGACTTGAATCTGATCAAGATTATGTTTATGACATTGAAGCAACCGATATTAATACCAATAGTGTGACATCAGCTGAACAAACTTTCAAAACCGAGAAAGATGTTGAATTTTCTCATCCTCCGCTGGCCGCAATCACATTTGCCGAAATTAATCCATCAATACTTACTGATACAACAGTTGTCATCTCTTTTACCACGGATCAAGCTGCCAAGTGCGCGGTGGAATATGGAAACGTAAGTGAAATTTATGATGCTGTTCCCAAAGCGGAAACAACTTTCAACACCACACACAGCGTTCAGCTTAATGGCTTGCTTTTTGAAACAAAATATTTTTACAAAGTGACTTGCAGGGATAATTTGGAAACAGTGGTTGCCAGTCAGGAAAAAGATTTTACGACCGAGGAGCAGCTATACACCGCAACTGGAGCGGGAGCATTGGGAGACAAAACTGCGCCAGTGATCAATAATATTTCTGTCTCTGCAATCACAGGAGAAAGTGTGATTGTAAGTTGGGAGACAGACGAAAAGGCTAGCAGTAATGTTGGTTTTGGTATAGTTAGTGTTGATGAAAATGGCGCTTCTGACAGAATGGTAAATAAAAATACGGAAAGTTATGCCACCGCCCATAGTGTCATTATCAATGGTTTGGTTCCTGCCACCAAATATATTTTTGTGGCCAGCTCAACTGACGCTTCTGGTAATATCTCTCAATCATCGCAGTCGTCTTTTACAACTTCCTCGTTCACTTCACTTTCTTCTATAGAGGCTTCCTCAAAAAACTTGGGCGAAGCTGTTATTAGTTGGAAATCTTCCACGGAAACGTCCTCCATTGTGGAATATGGGCTCACCACTTCATATGGAGAAAAAAAAGAAAGTAATACTTTGACCAAGGAGCATTCAATCACTCTCTCGGGTCTTAATATGGGGGTTAAATATCATTTTATGGTTAAAGGAAAAAACAACGACGGAAAATTGTATGCTTCTTCTGACCAAACTTTTGAACCAAAATCACCACCCCAAATTTCCAACATATTGGTTAATGAGATAACTGAGCATACAGCTAAAGTTTCATTTACCACCAATGTCCCTACGATTGCTAATGCTTTTTATGTTAATGTTCAAGACGCTCAAGAAAACGGAGCGCAACTAAGTCCTGAGCTGGCCACTACGCATAGCGTGCAGCTCAAAAATCTTTCTCAGGGCACCACTTTTTCTATCAAAATAAAAGCCAATGATGAACAGGGTACTGAAAGCGAGAGTCAGGGACAAGATTTTACCACGGGACGCGATGAAAATCCTCCAAAAATTGATAACGTTAGAACCGACAGTGCTCTTACTCAATCTGACAAAGTTCAGACTATAATCAATTGGAAAACTGATGAACAGGCCACTACCAGTATTCTTTACAAGGAAGGCAGGAATGGGCAAGAAAAAGAGTTGAAGATCACTGACAACCTGACTACTGCTCATATTGCTGTCATTACTTCGTTCAAGCCAGGCACGGTGTATAATTTCAAAGTTAAATCGACCGACGCCAGCGGCAATGTAGCTACTTCTAATGATTTTGCTCTACTTACACCAAGAAAAAGAGAAAATATCATTCAGATTATCATTGGAAATTTCACCGATATCTTTGGCTGGGCAAAATTCTAGAAATTATGATTAATGTGAAATGAAAAGGCTTTTTGTTATGATCTTTTCGATGTATAATAGAGGTATATTATTTTTTAAATTTTTTTGGTGATGAGTTGGATTTTTGTTGCAGTTAGTGCATATTTCTTGGGAGCCTTTGCTGTTCTGTTGGACAAGTTTCTTTTGGGCTCCAAGAGAATTTCTTCTCCGCAAGTGTACACTTTTTATGTGGGAATTTTTGGATTGGGCGCATTTCTTTTTGCGCCGTTTGGCTTTGATGTCCCTTCTGCTTGGCAGATCACAATAAGTCTTATTTCGGGAGCTATTTATATTGGTGGAATTTTTGCGCTAAATCTTTCAATTAACAAAGCTGAAGCAAGCAGGGTGACACCCGTGGTTTTCTCGGTGGTACCAATTGCGACATATTTGATATCTTTTATTTTTAATAATGAAAAACTGACAGTCATTCAGCTTGGTGGAGTT
>LBTZ01000019.1 GCA_000992325.1 Parcubacteria group bacterium GW2011_GWD2_38_11 | reverse complement strand
AATAACTTTTGCAAGCAAGCCGCCATTACTATGTCCGATAAGTGTCACTTTTCCTGTTTTTGATTCCTTTGCTGAATTTCTAATTTGATCAAGCACGTTTTCCACGCTTCCATCTTCAAGTTTAGTTCCATTATCAACCACGTCTTCCAATGGCTTTCGCCAATCATACGCAAAAGCTTGCCATTTATTAATGACACCATCTGCAACAATCTTATCCATTGATGCCATAAAACCCTTATAAACATTATTGATTCCATATGCTTCATCCAAAATATCACGCGTATAAATGTTTGAATCATTACTGGATCCATCATTTGGATTCATATATAACTGCTGCACATCTTCATTGTGATTAGTTGGCTCCCACAACTGATCCTCATCGCCATCCGAATCTTTCCTATATAAACGACTCGCCTGATGCCCAGGCAAAAACATCACATTAGAATAACAATTTTCAAGGCAACCAGGATCTTTTATAGTTGGATCTTTACCAAGCCAAGGATCAAACAAAACTCCATCAGAAACAGAATTTCCAGCCCCTCCAAGATTATCATTTCCATAATTAGCATGTTTAAAATACGGACCAGATTTATCGCCCCACCAATTTTCCCTTGCGTCCATATATAAGCCACCGTAATATGTAGGCATAGGACTAAGTACTCTAATACCTTCTAGATTGTCAACTATTGAATTATTTTTAGCTTTTGCCTTTCCACCCCACCAATCAGCACCAATAACAAAAATTCCAATATTATTATTAGAAATGAAATTCCCTTCAATTGTTGGGTAAGACCCATAGAGTCTTATTCCCATTAAATTATTATTTATTAAAGAATTTTTAATACTCACATTTTTCGTATTATATACAACGTGTTTTATATCCAAACCTAAACTAGCATATGAAATTTGCACATTTTCCATTTCAAAATCAATACTATCCCTAAAAGTAAAACCATTCCAATCACTTACGGCTGGCAAACTGTCATTACCATCCTCATTAGTATCGCCTAAGATTTTATCATCTTTTATGGACGTAAAAACTATTTTATCTTGTTCTGTTCCTTTGATGGACATACTCCTACCTATGCCTATATTTATATTACCTGCCATTTTTACAACCACACCTGGCTCGATAATTAAATCCTCCCAAATAGCAAGCGAACTTTTTATTATGTATGGACTACTCTCCTTGGTCCAGGTTGTTGGGGTTTTTATTTCTGAAACATCTACATAAGTAGGACCAGAAGCAAGACAATTTTCCTGATTTGCAAAAAATAAAACAAACATAAAACTAGCAAGAAAACTGATTATTTTTGTTTTCATTTTTATATCTTTTAATATTTACACAACTCACATTGATATTATAACATCGTGCTCAAGGCTGGTAAAGTTTTTAAAGTAAAATAAAGAGACCCATATTCCCTCCGGAGTTTATACTCGCCTTCAAGCGGGTGCGGAAATGACACAACACAAAAACTGCCCCTGAAGGCAGTTTTAATTACACAATACTTTTAAACTTTCAACATTACAAACATTACCAATCTTATAAACCTTATGAACTTTACAAACCTTATAAACTTTACAAACCCTATAACTTTACCAACCTTAAAAACCCTATAGACCTTACGAACCTTACGAACTTTATAAACTTTATAAACCTTACAAACTATCTTATATCTCTTCAGCAATTCTTGGTGCAAGTTTGTTATATGAAAATGCTCCAAGGGCAAAAAATGCCATAATTGTGAGAAAAAAGACGAAAGTTTTCCAGGGATCAGAGAAGTGATTGTTGATCAAACCTTCTTTGGAAAAATGGATGACAAAAGCCATTGGATTGAGCAGCATCAATTTTTGCATTTTGTCAGGCATCATCTGCAAGGAATACACAATTGGACTGGCATAGAAAAGGATGGACACCAAAACTTCCCAAATCATTGAAAGATCACGGAATTTCACATACAGCGGTGAGGTTAGCAGCGCGAACCCCAAAATGATGATGTATGTGCAAATGATAAACATCAAGAACAACAAAGTCGCTTCAAGACTTGGGACAAATCGATTGAGCGCAAAAAATAAAATTATCACCAAAATATTCATCAAGAAAATCAAGGCCGAGTTGATGGTAGCAGCAACAATAATCGTCCAGCGCGGCACATAAATCTTGGTGACCAACTGAAATTTGAAAAGTAGCGAATTCATTCCAGCTGTTGTTCCCTCGGAAAAAAAGTTGAACAAAATAATACCAACCAACAATTGCAAGGAATAATATGGAACGCCAATTCCCCGCGCATTAAACAAGGAGGAAAACACGAAATTTAAAATGGAGAACATCAAAAGTGGCTTCAGGATCGCCCAAAGATATCCCAAAACAGATCCGTGATAACGAAGTTTGAAATCAGTTTTGGCCAAAGCCCAGATTAATTCCTTATAATTTTCATGCTTTTTCATGTTTTTATTGTACTTTATAATATGTCTTATACCAACTAACAAAATTTTTAATTCCCTTTTCAATTCGAGTGGTTGGTTCCCATCCCATTTTTCTAAGCTTGGAAATATCAGCAACTGTGGCAGGGACATCTCCTGGCTGCATTGGCTTGAAATTCTTGTCAGCTGTTTTGCCAACATTTTCCTCAATCACTTCAATAAATCTCAATAATTTTTCCTCCCTGTCGCCGCCAATATTAACAATTTCACAGACAAGATTTGCATCCAGAGCTGTCATAATTCCCGAAACTATATCATCAACGTATGTGAAATTCCTGCTCATATTCCCATTATTAAAAACATCGATCGGCTTGTTTTTAATAATTGCATCTGTGAAAAGAAAAAGTGCCATATCAGGCCTTCCCCATGGGCCATAAACCGTGAAGAATCTAAGTCCTGCTGTTGGAAGTTTATAGATATGACTATATACATGCGCTTGCAACTCATTGGCTTTCTTGGAGGCCGCGTAGGGTGAAATTTGAGCATCCACATTGTCTGATTCTGAAAAAGGAATTTTAGTATTATTGCCATACACCGAAGAAGATGAGGCATAAACAAAATTTTGAATTTTATGTTTCACAGACAAATCAAGCATATTTTGAGTGCCCATAACATTCACGTCATAATAAAGTTCTGGTTTTTCAAGAGAATATCGAACTCCTGCCATAGCCGCCAAGTGGACAATTTTCTCAATATTCTCCTTTTCAAATATTTCAGCCATTTTTTCCCTATCTCGGATATCAGCTTCATACAACTTAAAATCAAGTCCTTTCAAAACATTTTCCACACGATCTCTTTTGAGTTGCGGAGTATAATAGTCATTGAAATTATCCACAATCACAATTTCATCCCCTCTTTCAATCATTTTTTTTGCAAGATGTGCACCAATAAAGCCGGCGCCACCAGTAATCAAAATTTTCATAAAATTTTACTTCTTAAATATTCATAATATTCCTCATTGTTCGCATTTTCCGTTGTATATCGATTGAGTGTTTTTTCGCGTGCTTTTTCTCCGATCGATTTTCTCAGATTTTCGTCGCCAATAAGTTTTTCCAGCTTTTCCACCCATTGCTGTGTGCCATTGGCAACAAAACCATCAACGCCATCAGCAATAGCTTCCAAAAAAGGCGCTGTGGCAGCTGCCACTGTTGGCACGCCCACAATTGCTGCTTCAAAAAATTTCAATTCTGATTTTGATTCGCAAAAAGGATTGCCGATTTCCAAAGGTGCAATATTAATATCCACCGAGGCGACATTGGCAAAATGCTTTTCGCGCGTCACATATGGAAACTGTTTAATTCTCTCACCAAATTTATTAAGTTGATTTTCAATATCAAGCGGTCCAACCAAAAATAATTCAACATTTTCATTTTTTTCCATTATTTGCACAAGCGCTTCAGTGATCGTTGCAAAATCTTTATTATGAGAAAGTGCGCCAGAAAAATAACCAATACGAACAGCTTTCAGCTTATTAGGCATTAGCTTCTTAGTCTTAAAAATTGCCTGTGCGACTTCGACATCGCGCTTGGAGAGCTTGTTTGGCACGACGAAAACTTTCTTGTCACGCTCGCGCAATTTTTCAGCAAGATAAGTTGTGGTTGTGGTGCAAACTTTTACATATGGGTCAGCCAGAATTTCTCCGCCCACACCGTTTTCATATAATTTTTTCTCCAGCGAATTCATCACCTTGAAATAGTCCATAAATTCCAAATATTTTGGATCATATACCAAATCATCTGTTTCAAAGATAATTTCCTTTTTCTGTAATTTTATTTTCTCAATCATTTTTTTCACACTTGGTGTGAAAAGCACTCGATGAAAAACAAACACTTCAAATTTGTCCACATAACTTGAAAGTAGTGGGTTGTCTTGAACAGTGATTGAGCATTTGAAGCCCTTTAACTCAAGCTCTTCACCGATGTGCTGCGTGCGATATCGTGCACTGTCCCCAACTCCGCCAGTCACAAAAAGAATTTGACCATTGCCAACCAATTTAAACAATGCAAAAAAAGACGCGAACACCCGCTTCCCACCCCTGAAAAATCCCTCTCTTTGAATTGTCTTTACGGCCTTTCCAGCCTTAATAAGGAGTAATTTCATAATACTATTATATCACACCAACCTTAAAAAAACACACTATACCAAAAATAGCTCGCTTTCTGAGTCAAATCTTTAGTCATCGGTCATCGGTCATCCGCTTTATCTGCAATCAGACTGATCATTAGTCATCTTTTTATAAGCAAACTATATAAAAATCATAACTTTACAAACCTTATAAACCTTACGAACCTTAAGAACTTTATAAACCTTACAAACTTTACGAACCTTATAAACCTTACAAACTATTTTTCATATTCAAACCTAAGATCATTGGCAAGATTTTGTTGCTGAGAATATTGTTCGTCTTTTGTTTTCACATTAACTGTGATAGGAACATCTCCAGCGCCTGATTGTTTTTGGATGAGCAATTTATAATCAGCAATATTACTAAAGGATTCTGGCAATTCGTATTTTATTGTCGCATTTGTTTCTTGCCCAATAAGAACGTGACACATAAAACCAAAATATGTTTTGCCAAATTCATTGTTCGTGTTCAAATGACTCACCATATTGCTCTCCAAAAAATTTGAACCTTGCGGTGCATAGACTCGGAGGTATGAGTGATAATCGCTTGTGCGCCAATCGCCATATGGAGCAGTATGCCTATATTTTATGTTCAACGTCACCAATGGCTTTGGCTGAGTCAAATCAATATCATAAATCATTTCCCGCTTGATATAGAAATCTGATTTGAGCGCGCCCATATTTGCATCAACCGCCATCAAATAATCTCCATCCCAGTCTTTTGGCATAGTACCATCCCAATGAACACTTTCGGCCAACTTTTGCAGATTTGAATCAGAAAAATTGAGCATCACATTCCTGTTTTTCAATTCATTATGAAAAAGATCTGCAACCTTTGTGATATTTCCAAGTGTGAGCAACTTATCCAAAATTATTGGTGCCATCTTTTTTAAAATCGCCTTACGATTTTGCGTGTCAATTTCAGGATTCATAATATAAGCTTTTTCAACCTGTTCCTCCAATTTGCGAGAAGCATTTTCCTTGGTATATTCTCCGGAATATCCAGGAACAGTTATTGGACCAGTCAGCCCAATAACATTATCAAACACTTCCGAATTCACCGCTATCACACCATCAAAACCAGACGAACTTCTTCCCGCTAATCTGAAAAAATATTTCGCCTTTTCAACATTGGTTGGAAAATCTGGCGAAAAATTGGAATCGCGAAATTTCCAATTTTTTATTTGCATCATTCTTTTGAAGGGAAACGGTGCAGGAATTTTCGCAGAAATACGCTGATCCAAAAGATTTGCATCCTCAATAAATGTAGAAATAACTTCGCCATTTTTAATTTTCACAATTGCATATTGACCCAAAAACCCACCGCCTGGACGAAGTTCTGCTTCATTTTGAAGCATAATCAGAAAATTTTTCTCCTGATCATCCTTTTTGGTAAATTCGGTCACAATAGCATTTAAAACTTCAATTTCCTTTTTTTCATCCTGACTAATCGGCAAAAATTTGGAAACACTATTAAGCGCAGACAATGAAGAAATAACCAACACGCGTTTATTTTTGATGCCATAAGACACCGCAAAAAAACCACCGACCAATGCAACAACAATCAAGCTTGTGATTATTATCTTTTTCTTGGGAAGTTTTATTGACCCGCCTTGCTCCCCTGAATGATTTAATTGACTTAATTGCTCTTTTTGGCCCGCATTTAAACGTGCAAACTTTTTGAAAGTCTTTTGGAAATATTTGTTCATATTTATAATTTCTGGCGAGTCTCAAGCAAAAATTTATTTTAATTTGAGATAAGCGACCAAATTTCAAGCAATATTATTGCCTATTTTTGTTATTATTTTATGTAAATTTCTTCAATCTTTTTTGCTGAAATATCCCAACTGAATTTTTTTATCTGCTGTTCATTCAACTGTCCTTTGAGCATCATTTTTTGTGGCTCACCAACAAGAGCAAGAATGCTTTCAGCCAAACCTCGGGCAGAAATGTCCTTGGAATATTGACCACCCTCTCCAAGATATGTCCTGTTATTTGCACGATCATAGCAAACCACTGGCAATCCTGCCCCCATATATTGCAAAATTTTTCCACTGGCTTGCAAGGTGGTTGAATCTTTTGGATCAACACCAATATCACTAGCCTTCAAAAGTTTGGGCAGATCAAAATAATTCAAAGGACTAATTATGCGCACATTTTCTGACAATTTGTTAAGTCTCACAAACTCCTCCACATCCTCAACTGGAAAACCAGCAACAACAAAAAAAACATTTTTATTTTGCTCAAGCACTTTTGGAATTGCATCCATCAGATATTCAATACCCTTATTAAATATGAGCGCACCGGCATAGGTTATTATTATTTTGTCCAGCGGTAATTCAAATTCTTGTTTGAGCTGCACTTTGTCTGGAAGATTTTCATAACAATCCAAATTCACTCCATCCAGCACAGTTGTCACATTGTGGTCGGTGCGGATGTTTGTGATGTCTTTAGTATTTTCCTCACTGCTGGTCAGCGCACTATCTCCCAAATTATCAACAAATTTTTCGATCGTAAAAAACAATTTCTTAAGAATCCCCCCGCTCAAATAGCTATGGGAAACCATCTCCTTAGTAAGACTTCCATGAAAATCTGCAACCAATTTCATTTTTCTCCAAAAAAGAGCACTCTTCACAATCCAACCAATAAGCACCCCCTCGTGCAAATGCCCGTGAATAATGTCTGGCTTCTGAGTACGCGCCAAATAAAAGGCTTTGCGAATAAGCATAATGTCAAGAAAAATCTTTTGCCAATCAGGCCCAGCTTCCAATTTTTTGTACCAAAAAAGCAGCCTTCTAATGCGACGCACATCAATATTGGTTTTGACATCAGAGCTGATATCTCTTCCAATATGATAAGTTGCGATCGTGATTTCGTGCCCCCGCTTTTCCAGGGCCAGCGATTCTTCCAATATTCTAATGTGAGTCCCACGATCCGCAAAAAACGGCGTAGGAGCAATAACTAATATCTTCATATATCTTATAATATCACAAAGAAAGTCAGTCCGCCATAATTGAGATTGTTTGGATAAAATTCAGAAAATTTCAAACATTTTTCCGCCTTTGACAATATATCTATATCAATTTATAATAATTTTCATAAGCTGTTCTTACAAAACTTTTGAAAGGGAGGCTGTATGCGTAGAGATTTAACCGGGGTTAACCAAATCCTAAAGGCCAAGTACAACGTTGCTTGTGATCGAGATCTTTTACAAAACATTTTCCGCTATTTGAAAGAAAGAACCATACGGCTCAATCGAGCCTACAAAAAAAGCATTTCAAATCTCTGAGGAAAAAAATTGAATATTATCAATCCCACACAAAGTTTGTCTCGCAGTTAATCGAGACAGCAAACGACCTCCTCAAGCCTTCTGGTTATTTCAAGCTCCATTCAATTTTTGATTTCTTTGTCAATGGAATCAGGGTGTTGCAGAAAAATTACAACATTTTTGATCACAAGTTCAGAAACATATACGCGATCTGCAATCAAATGGTTGCTAATGCGACTGAACTGAAAAGACTGGTAGCGCTATAAGACTATGCGGTGCACCAATTTAAAAAGCTCATTCTAAAGAATGGGCTTTTATCTTGCTCGCGTATTGCACATTGACGGCTTACAAGGACAACGTTATTTTCTCCCCGCTCAATGTTTCGCCTGAAATTATTTTTTTGGCCACAAGACTTTCCACCTCATCTTCGATATATCGATTGAGCGACCTTGCGCCAAAAATCGGATTATAACCCTTTTGAATAATTTTCTCTATCACACTTTCATCATAAGCAAGCTCAATATTTTTTTCCTTGGCCAACCTGCGAACAAATTTCTGCAATTGAAGACGCGCAACATTTTTCAATTCAACACTATTTAATGGGCGGAAAAAAATCACTCCCTCAAAACGATTCAGAAATTCAGTGCGAAAAATGTTATTTTCGATGGCATAATCAATGACAGCTTGCTTTATTTCTTCTGCCGGATTTTCTTGCTCCACCATTTTTTTAATAAGAGCAGCCCCAGCATTTGAAGTTGCAATGATCATCGTATTCCGAAAATTTATTTTCTCACCAAAAGCATCATTCACATAGCCTTCGTCCAAAATCTGCAAAAATATATCCAAAATTTCAGGATAAGCTTTTTCAATTTCATCCAACAAAAGCAAGGAGTATGGATTATCTTTTATTTGCGTGACCAAGCGTCCCGGTTGATTAAGCTGACTGGATCCCAAAAGTCTGTCAATCGAGCTGGGTGTTTGAAATTCGCTCATATCCAAACGAATCATCCTGTTTTCATCGCCAAAATATGTTTTGGCCAAAGCCTTGGCTGTTTCAGTCTTTCCCACGCCTGTCGGCCCCAAAAACAAGAAACTGCCTACTGGTTTTTGTGAATTTCCAATTCCACTGCGCGCTCTTCGCAGCGCCTGAGAAACTTGATCAATTGCTTCTTTCTGTCCAATAACTTGCCGATGAAGCATCGCTTCCAAATTCAACAATTTCTTTCTTTCTCCGCCCTCAATTTCTCCTTGCGGAACACCAGTTTTTAGCGACAAATAATCTGCAACAGTTTTTTCGCTAATGAATTGATCAACGGATTTTTTCTCCCAAAACATCAGCACGCCCATTGCCAAATCAATTGCACGTTCCGGCAAAGGAAATTCCCAATTATGTTTTGCACTGTCGCGCACAATCTTCTCCAACGCCTTAAAGGTGAACAACACTCGTCTGTGCTCATATTTTTCAAGCTGATTGAGCAAAATCGTGATTGTTTCATCCTCTGATGGCTCTCGCACTTCAATAACTTCGAAATATTTTGCAATCTCTTCTTGCTTTTCGATCAACTGGTGATATTCCTTAGGTGTTGATACAGCAATTATTTGAAAGGTTGGGATATGCAAAAATTCTGCAAGCACAGCTGAAATGTCAGGATGAAAAGAACTTCCCTCTTTGCCTAAGAAATATTCAAAATGTTCAATAATCAAAATAACATTGCCAGCATACGATGCTTGGTAAAAAAGTCTGCGCAATGAATTTTCCACATCTTGTCCTCGACTAATAGCATCTGAAATAACTCTTCCTAAATCAAGCACGAGCATTCTCTTGTTTGAAAGTATTCCATTTTCATCATTGAAACGCACTTTTTTGGCCAAACAGTGAATCAAGGTTTTCTTGCCAATTCCAGCGCTTCCAACCATCAGAGCGCAATTTTGATCAGGTCTTTCAAGCACAAGCTTCAGCACTTCATATTCATCTGCTCTGCCAACAAGATCCGCTTTCGCATATTCGGTCCAATCACTTGCTGACAAATCCAAACAATATCGATCCAAGTCAACAGTATAAGCATAGCGCCATTGCATTCCGATAGCGGGAATTTTTTTCAAATATTCCCAGCGCCAAAACTTCGATTTATCGTTTATCACCTGCTGCCTGCTGAGCTCATTTGAAGCAAGACGCAAATAATCTTTCTCTGTCAGATTTCCAGCTTTCAAAAATTCATTAAAAAGTTCTCGGTTGCCAAAAATTTCATTTGGAAAACGCTTACGTGCGATGCCAAGACGACCACAAATTCTCGCAAAAACAGAATGTCTTAATAACTGCTCAAAATCCATAAAAAGCATTTGTGTTTTTGTATCTTGATAATACAGAGCAATCACCCCAATAATCCAAGCAAACGGCAATCCAATTGAATAATAAAAATCTGTCTTAAGACTGAAAGTGTAAAAAAGAAAAACAACCAACAAAAGTGGCGCGCCAACCCAAACAATATTAATAGCCAACCCAAGCATAATGACCAACACAAAGACGCCCAGGCCAGTCAAGATCACAAAGGTGCGAACAATCGCGCCCAAAACTCGTGAAATAATATTTTCAAAAAGCGCTGTCAGCATTTTTATTGGATGCAATCCTGTCCAAGTGGAAAATGTCACATCGCGTCTCCAGGGAGATAATAGAGTTTTTGAAAGTTCCAAGATTGAAAAATGTTGCCAAACAAAAAATAGAAAGTTTTTCCAAATTTCCAATAATTTATGAACCGCCTCATTATAATACCAATGTATAAAGTTTGGCCTTTTTTGTCCGCCCGGGGCGGATCCGCCTTGGGCGGACATTTCACTTTTCATTTATTTTTGTATTTTTGTAATATTTTGTAAGTTTGTAGCCAATACAGTTATTTTACATCATCGAAAAGTGCTTTGCAAATATACAAATAGTCGGTATAATTGAAAATATGAATAACAACAAATTATTGCCTGGGGATTATCAACTATTTCTATTTAAAGCCCTTATTTTGCTTGGTCTTGCCTGGGGAAGTTTTGCCTTAGCCCTGGTCGGTTTTTTCTATGCTTCCCTGGTGTGGGCAGCAGCACTCATTGCAGGAATTTGGCTAACGAGAAAAGCAATCCGTCTCGGGGTGCCGTTTAAAATTTCTCGGGAATTGATTTTTGTAAGCATAGCATTTCTTTTTGTGGTCACTTTCTTTTCATTTTTTTCACAGCCTTCAGTTTTTACAGGCAGAGATCCAGGATCCTTTAGTGAAGCAGCCGCGCGACTTGCACAAAATCACAAACTTGAATTTTCCACTCCAGCCTCTGATGAATTCTTCAAACTTCACAATCCCGGACGAGCTTTGAATTTTCCAGGTTTTTATTACACTGCAAGCGGTGAGCTTATCACTCAATTTTCTCTTGTCTATATCGCGTGGCTTGCCTTGTTTTTTGCTGTGTTTGGTGTGACTGGTTTTCTTATTGCAAACGCATTTCTTTTGTTCACATTCCTTCTCTCCTTTTATCTGATGCTGCGACTATTCTTGAAAACCTCATCGGCGCTGCCAATAATGCTTTTGACATCAACATCCTTTGTCTTTATGTGGTTTTCCAAATTTACCCTCAGTGAGAATATAGCACTACCACTTGTGTGGCTGACAATTCTTGCGTTGATGCTTTTTCTCAAAAACCAACGCAAACTATATTATCTTGTTTTTCTTTCTTCGGTTTTTCTTCTTTGCTTTGCTCGAATTGAAGGCATCTCCTTTCTTATTGCCTCAATCATAATTGTCTCACTAAATAAAGATGCCCGCGCATTTGTTCAAAAAAATATTATTTCAAGATTTTTTCTGCCAGCATTTATTTTATTTTTGTTTTTTATTACAAACGCATATGTGGATGTTTATTTCTATAAGGAAATATTAAAAGCACTTTTACCATCAGTCTCTTTGCCGCAAGCCAAATATCTTGGAGAAATAAAAAACAGCATTTTGCCTGATTTTTACAGTGTCAAAATATTTTATCTCTACGGCGTGCTTGGGTTTTTTATTGTTGGCGGATTTGCAACACTTCAAACTTTGTGGAAAAAAGAGTTTTATAAACTTGTCCCCTTCTTTATGATCTTGCCAACATTTGTTTATTTTTTTGATTCTCAGATCACACCTGATCACCCCTGGATGCTTAGGCGCTTTATGTTCTCCCTTATCCCTTGCGCAATTTTTTATACCGGATTGCTTCTTGGCAAATGGTTTGAAGCAAAAAATATTAAAACTAAAACATTAGCTGCCCTTATCAGCTTAGTATTACTCGCAATGAATCTGCCGGCATTTTTGAAATATGTTTCTTACACTGAAAACGAAGGATTACTTTCTCAAACGCAAACACTTAGCTTAAAGTTTTCTGCCAACGATCTGATTTTAATAGACCGCGAAGCAACTGGCGATGGTTGGTCAATGCTGGGCGGACCGATGAATTATTTGTATGGAAAAAATGCGGTATATTTTTTCAACAATCAGGATTTGACAAAGCTTGATACCAGTTCTTTTTCTAATGTTTATCTGATCGCACCCAGCAAGCAAGTGCCATTTTATCTGAGCAGCACTATTGGAGAAAGATTGACCGAAACAGATAGTTACACATTTAAAACCAACCGATTGGATGTGGAGCGTAGCAATAAGCTCGACAAAATGTCACTGCCTGCGAAAAAAGAAATCACAATATCCGGAAAAATATTTTTAATCAAAAAATAAAACAATAGCCATTTTAAAATTGCAAATGTTGTATGCTATATGTTTTATGCTATATGAATTATGTTTGATCTCACCAAGGAAGTCGTGCTACAGCCAAGTTTGCAAAAAAAATATGCGGCCTTGCGCGCGCTTCTTCATTTTGTTTTTTTAATAGCAATGCTTTTTGTGTTATATCGCATTCTCTTTCCTATCGTCCCTCTTGATTTTTCATTGGACAATCCAAACTCCACCAAAAATACATTGGTTTCTCCTCGCCTAAGCCAAACAGGAGAATTTCCACCCAAAAAATCAGTTGGGGCAACTGAAACATTGATTTTTAATGCAAATCCAATTGGTCAATTCTCTGAGGCCAATATAGCATTTACTCTGGAGAAAAATTCCAACAACATTGAAAACACTTCCATAAAAATTCGCAAATCCTATCAAGCTTTTTTCTTTCCAATTGGCAACCCTATTGATTTTAAAAATGGAACACTTCTGGCAACCCCTAGTGGCGGATATTATATCGTGTCAGATGGCACAGCGCGCAAATTCTCAAACACTGACATCATTCTTAGTCTTGGTTATCCCAAGGGTGCATTCATAAGCATCTCAGAAGATGATCTTAAATTAAATAAGATTGGTCAAGAAATTACTGACGTCAATAATTATCCTAATGACACCCTTTTTGCTATTGAGGATAACTTTTATCAACTCAAAAATCAGCAACTTTTTCCTTTTGTGAGTGCCCGAGCATTTTTGTCACAATTCGATGGAATTTCAGCAATCGCAAAAGATAAAGATTTTCTTTCCCGTTATCCAGTGTCTGAAACATATTTGGGCTTTGCTGATGGAACACTTGTCTCTTCAGCTGAATCAGTGTTTATTTTGAGTGAAGGTAAAAGTTATCCCATTGAAAACGATGTGACATTTTCGGCAATGGGATTTTCTTGGGATGACGTTATTGCCGTCACTGCCAATGAAATTGGCGTATACAAAAAACAAAAGCAATTCACACGTAATGATTCGCATCCTAATGGCACAATATTTGTTGATCAAAAAACAAATAAATATTTTATTATCAAAGATAAAAAAAGAAAACCAATAATCAGCCCCGCCCTCATAAAAACATATTCCAAGCAAAAACCCGTGCTTGCCAGCTCATTGGAAGCTGAAAAAGAATCCTCCTGCACACTAAAAAAGAAATTTTTCAGTTCAAACACCTATGAGTGCCGAGTTTCGCTTAAAGATTTGACACTGCTTACTGGCAACGATTATCAAATGAGCGCCACTTTTTCCAACAGTGCCAAGCCAAGCAGCATCAATGCCACATTTTCAACTCCACTGACATTTCACAGTCTTCGAAATTCTCTTTCCACGATCAAAACTAAATTAAAGAACCGACAGAATTAAAAATATGCAACTAAAAAAAATTACTATCAACAAAAACATTTTATTGCTCACCTATAAGCTCGCCTACGATCTTCTGCTGCTCCTGCTGCTCACATTTGCAGCCACACTTGCAGCGGAAGGCTTGCTTCCTGGTTTAGTTTCAAGCAAAATAAGTTTTAGCAAAATAACCATCATTCTTTTTTTGGTGCTAACGCTAATTGCATATCTCGGCAAAAAACTTAGCATCACATACAACAAAACAAAAATAAGCAAAAACAAAATTTTGCCAATAATTATTTTGTTTTCTTTCCTGCTAATCGGAAGCTCGATGCTCAAATTCACACTTTGGGAAAATATCAGCATTGCACTCATCACACTTTTTGTTTTCTTTTTATTTTACGAACTTATTTTTTCTTCCGAAAATGAATAAAAGAACACCTATTTTTAAATAGGTGTTCTTTTGGCTTTTTTAGAATCATACGCAATGTATGATTCTTTTAAAAATAACTTTGGAATTTTTGCTTTCTATTTTCTTTTTGGCCAATAGCTACGACAGTAGCTTTTAAGCTTTTGGATAGTGAATATTCATCCAAAAGCGTGCCCAAAAAAGGAAATATGAAGCAAAAAAATTAAGCAAGTACAACAATGGATCACGTATGGATTTTTCATCCACTATCTCTCAATTATATCATACTTTTTCAATATTGTCAAGCGTAAGTTGCGCACATTTTTCCCAGGAAAAATGTGCCGCACGACTCTTCCCTTTCTGAATCATTGCTGCGCTCAAATCCCTGTCCGTCAAAACACGTTCGAGACAATTTGCAAGATCATCACTGTTTTCAGTTTCAAAATATAAAGCTGCATCCCCTGCCACCTCAGGCAAGCTTGAATTGTTTGCCAAAATCACAGGCGTTCCCGATGCCATCGCTTCCAGCACTGGAATGCCAAAACCTTCATACAAAGACGGAAAAACAAATGTCGCCGCATTTTGATATAGCACTGGCAAATCAGTAAATGGGATTGTACCTGTAACAACAATGTCTTTGCTAAATTTACTTTGGGAAATTTTTTCCAAAGTGTCCTCATATTGCCAAGCCGGAGCACCAGCCAGCACCAATTTCAATTCAGGATTATTACTTTTTATTTTTTCAAATGCTTCAATTAGCACTCCCAAATTTTTTCGCGGCTGAATTGCACCAACATATAAAAGATAGGTTTTAGGTTTTAGGTTATAGGTTGCCAATACTTTTTCAGATTCCTCTTGGGAAACTCTACCTTGGAATAATTTCGTATCGAAACCGTGGTGAATGACGGTTATTTTTTCTTGCGAAATTTGAGGATAAAATTTCAAAATATCCTTTTTTGTTGCCTGCGAAACCGCGATAATACGATCAGCGTTCTTGATCGCCAAATCACTAAGCCGATTAAGTTTTGCCAAATCTTTTTCAGGAAAGTATTGTGGAAATATTTTGAAAGCCAAATCATGAATTGTCACCACCACTTTAAGATTTTTTCTACGCAAAATTGGCACATTATGCACCGGCATCCAAAGCACATCCGGCTTGTCCCAAAACAATTGCCAGGCAAAACGAGTCTGCGTCCAAAAAAATGAAAAAGGGATTTTTTTAATCAAATAATTGAAAAACATTGGCGGAGCAAGGTGAGGATTAAATTCAGTCTGGTGATAAATAGTAAAAGAATCTTTTTGGCGCATCAAACCAAAATTTTTGAGCATATTAAAAATGTATACTCGGGTTCCATCAATGCGATCGTGATCCAAATCTGCAGCGTGTATTGCAATTTTCATAAATATATATTATTATCTAAATCCGTGCTAGCACGGCAATTATTTTATATTCACAAAGGCTTTTTTCTATTGTAACAGCTCTGGTTAAAAATCCAAAGAAAAGCTTGGAAGGAAATATCGCTGTTGCACTACACAGCAAAAGGGCAACAATAACTTCGTTGCCCTTTAAAATTTTCAAAAATAAACAAAGGTTTGAAAAGTAAAATTTTAAAAAATTCTGATTGATTGAGTAAGCCTTTGTTTTCTCTAAAATTTTTCTGTGATTGTGTCGATTGGGAGAAAATTTTAGCTAGAAAACAAAGAGCGTCGAGGGGATTTTTTAAAAATTTTCATTTTTCAAACATATACAAGCTACTTATTCAATCCCAAGCTAACAAGCAGTTCCTCCAATTCAGCTCCTTGAATTTTGCGCTGTTGTCCTGAGCCAAGTGTGCCCATTTTTATATTCATAACCCTGATGCGTTTCAAATCAACCACTTCCCAACCAAGATTTGTACACATACGACGAATTTGATGTTTCTTTCCTTCGGTCAAAGTAATATGAAAAGTTATCTCATCTTTTTGCTCAACAATAGCAGGCTTGGTTTTGAAATCTTCCAACTGCACACCTTGGCGCATCACTTTCAGAAATATGTTCGTGATCGGCTTATTAACCTCAACCACATATTCCTTTTCGTGATTATATTCAGGATTCAGCATCTTGTCATTGATGCGTCCATCATTCGTCAAAACAATCAAACCTCTAGAGTTTTTGTCCAAACGCCCTACTGGAAAAACATCATCAGCTGAATATGTGATGTCTTTGATACTTTTTTGGCCATCTTTCGGTGAATTAGTGACAATTCCTCGCGGCTTGTTGAAAGCAAAATAAACATATTTTTTCATCACACTGGCATCTTTCGCATTCACCGTCACTTTATCATCTTCATTGATCTTATCCCCTATTTTGGCCTTTTTACCATTAACCAAAACAACACCTTTTTCAATCAAGGCGTCTGCTTCTCTGCGCGAACAATATTTGTTCAGTGCCAGATAGCGGTTTATTCGTATTGGATATATCAATTCTTCCATAATAATGCTCTTATAATAATCTTAAAAAAATGAGCGGCAACTCGGTGAGATGCCGCTCGCTGGTTGGACTTTCGCCAGGCTTCACGTCAGTTGCGTGAAGCCTATTGTTGGCAGCCCTCTTTGCAGTGAGAAACCGGACGAATTCTGAATCTTGCTGTCCACATTGGCGTTTTCCTCCTTTTGTTGGATTTACCACTTGTTGGATTATTATAAATAGAAATATAAAAAAAGTCAAGTATTGCGTAATATCCCAATAGCTTGGAAACGTTTCTGATATACTAAATGGTTATCAATTAACTTTCCAACTATATGGCATACACAACAAATCCAAGGATGC
>LBTZ01000018.1 GCA_000992325.1 Parcubacteria group bacterium GW2011_GWD2_38_11 | reverse complement strand
TCAAGTTCGCCCAATTTTTCTCCGGTCAAAAAATCATATTCGTAAATGCGAGCAACCTTTCCGTCTTTCAATTCGATGCGCGTGACAATTTCTCGACTTGGTGTCATCACTTCAATCGTGTCACCTGTCACTCTAAATTTTCCACGCGCCAAAACATCAGAGCGTTGATATTGCATATCAATCATTCCTTTCATCAACTCCTCACGATTTTGTTTTGCACCAACAATAACTTCAGCCGTTCCTTCGCGATAATAATCAGGACTACCCAAACCATAAATACAAGAAACAGAAGCCCTCGACAAAAGTCCGCTAGTGGCAGCGTGGCGCAAGCGATCAATCTCTTCATTGATTTGAACTTCCTTTTCAATGTAAGTATCCGACGAAGAAATATAAGCTTCCGGCTGATAATAATCATAATACGACACAAAATATTCCACTGCATTTTTCGGAAAAAAAGTTCGAAACTCTTGCACTAATTGCGCCGCCAAAGTTTTATTCGGTGCAATCACTAAAGTCGGTTTTTGAATATGCTCAATCACATTGGCCATCGTAAAAGTTTTTCCAGACCCTGTCACCCCCATCAATGTTTGAAATTTTTCCCTATGTTCCAAGCCATATATAAGAGCCTCAATCGCTTGAGGCTGATCGCCAGCTGGTTTATATTTTGAGTCTAGTTCAAATTTCATAGTAATTAATACTACAATTTTATCTTAAAAATGTCCATATAGGGCTAACACTTGCCAAATCCCCAAAACCTGCTATAATTGGTCTACAACTAAGAAAGTCCGAATCTAGCCCGCCACTAAGCCAAAAGTGGATAGGTTGGAATGCTCCACTAAAAGCAAGGATTTTCTTGTTTGGTGGATTTTTTTGTAGAAATTTTGAATTTTGAAACTCGAATTTTGAATCAATTTTTAATTTTTAATGATTTAATGTTTTAAACATTCTGTCATTCGAGTTTGATTCGAAATTCAAAATTAGAAATTCAAAATTATTTCAATAAAAAGTTTCCACAATTTTATTAATCAAGTTATAATTAATTAAGCAAAAAAGTATGCAATACGAACTGTTTTACCTTGTTGGCGAACGCCAAGAAGCAAGCCTGCCTGCAATTAAAGAAGGGGTTAATGCAATTCTTGCTTTGGAGCAAGCGACAATGGTTGGAGAAGAATTAAGCGAAAAAAGAAAACTCGCTTATGAAATCAAGCACCAGAACAAGGGAACTTACATCACCAGACGCTTTGAACTTCCTGAAATTGATTTTTGGGCAGATGAAGCAAATGGAGAAAAAGAATTTGGAATCCAAGCCATCACTAACAAATTGAACTTAAACAATGATGTGCTTCGTTTCTTGATTGTAAAAACTCAAGATCTTCCAGACCTTGGAGCTAAAGACCGAAGAAAAGCAAAAGAAACTGCTAATAACTCTTCACGACCAGCACAACGAACACCACAACGAAATGACCGACGCGACAACAATAATGCGCGTCCTACTCAGCGTCCCCTGGCCGGGCAGGCAACACAGCGCCCAACAACAGTTGCGCCAGCAGCACCCCTGGCCGGGCAGGCAGCAAAAAAAGAGCAAGCTTCCAAAGAAGAATCAAAGAATATCGACAAGCAACTTGATGAATTACTAAACATCTAATTAATCGCGATTCGAAACAACGAAACACATTCGAATCTACGAACAAATGCAAAAAACACTTTCGTAGATTCGTATCCCATTCGTAGTTTCGTATCGGTAAAACAAAATGAATCTTAACAAAGTTCAACTCATTGGACGTCTAACACGCGATCCCGAAATCCGCACCACCCCATCTGGGCAAACTGTGGCCACTATCGGAATTGCAACCAACCGAACTTGGAATGACAAAGCTGGTCAAAAACAAGAGAAGTCAGAATTTCACAACATTGTAATTTGGGGACGCTTAGCTGAAATAGCTGGACAATATCTAACCAAAGGACAAGAAGCATATTTTGAAGGAAGACTAGAAACACGTACCTATACTGGCAAAGATGGCATAGAAAAAAAGACTACCGATATCGTGGCTGAACAAATGCAAATGGGATCCCGCGCGCAAGGCTCATCCGGTCCACGACCTGCACCGATGGGTGGACAAGCATTTGGAACTGCTCCAGCATCTCGCGTAGCACCTCAACAACAAGCACCAATAGCTGAAGAAATTCCAACCATCAATCTCGATGAAGAACAAGACGAAGTAAGACTTGAAGACGTACCTTTTTAAATTATAATAAGCGATGCAAATCCGCTAATAAACACCAATCCGCAAATTGCGAATAAATACTATTTAAATCTATTCGTGATTCGTTGATTGGCATTACATTCGTGGATTGGCATAATATCTAAATACATGGAACGAAAACAATGTTATTTCTGTGATGAAAAAATGGATAAGATCGACTACAAAGATGCTTATCTGATTCGCAGATTTATGAATTCACAAGGAAAAATTTACCCACCAAAAAGGCACGGAATTTGCACAAAGCATCAAAGAACACTTGCTCAAGCAATCAAGCGAGCTCGCGTAATGGCACTTGCACCGTTTGTAGTTAAATAACAAACAACTTACAACTCACAACTTACAACTCATGACTTGTTGTTAGTTGATTGTTGTCAGTTGTTAGTCAAAAATATGTTAGGAATTAGTGATATCAAAGCAGGAAAAAATATTCTCTGGGAAGGTTCTCCATACGTGGTACTTTCTGCCGAACATTCCAAAACAGGAAGGGCTGGCGCAGTGCTTCGAACAAAGTTGAAAAATCTTCTTAATGGAAGCGTGTTGGAAAAAACTTTCAATGGATCAGACAAGGCTGACGAAGCTGATATGTCAAAATCCAAAGCTCAATATCTTTATGCTGAACAAGATGGTTTCGTATTTATGGATATGAATACGTATGACCAGTTTTCATTAGCCAAAGATGTTATTGGTGATGCATATTTATATTTGCTTGAAGGAACCGAGGTGAGTGTGCTCAACTTCAATGAAATTCCAGTCAACATCGAGCTTCCAATCAAGGTGACTCTGACAGTTGTCGAGGCTCCACCTGGAGTCAAAGGCGACACATCTTCAGGTGGAGACAAGGTTGTAACCACCGAAACAGGACTCAAAGTGACAACTCCCCTTTTCGTCAATGAAGGTGACAAGATCATCATCAACACCGAAAAAGGAGCCTATGTGTCTAGAGCTTAGGTTTTAGGTATTAGGTGCTAGGTTATAGAAAAAAATATGCAATTAAAAAACCATCCAAGAGGATGGTTTTTTTGTAGTAAATCTCAATTGACTGTTTTTATTGATTGCTGCTAATAACATTAATCTCTTCACCTATCATTCTCCTGTAAGCATATGTCATCATCAAAAGAGAAAGCGGATAAGCTACAAAAATCCCAACTCCAAAGAAAAGAATTCCTCCAATGAAAAGTAGCATAATTACAAAATGCAAGAAAAATATCTGCCATTTGAAACCATAGGTAATTTTTCCGCTCTCCTTTATTGCCTCAATTGGTCCCATATCCTTATCTATTATCAAGTACTGAAAAAAACCATATTTCATCTGCCAGACAATTCCAGGGATGATAAAAAGGATATACCCCACCAAAAGAATGAGGCAATATAGCAAACCACCTCCTATGAATTTCCAAAAATATCTCATTCCACCAAGCAGTTCCGCTATTTTAGCCTGATTTCCGCGAGATATTTTAAGAATCACCTGTATGATACCAATACTAATAAGAATACTAACAAACACACCAAGAAGAGAAAAGGCCAATGACAACACTGTATTATTCTTGGCAATTTCCTGCAGTATTGACATTAAAACGGATATCGCAAAATATGACAAAGCCAAAAGTAAGAGAAATTTCATGTTTGACTTAAAACTTTTCCAGCTGAAATCAAATGCATTTCCGATTGAAATACTTCTGTCAGTTTCCACTGGCAACACATCTTCAAGTTGCACGACTTGCTTCGACTGCTGCAAAACGTTTTCGTCTTGAGGCTGAGATTCAAACGGTGCAGATTTTTTTTCTTCTTCCATTTTTTTTGATTTAAAATATTATATTTTTACAGCTACATATTAACACTTTTTGATATTAAATACAAAAGAAAAATCCCGCTTAAGCGGGATTTCAATTTGGATTTAAATGAGTCCGATTTGTCCAAATAGAGTAAAGACCATTAGTGGAACAAGGGCAATTAAAACTGCAAAGTTGAATTCTTCATTTTGTGCTTCTTCCTTGTGTCTTTTTGCGCAATGTACGCATTTATGGGTTGTTTCCATTTTTGTTTTTGTTGCTCCCCCGAGCAAAATTTATTAAATTAAAGAAAAAACGGGCTTTGACACCCGTTTTTTATCTTCATATGTCTATTATACACCCATTTTAGCCATTTGTCAACGGCAAGCAGCTTCTCAGGCATTAGCTTTTTAGGGAAAACGGGATTCCCCAAGCTAAAAAGCTGAAAAGCTAAAGCCTAAGCAGCTATTTTAGCTTTTTCTGCAATTTCCTTGAAAATTTTGTCAGCAGTTTTTTTGTCTTCACGCAGAAATGCCTTGGCGCTTTCACGACCAGCTCCTAACTTTGTGTCGCCATATGAAAGTGAATTGCCAGATTTCTTGACCACTTCAAATTTCACGCCAGCATCGAGCAAATCACCAGCCAAAGAAATTCCTTCATTATACATAATATCGAATTCTGCTGTTTTGAATGGTGGAGCAACTTTATTTTTCACAATCTTAACCTTCACACGATTTCCCACGACGTCCTCACCCTTTTTAATCTGGGCAGCGCGACGCACTTCAACGCGCACTGAAGAATAAAATTTAAGTGCTTGTCCTCCGGTTGTCGTTTCAGGATTGCCAAACATCACACCAATTTTCATACGAATCTGGTTAATGAAAATCACAGTTGTGTTTGAGCGCGCAATAATTGCCGTCAATTTTCGAAGTGCTTGCGACATAAGACGCGCTTGTCTGCCAACATGCATATCTCCCATCTCACCTTCAATTTCCGCTTTTGGCACCAGGGCGGCCACCGAATCCACCACAACCACATCCACTACACCAGAGCGCACGAGAGACTCTACGATATCCAAAGCCTGCTCACCATTGTCAGGCTGAGACACTAACAAGTTTTTAATATCCACGCCAATCTTTTTGGCATATTCAGGATCCAAAGCATGCTCAGCATCAACAAATGCTGCGGTCCCCCCACCTTTTTGAGCATTAGCCACCACGTGCAGTGTCAAAGTGGTTTTTCCAGAAGACTCTGGTCCATAAATTTCCACGATTCTTCCTCGTGGCATTCCACCTATCCCAGTAGCAATGTCCAAAGAAATTGAACCGGTAGGAATAGCCTCAATATCTACCCTTTTCACATCTCCCAATTTCATAAGCATCCCTTCCCCGAATTTTTCCTGCATATCCTCCACTAATTTATCGACATCCTTTTTTTCAACATTTTTCATTTTTTCAACAGCTTCCTTTGGAGCCTTTTTTTCTTTTGCAGCGTATGCCATATGTTTAGCTTTTTAGGCTTTAGCTTCTTAGCTTTTTAGCCAATAAATATTTATTATTTTATTTTTTATCCTCAACTTTTCCTTCTGAATTGTACACAATATCTCGAACAACACCATTGCTGTTGCTCAATATTCCAAGATCTTTTCCATTTATTTTTACAAAAGTCTCACTTCCCTTTCCTGAAGTTATACTAATTTTCTCGTTGGCATTGAAGGTTTGCACTGATTGCGGTAGCAAAACTCCACTATAAACCAAGTTTCCATCAGCCTCAATTGACATCCAGGTTGGATTTGGACTCACATAGACCTCTAGAGCTATAACATCAACGGGCGCCGATTGATCAATTTGATTTGAAATATCAGCACCTGATTGCTCAGTAATCACGCTTTGAAAATCAGCATTCACCGAAACAGATTTTACATCCTCCTTGTTAAATTTGCTTCGAGCTTTAACGTTAATCACATTCAATCCTGATTTCAAACCAACATCCTCACTAAATTCTCCTTTTTCATTAACCAGAACGGGTTGCTCGTTAATAAAAATCAAAGCACCTTTTTCAGCTATGCCTGTCACATGAGTTGAGCTTCCAATCACAGTTGCGCCATCAGCTGGTTTAATCACATTCAGCCGAGGTTTTGAAACAAAATTATTTACCTCTATATAAAGATAAATGAAGCTCGAAACAACAACTAGCAAAATAGCACTAACGATTATCATTTTAGGTGTGATCACGAGACTAGAAAAATTTAGAGGTGCAGCAGAACCATCATCATCAATAACTTTCTTGATATTTTTGTGAATTCCTTTTTCTCTTTCGAATTGCTTGATCAGTGCCAGCTCATTAAGCCCCATAAAAATAGCATAGCTCCTAAGAAATCCCTTAACGTACACATCGGCAGGAAGTTTTAAATAAATTCCATCTTCAAGATATTCCAAATATTTCACCTGAATCTTGGTGCTTTTGGAAATTTCTCCCAAACTCAATCTGCGCTCATCACGAAGTTTTTTCATTCGCTCACCCAGCGTCAGTGAATCTATTTTCTTAGTAGTAAACCTTACCATCAGAAATTACGGGTTCATAAGGTTCATAAGGTTTTTAATGCTCTTAAAGTATTTTTGTATTTTACTTTATGAACTTTATAACTTTATGAACTTTATAACTATTTTTACATTTGCCATTTATCCCTCGCTACTTGATCAGTCATCGTGTCTTGATATGCTGGCTGATCATTGGCAACAAGAATTTCTCGGGGTTTCGCTCCATCTGCTTCACCCACAATACCACGATCTTCTAAAATATCAATAAGCCGAGCTGCCCTGGAATATCCAATACGAAGTCTGCGTTGCAAAAGAGATGAGGAGGCTTTTCCTGATTGAATTACAATTTTCTTGGCTTCATCATAAAGAGAATCTTCATTTTCATTTGCCTCAATTGAATCGAAATCAATTTTGTCAGCATATTGCAGAGTTTTCACCTCTCCGTTATGATTTCCCTCTGGCTTGGTTTCACTAGCCACAATTTCTTCACCAAGATCATCTTCAATTTTTTCAAATTTTTGCTTTTTGATAAATTCGACAACCCTTTTTACTTCCTCTTCAGAAACAAACACTCCTTGCACCCTTCTTAAATCAACCGCTTCAGCTGCAGAAAACAACATATCGCCGTTCCCCAACAACTTTTCTGCACCACTAGCATCGAGAATTGTGCGCGAGTCCATTAAGGATGGAACACGAAAAGCAATACGCGTTGGGATGTTTGATTTGATCAAACTGGTGATAACAGTAACAATTGGCTTTTGCGTACTAAGTATAAGGTGAATACCAACTGCACGAGCCATTTGAGCCAAGCGAATAATTGCACCTTCAACTTCCTTTCCGTGTGATGCCATCAAATCCGCCAACTCATCAATCACAATAACAATGAAAGGAATTTTCTCAAATGATTCTTCTGTGATTTCACCAGTGTCAGTGTTTACCTTCTTTAACATTTCTCCGCTTTCTGCTTTTTTATTAAAGGAAGCAATATCTTTTGAGCCAACACCTTGCAATAATTTATAGCGGCGTTCCATTTCTCCAATTGCCCACTTTAATGCACTAAGAACCTTGCCATTTTCCACGATCACATCTGTCAATAAATGTGGAATTCCATTGTATGGGGTAAGTTCAACTCTCTTAGGATCAACCAAAATTAACTTCAATTCATCAGGAGAATTTTGATATAGCATTGAAAGCAAGATTGTATTGATGCATACACTTTTTCCACTACCAGTTGAACCAGCGATTAGCAAATGTGGCATTTTTTTGAGATCTCCAAAAATATAGTTGCCGCTCACATCCTTACCTAGCGCCAAAAGCAAATTTGATTTTCTATTTTCAAATTCCAATGCTGAAAGAAGTTCTGGCAATCGTATGGTGGCATTTGTTTTGTTTGGAACCTCAATTCCAACCAAGGATTTGCCAGGGATGGGAGCCTCAATACGCACTTGCCGTGCAGCTAAACGAAGTGCCAGATCACTACTGAGAGTGGTGATTCTGCTCAGCTTTACTCCAACTGCAGGACGAAAACTATATTGCGTAACGGTTGGTCCAGTTTTTATTTCCCCCAATTCAACCTCAATTCCAAAGTTGTGCAATGTCTCTTGAATTATCTTAGCATTTTTTTGCACATCTCCTCCCTGAGCTTTTTCAATTGCACTATCCAGCAAATCAACTGGCGGCAAATCCCATGCAAGTTCCAACTGCTCTTTTTTTGCCCTATCTTTTCCTTTAGGCATCCAAGCGGCAGCTTTTTTGAGCACTTTATCCATACGACTATCCATCTCATCTTGCTCATTAGGATCTTGCACAAATTCTGTTTGCTTGATGTTTTCTTCTTTTTCAACTTCAATAATTGGGTTTTCTAAGATTTCTTCGGTTTCTTCTTCTGACTCTTCTTCTGTTTCTTCTTCCTCCTCAGCATTTTCTTGCGTATTTTTTTTGTGAAAAAATCTCCTAACCACATTAACTAAGGAAAAATTAAACGCTACTATAGCACCCATTAACAAAGTTGCAACCAAGATAACACTGCCACCAACAATACCAGTAAGTTTCAGCAAAATAATTGCCGATATGTATCCCAAGAAGCCACCTCCCTCACCAAGCTTAGCAACCTTAAGCATTTCGCCTGCATCATATGCCAAAATGTGAATTAATCCTAAAATACTAGCGAAAGCAATCGAAAGCCCAATAAGTTTTGAAACGTAAAATAATGTCTCCTTGCGAAAAAGCAAAATAATGCCAGCGATAATAAGCACTATTGGAGAAATGTATTTTCCAACTCCAAACATCCAACCAACAATTGAATTTAGCATACTCAGCAGCCAGCCTGTGCCAACAATTTTTGCATCCGCCAAGAAGCCCAACACAAACAATATTGCTAATGCAAACAAAAATATAGCCACCAAGCTGCGTTTTGCATCTCCGTGAATAATAGGTTTTGGCTGCTCATTCTCAACTTCTTCTTGTTGTTTTTTTCTTCTTCCCATATCAAGCAGTGAAAATTAAATTGAACTTTGTTCAAAAAAATTTCGCCAAATAAATGTAATTATTGCTGCATTTCTGCAGAAAATTAGCGCGGGCTGATAATTTATAAATTCATCAGATGCCAAGCATAATACACTTATTCTAGCACATAAGCCGGCTTATTTCCACATTTGTTTTTAATTTTGTTTTTAAGGTGCTCTTTCTTATTATCCAGCAAAGAAAGCGGGCTAATTTAACCCAGTATTTTCAATTATTATCGTCTACTCACCTTCGAAGAGAGTGGCGATAAAACACGATGAAAATTATCTATTAACAACACATTTTTAAAAATAAATTGCTGAACCCTTTCCAGTGTTGAGACATTTCTACGGTAATCTTCCTCAATTTTATACATTTTGGCGTGCCTGAGTGCCATATTAAGATGCAATTCTTCCAAGAGCCTGGTTTGCTCTCTCATACGACGATACAGAGTGTTTCGCTTGAGTTCATAAAACCACACAGCCAATAATCCTGTCAGATAAAGTCCAACCATAGTTGCAACCAAATATTCAATTGTGGTTATGATATCCATAATACTATCCAAGTGACCAGTCATCTGTCATCAGTCATCTACGCAAATAAAAAGATGACTGATGACCGATTAACTGATGACTTCTATTTTTATTTCAATAAGCTAAAAACACAATAAATTTTCCAAAAAAAACAAATCACTCTCATTCTATAAACTAACAAATTTCACTGGTAAAACTTTTTTGAAAATTCCAGCCACAAAAATAACATCGACTTCTGACAAATAAATTGGGTGATGAGTTTCATTGGTAGAGTGTGGGAAAAGTCCAATTATACCTTTGCCCATATTCTTATAACGTTTAATTGTTGCCATACCGTTAATTACCGCTACCACAATCTTGCCTTCAAAATCATTTTGACCTTCTGCTTTTTCAAAAATGACATAATCTCCATCACCAATTCCCTCTTTATTCATCGAGTCTCCAAGCGCTTTAACTGCAAAAAGTTTTTCCGGCTCAGCCCGATGAAAAAGACTACGAGAAAGTTGCAAGAAGTCATCAGTGCTACTGTCATCAGCATAAGCCAAGGCCTCTCCGCAAGATGCCAAACCATAAAGTGGAATAGACATCACATTTTGAGCGTCGCCATAACTATCATTTTCCACAAGATAAATTTTCTTTTTGTCATCGCGAGTAATGAGTTCTTTTTTTTCAAGTGATTCAATAACTTGCATCACTGATTTCATACTCTCCTTTGCGCCTTGAGAAACAAGATGCTTGCAAACACGATAACTGGTTGGTTTTTCTCCTTTTTGCATCGTGAGCTCTCGAATTGATTCAAGAATGTTTTTTTGCTTCGCTGTTAATTGCATATGTTAGCTTATAAAGTTATAAGGTTTATAAAGTTCATAAAGAACAATGCAAACACTATATCTTTTTAAAAAATTAATTATTTTTTTCTATTTTTAAAACCGATTGCTTCTTTTTTCTCTATTGAAATTTCTTTTTTATTATTTGCAACTAGACTTCGCAGTGTGTCGAAAACTACCTTAAATCTTTTGTCGTATTTACGCTCCATATCTTCCATTTTTATTCTAAGCTCTTTATTGCTGAT
Source organism: Parcubacteria group bacterium GW2011_GWD2_38_11 (assembly GCA_000992325.1). Classification (GTDB taxonomy): domain Bacteria; phylum Patescibacteriota; class Minisyncoccia; order Moranbacterales; family GWC2-37-73; genus UBA12068. Next base: position 7,574 of record LBTZ01000018.1, on the reverse strand, counting down.
AATCATTTCGCGAAGTTTTACAAAGGTCCTTATTATCTGCACATTAACTTCAATAGCCCTTTTACTATTCAAAATACCAGAGAGCATCGCCACGCCCTGCTCAGTGAAAACATATGGGAGATATTTCACATTTTGTCCCCTCTTCAAGGTGCCAAATTGGTACCTTGAAACTTCTGCTTCTTTATTATTAAGTTGAAACATAAAATCTTCTGGGAATCTATCAATGTTTCTCTTGGTAGATCGTTTTAATGCCTTTGTTTCTACTCCATACAATAAAGCAAGGTCACTATCAAACATCACTTTCTTTCCGCGAATTAAATAGATTTTTTGCTCTATCATTTCATAAGGAATTAATAGTTTTTCTTTTTTCATTTTGTTTGCTTTCTTTGCGGTCACAATTTGTAACCTCAAGGATTTTATTTTTACTGATGTGGTCACAGACTGTGACCACATACCTTTTATTTTTCTTTTTTGAGGTTTCAAATTGAAACCTCAAGTTTTACATTTTACTTTATAAACTTTATAACTTTAAGAACTTTTTTACTTCATTACTGTTATTCTATCACTGATACTTTAACACTGCAAGAGTGTACTGTGGATAAGTCCCTATTTTGGCTCGAATATACCAAATTTTGACAACAAAAAACGCCCCACTTTCGTGAGACGTTTGATGTTTTCCATACCCCCGTATAAAAACGGGAAAAGTTGTACTAAGTTCTGGATTCCGGATCAAGTCCGGAATGACAAGATGTTGTGCATTTGAATTTCCTAAAACCTAATCCCTAAAACCTAGAACCTATTATTTTCGGTATCCAGTTCCAGCAGGAATCAAACGTCCGATAATAACATTTTCCTTGAGTCCTCGTAGACGATCATCTTTACCGGTTACTGCAGCGTTAATCAACACGCGAGCAGTTTCTTGGAAGGATGCAGCTGAAAGGAATGATTCGGTTGAAAGAGCAACTTTCGTGATTCCCATAATGAGCTGTTCGCCAGTTGCGATTTCTTCTTTAGCAGCGATTGCTTCATTATTAGATTCTTCAAATTGATCTTTTTCAACAATGTCCCCTGGAAGAAGATCAGTGTCTCCTGCGGTCACAACCTTCACACGAGAAAGCATTTGACGAATGATAACTTCCACATGCTTGTCTTGAAGAGGCTCACCCTGCGCTGCATAAATTTCTTTAACTTCACCGATCACATAGCGTTGAATTGCTTCTTGTCCCATTGTTTCAAACAATTTTTTAAGATCAATATGACCCTCATTAAATTGTGTTCCTTTGCCAATGAGTTGTCCTTTAGAAACAACTAGTGTTGATTCGTTTGGAATTTGATACTCAACAATTTCACCCTCGGTAGTTTCAATTTTAACAGTAACGGTTTTTTTGTTCTCACTAACTATTTCAGTGATCTTTCCATCAACTTCTGAGATCATCGCTTCTCCCTTTGGAGGACGACATTCAAAAATTTCTTCAACACGTGGAAGTCCTTGGGTAATATCAGATCCACCCGCAACACCTCCAGTATGGAAAGTACGCATAGTTAGCTGTGTTCCTGGCTCACCAATGGCTTGAGCAGCCACAACACCAACCGCTTGTCCAATCTTGACCAGCTCGCTTCGTCCAAGATCAACCCCATAGCAGTGTCGGCAAATTCCTCGCTTGCTTTTGCAGGTCACCACGCTTCGAATTTTTACTTTCTCAACGTTGGCATCCTCAACAGCCAAACCATCTTCTTTGGTTGCCATAACACCAGCTTTCACAATAACTTTTTTGGTTTTTGGATCAATAACATCCTCAGCAAGATATCTTCCTTCCACGCGAACTGCAAAACTTTGTCCAACGCGATCTGAATCTTCTTTATACATATATGCTCCTTCAACATCACCACAATCTTCTTCGCGCACAATAATATCTTGAGAAACATCCACGAGTCTTCGAGTCAAATATCCAGCAGTCGCAGTTCGAAGAGCAGTATCAGCCATACCTTTTCGAGCTCCATGAGTTGAAATGAAATATTCCAACACATTGAAACCTTCTTTGAAAGAGCTTTTTACTGGCAATTCAATTGTTTCTCCTGTTGGTCCAGCCACGAGTCCTTTCATACCCATCATCTGCACCACTACTGATTCAGATCCTCGAGCTTTTGAATGAACCATCGTATAAACTGAACCTTCTTTGTCGAGCGATGCTTTCACATCATCAGCAATAAAATTCTTAGTGCGGTTCCAAATTTCAATTACGCGATTTTTTCTTTCTTCTTCAGTCAAGAGTCCCATTGCATATTGTTGATTGATGGTGGAAACTTCCGCCTCAGCTTTGATCATCGCTTCTTTTTTCACTGGTGATTGTTTAAGATCATCCATTCCCCAACTGATACCAGATTTTGATGCCATCTTAAATCCAAGTGATTTGATGCGATCAATAAAGGCAGCAGTATCTTCTTGTCCTTTCATTCGAAGCATTTTTGCAACCAATTGCTTGATTTCTTTTTGCGTCATTTCCTCATTAATAAAGCGAAGTTCAACTGGCAAAATGTCATTAAGCATAATTCGTCCTGCAGATGTTTCCAAAATTGAACCATCGATATCAACTTTGATTTTTGCATTAATTGCAATATATCCAAGTTGATATGCAAGAATCGCTTCTTCCTCAGTAGCAAAAATTTTTCCCTCACCTTTCACACCAGCTTTAATATGCGTGATGAAATAAATTCCAAGCACGATATCTTTAGAAGGCACCGCAATCGGCTCTCCAGAAGCGGGTTTCAAAAGATTCTTAGAAGAAAGCATAATGTTGGCGCTTTCATCGCGAGCCTGATCGGTAAGTGGAACATGCACAGCCATTTGGTCTCCATCGAAGTCAGCATTGAAAGCGGCACAGACCATAGGATGAACCTGAATAGCTTTTCCTTCGATCAATACCGGTTGAAAGGCTTGGATAGACAAACGATGCAAAGTCGGTGCGCGATTGAGCAGCACATAGTGATGTTCAATAATTTCATCCAAAATTTCGTATGCTTCTTCAGCTTCAGCATCAACCATTCTTCCAGCAGTTCGCACATTGTGAGCGAATTCTTTTTCAATCAATTTGTTGATGATAAACGGTTTGAAAAGTTCCAAAGCCATTTTCTTCGGTAGTCCTGTTTGGTGAAGTTTAAGCTGTGGTCCAACCACAATCACAGATCGTCCTGAATAATCCACGCGCTTTCCAAGCAAGTTCTGACGGAAACGTCCTTGCTTTCCCTTGAGTGCATCAGCCAAAGATCGAAGAGGTCTTCGTTGTCCAGTTGAAGCAGCCACTGATGATTGTCCTTTGCGAGCAGAGTTATCAAAAAGTGCGTCGACAGCTTCCTGTAACATTCGCTTTTCATTTCGTGTAATAACTTCCGGAGCTCCAAGATCAATCAATTTTTTCAGACGATTATTCCTGTTGATAATGCGACGATAAAGATCGTTCAAATCTGAAGTTGCAAAACGTCCCCCATCAAGCGCAACCATTGGTCGCAAATCTGGTGGGATAACTGGAATCGCTGTTGGAAGCATCCATTCAAGTTTAAGCCCAGCTTTTTTGAATCCTTGGAACAATTTCATTCTCTTGAAAAGTTTTTTCTTGTCAGCAGTGTCCTCATTCTCCAATTCTTTTTTCACATACTTGATCATCTTTTCAATATCCATTGATTCAAGCACGCTGCGAACTGCTTCAGCTCCAATTCCAGCTGAGAAAACCTGACCAAATCTAGAAGAAAGGTTGAAATATTCAAGCTCTGAAAGAATTTGCATTGGCTTGAGATTTTTCAAATCATCCTTAACACCTTTATATTGTTCGCGAAGTTCATCCAACATCGTTTCTGCTCCACGTTCATTTTCAGTCTTACCACCCTTAATTTCTTTCTGCTTCAATTTGTATTCTTGTTCCAATTGATCAATCACGCGGTCACGAACTTCCTCGTTAACCTCCTTAATGATGTAGGCTGAAAAATAGATAACCTTTTCCAAGTCCTGCACACCAAGCCCAAGAGCTGAGCCAATTTTTGAAGGCACACCTCGCAAAAACCAGATATGAGAAACAGGCACAGCCAATTTGATGTGACCCATTCTTTCTCTTCGCACGATTGAGCGAGTTACTTCAACTCCGCATTTATCGCACACGATTCCCTTATAGCGAATTCTCTTATATTTTCCACAATAACATTCCCAATCCTTGGAAGGTCCAAAGATTTTTTCACAGAACAAACCGTCTTTCTCATAACGTTGAGTTCGATAATTGATTGTTTCAGGCTTGGTTATTTCGCCGTGAGACCAATTCATAATACTGTCCGGGCTAGCCAGTCGTAGTCGGACGCTATTGAAATCGCTCACTTTAGTAATATTTTCCATAGTGTTTTTTTGAGAAGTTTATTACAAAAAGTTAAATTAAATTTGATCAACGTCCTCTTCCGGCTTATCATATCCGCCAATTTCATCATCATGATCATCTTCCTTCAGCTTAGAATCAACAAGTTCGACATCAAGACACAATCCCTTGAGCTCATTTACGAGCACGTGGAATGATGCTGGAATGTTTGGACTCTTTATCTTTTCACCTTTGATAATTGATTCATATGCTTTTGATCTTCCGAGTACGTCATCCGATTTAATCGTGAGCATTTCCTGCAATGTGTATGCTGCGCCATATCCTTCAAGCGCCCATACTTCCATTTCTCCAAAACGCTGTCCTCCAAACTGAGCCTTACCTCCAAGCGGTTGCTGAGTGATAAGTGAGTATGGTCCTATTGAGCGCATATGCAATTTGTCTTCAACCAAATGGTTCAGTTTCATAATATACATAACACCAACAGTGGTCTCATTATCAAATTGTTCACCAGTCTTTCCATCAATCAAGCGAATCTTTCCGCTTTCTGGAAGTCCAGCTGCTCTAAGTTCTCCCTTAATATCTTCTTCGGTAATTCCATCAAGTGCTGGAGTGGCTGCTTTGTATCCAAGTTTAAGCGCTGCCCATCCAAGATGTGTTTCCAAAATCTGTCCGATATTCATACGAGAGATAACTCCCAATGGATTTAGGATCACATCAATTGGAGTTCCATCTGGAAGATATGGCATATCTTCAACAGGGGCAATTCGGGAAATCACACCCTTGTTTCCATGGCGTCCAGCCAATTTGTCTCCCACTGACACCTTACGAAGTTGAGCTATTGAAACTTGAATTTGTTTGATCACACCAGTTGAAAGTTTGTCACCTTGTTCTCTTGAAAGAATTTTGATGTCCACAACCTTACCGTGTTCTCCGTGAGGAAGATATAGTGACGAATCTTTTACATCTTTAGATTTTTCACCAAAGATAGCTCTAAGCAATCTTTCTTCTGGAGTCAAATCTCCTTCACCTTTTGGCGTGATTTTTCCACAAAGAATATCGCCAGAAGAAACTTCTGCACCGATACGAATAATTCCAGTTTCATCCAAATTTTTAAGTCTTTCTTCACCGATATTTGGAATATCACGAGTCACAACCTCCGGCCCAAGCTTGGTGTCGCGCACGTCGATTGAAAAGTCTTCGATGTGAATAGAAGAATACCAATCTTCTTTCAAAAGTCTTTCTGAAAGGATGATAGCATCTTCAAAGTTATATCCATCCCATGGAATGAAAGCTACCAATGGATTTTGTCCAAGAGCCAATTCTCCATTTTCAGTTGCAGCTCCATCAGCCAAAAGATCACCTTTCTTCACCATCTGTCCTTTCTCCACGCGTGGAAGTTGACTCATCGAAGTGAAAGCATTTGATTTTTGGAAACTTTGCAGTCTATATTCTCTTTTGAAATTGTCTTTCTTTGCGCCGATTGGAGCAGTCTCTTTGACAGTAATGTGCGCTCCATCAACTTCCACCACTTCTCCGTCATTTAGAGCTAGCACAACTTGTCCAGAATCAGCAGCAGCTTTGTCTTCAATACCGGTTCCCACGAAAGGAGCTTGCGGCACGATACAAGGCACAGCCTGTCGTTGCATATTTGAACCCATCAAAGCTCGGTTAGCATCATCATGCTCCAAAAATGGAATAAGTGATGTTGCAACTGAAATACATTGCTTAGCACTAACATCGATATAATCAAGTTTTTCAGTTTCAATCATTTCAGGATGTCCTTTCACGCGAGCTTCCACTGTCGCATCAACAATGTTTCGATGCTCATCAGTGTTCACACGAGCGTGCGTAATAACACAGCGATCTTCAACCGTTGCGTTAACATATTCAATTTCATCAGAAATGTAAGGTTTGATTTGAACACTCTTAGCAGATGTTTTGGCAATTTTTTTGGCCAATTCTTCAGTAATATATTCTCCAGCTTTTGCTCCAGCCACATCTTCATTCAAAACCCTATTAGTCAAAGCTTCCACTGTATTTGGAACTTCTTTATAAAGTTTAATATATGGTGTTTCCAAAAATCCAAAATCATTAATACGAGCATATGATGCCATATGTCCTACCAAACCGATGTTTGGACCTTCAGGAGTTTCAATCGGACAAATACGTCCATAATGTGAATGATGCACATCTCGAACTTCAAAGCCTGCTCGTTCTCGTGTGAGTCCTCCTGGTCCCATCGCTGACAAACGTCTTTTATGTTCAAGCTCAGCCAATGGATTTACTTGATCCATAAATTGAGAAAGCTGTGAGCTTGAGAAAAATTCTTTGATCGCAGCAGCCACTGGACGAGAGTTGATCAATTGTCCCGGAACAACCGTTTCAATGTCGCAAGTACTCATTCTGTCTTTAATGTTGCGAGCCATACGAGCCATACCGATGCGAAGTTTGTTTTGCACCAATTCGCCAACACCCCTGACTCGCCTGTTTCCAAGATGATCAATATCGTCAGCGATTGCGTGAGGATCATTATTCAAACGAATAATTTCATTGATAATCAAAAGCAAATCAGAAACCAACAAAATTCTGTTTTCTTCCTTATCTTCAAGTTCAATATTCAAACGTTGGTTCAAGCGATAACGACCAACTGAGCCGAAATCATATTTTTCAAAGTTAAAAAACATTCCGTTAACAAGTTGTTTGGCATTTTCCGCTGTTGCCAAATCCCCTGGACGAATTCTTTTATAAATCTCCTTATACCCTTCAGCCTGACTTTTGGTAATGTCTTTTGCAAGTGATTCCTCAATGAATTTCACTTCGCCTTTATCAAAGCCATCAAACGCTTTCAAAATTTCTTCATTTTTTTCCATTCCAAAAGCTCGAAGTAGCGCAGTTACTGGAATTTTTCGTTTGCGATCGATTCTCACATTCAAAACACCGGACAAATCAGTATCGATTTCCAGCCATGCTCCGCGATTTGGAATTAATTTTGCTCCAAACAATTTCTTTCCTTTTGAATATTCCATCGTAAAGAAAACTCCAGAAGATCTGATCAACTGCGAAACAACAACGCGCTCTACTCCATTAATAATGAAAGTTCCGCGAGGAGTCATCACTGGAAAATCTCCAAGATAAATTTCTTGTTCCTTAATTTCACCAGTTTTCTTTATCGTTAAACGCGCCTTCGCTCGAAGAGGCGCTTCATATGAAACATTTTTG
>LBTZ01000017.1 GCA_000992325.1 Parcubacteria group bacterium GW2011_GWD2_38_11 | reverse complement strand
TTTTACGAGGTACAAATCAATGCTGATAAGAAGCTCGTAGGCCAAAAAGAATAATATAACCTGCCAAGCGTAGTTAAGCAGTTTTTTGGTCTCAAATTCGCTCTGTAGGCTCAAATTTTGCACCTTGGCGGCCTTTTTAATTTCTTTGGTATATTTGAGCTGGTCAAGAGAAAATGCGATTATAAAGACGCTTAGTGCGGCTAGGGCATATCCCACAATCGATCCTGGCACTCCAAAAGCGTACGCTAGGCCCACAATAGCAATTACCTTCAAGATAGAGCGCAGGGTTTTGAGAATTGATTGAATATTGAACTTATGCAGGGCTGTATAGAAGGAAAAATAGAAGGAAGCCGCGGCAAAAGCCGGAATTATGAGGGTTGAGATGCGAAACAACGGCGTAAGTGTTTCATCCCCTAGAATTTTACTTAAAAGAGGGGCAGCAAAAAAGAAAATAATCGTGATTGAGCCGATAAGAACTGATTGTAATATCAATGCCTTTCTTTTGATGACAAGAACTAGACGCGGATTGGTTTCAAAAATCTCGCTGATATACTTGGCCATGGCGGTCGGAATTCCATTGCCAATGAGGATAATTATCATAGTTGTCATTGTCACAACCAAACCATAGCGACCATAATCTGCTGGTCCCAAAATGCGCCCAACAAAAGAATGGATGATATATCCGGAAAGATTGAAGATTATTTCACTAGCGATCAGCCACATTGTTGATTTTGCGAGGTTGGTTGAAGTCATATTGTGGTAAAAATTTCGAATTTCCAATTTCGAATTTTGAATGAATTTCTAATGTTTAAATTTTTAAAACATTAATTCATTCAAATTTGATTCGAAATTCAAAATTCAAAATTCAAAATTATTTACAATATTTTTATAATACTTGTGATTTTATGATACTAAATATTTCTTCTTTACCTCTGTTTCCGTCTATTATTTTTAAATTCCAGGCAGTTGCCGCTTGGTCGAGAAGCACTTTTTTCTTTTCCAGATATTCCATTCCTTGATCCGGCACGCGATCACGTTGCATTATTTTTTCTGGAGAAGTGTTGAGATAAAAAGCGAAATCAGGGGTAGGTATTAGGTTATAGGTTCTAGGTGTTAGGGGGGAATTTTGAAGAAATGCAATGTTGATGATGTTGTCGTAGAAATAGCGGTCGGAGAGAATATAGTCATAGCCATTGTTACGTAGCTTGTTACGTAGCAAAACAAAGCGCAGCAGGTCAATGCATAGCGCAACTTTGCGCAGTTGGATTTGTAGCCAACTAGCCTTCGTCACGGATTTCGTTTCCTGTTGTGGGTTGTTAGTGGTTGGTAGTTTGTTATATTTATTGGCTATCGAGAACTGCACAGCATGAAAATAAAAAACTTTCTTGCCTTGTGATTCAAGATAATTTTTTAGTAATTCTATTTGAGTGGATTTTCCAGACCCATCCAAACCCGATATGGAGATTATCTTCATATAATTAATATTTGCTTTATAAAAATCTAAAACCTAGCACCTAATACCTAATTCCTACCACCTAAAACCTAGTAATTAATACATAAGCACGGAAACTGGTTTCATTTTGGCGACAATATGTGCGACGCCGTTGGCTTCAACTCCTTTGATCACTTCATCAATATTTTTATATTTGGCGCTGTCTTGATTGATGACGATTGAAGACTGGGCGTTATAAAGTCGAACACCTTTTTCTTCCATCTTGGCAAAAAGTTCTTCTTTATTTGAAATACTTTTTTCATTATTGTTTTTTCCTTTGCCGGTTCCGTGTGGAGCAGAATAAAAACTTTGGTCGTTTCTGTCGGTGCCGACACAGATGTATGCATCAGTACTCATTGAAGAGGGGATGAAAGCCGGTTCTCCTGTTTCTTTGTAAATCGGATGGTGCGACATTTTTGCAGGACCAAAGGCGCGCGAAGTGTTGGAACGATGAATCATCACATCTTTTCCGAAATGCTGCTCTTTGGTAATGGAAATGTGTGGCAGATCATAAATCAAATCCATTTCAGGATCACGACCGAGAATTTTTTTGATGGCCTCGGAGATGTTGTGTGTGATGACAGCTCGGTTTGCTGTGCCGAAATTTGAAGCAGCAGCGCGGGCGTTCATATACATTTCGCCATCTTCTCCATTTGCATCATATTTCAAAAGAGAATCATCTTTGGTCATATGTAGCTTTATTTTTTCTTGCATCTTTTTATAAACATCTTTTTTGCGAGAACTGAATGTCATTCGCCCAAGCGCAACCATAACGGCCTGTGAAAGATGCTCAGCCTTTTTGGCGGTGTGTGTGTACATGGTGTATTGACCAAGGATTCCGCTTCCTGTGTGGATCATGAAAAGATATTGGCCTTTTTTAATCCCCATTTTCTCTGCTATTGTAGAATCGGCAATTTCACCGACCTTCATCAAATCAAGAAAGTGATTTCCGGCAGCCCCAAGCACGCCTAGGCGATATTTTGCAAAGTTTAAATAAAGTTTTGGGATAACATCAAAGATATCCTGACGAGTCATTTCTTTTTCAAAAAAGCTTCCTCCACATTGAGTGTTTTCTAGTTCATTTTTGGTTTGGATTCCTAAGTGTTTAATGATTGCTTTTGTGCCTTGGCGACAGATATCAACCACAACATTAAAAGGAACCTTTGTGCCAACAAATTTTTTAGTAGGAACAACTTCAACTAATTCTTGAAATAATTTATGAATTTCTTCCGGTGAGATGTTATCTTCGTTTAAACTTGTTTTAACAAGACGCATTCCGCAGTTTGGATCAGAATCATTCACTTGCGGGAGGATATATTTTTCGCTGGCGATCGTTGTTCCAGCAGCATTTTTTCTTCCCGGTTTGGAGCAGACATCTGGCATAGCGACAGTGTTGCGAAAAAAAGTGTCTTTATTTGAAGCGATGTCTTCCACTTGAGAGAAGGTTTCTTCTTCTGGCAAAAGATTTTGATTCATAAAAAAAAGTGCCGGCACAGACATTCTATCTGTTTTTAATTCTTGCTCGTGGGTTGATTTTTGGGTTAGATTATACTTCATATTCTAATAAATATTATTAATAATTTTCAATTTTCAATTCACAATTTTCATTGAATTTTCAATTTTAAAAATTTTCAAACCAAAATGCAAGTTTAATCATTGCATCATTGAGCATTTATTGAAAATTGTAAATTGATCATTGTAAATTCAAACTACAGTAGCAGTTTGGTGTATGTTTGTTCGTATTGTTTGGCAACAGAATTTATGTCAAAATTTTCCGCCACATAACTTCTTGCTGCTTCACCTATTTTGGCACATTTTTCCTTATTTTCAAATAGATCAACAATTGCTGCATTGAGCTGTGTTGGATCTTTAGGGTCAATAACAATCGAATTTTCTTGGGAAGTGAATTCTTGTAGAATTGGGAGATTTGATATTATCACGGGTTTGGCGCAGGACATTGCTTCAATAACAGCAAGTGGCACGTCAAATTTTCCTTGCATATTTTGAACCGGAAAAATGACGACATCTGAAAAGTTGTATATTTTTGGCATATCGGCAAAGGTGTCCGTGAAAACTACTTTTTCCAAAATTCCTTTTTCTTTCAGGATTGCAATGATCTCCTCTTTTTTGCGTGCGTCCTTTTCATTTTTCACGCGATTTGCAAAAACAAATTTGGCGTTTGGGATTTTTGCAAAAAGTTCTGGCAGGGAAGAGACAATGTCATCAGTTGCACCCAGGCGAGTATATTCTCCTGGATAGGAGATTACAAAATCAGATTGCTTGATTTTAAAAAGTTCCATTGTGTTAAAATCTTTTGGAGCTGGAGAATATAATTGAATATCAATGCCGGGATAAATTCGCACAATATTTTCAAAACCAATTTTTTCAAGTTTGCTTTTTGCATAGTCTGAATATGTGATGATCAGGTCGGCAAAAATAATTTTTTTGAAATCTTCGTCGGAAAAAAGATCTTCGCGCAAAGTGGCGATAGTCTGGATAGTCTTGGTCTTCTTGTTTGTAAGAAATGTTTTGAAAGCCCAAGCGTTGAGCTTGTTGGGTGTGAGCATAAAGTGGGCGACGTCAAAATTTTTGATCATCGGTGCAATTTTCAGCAAACGCAAACGTTCACTCCAATCCAAGTGATTTTTTGAATAAATTGGAATTTGATTTATTTTTTCCGGAAAGTCGCTGATAATTCTCGGTGTTAGCAAGCTGAAATCAAAACCATCAACGCTTTTGGCGAGATAGTATGCGAAGTTCTTGGATGCCTCATCCCAAGGCGGAGCAATGGGACGGGTTATTAGTAAGATTTTTCTCATAGGATATATTTCATTGTCATTCCCGTAAAAACGGGAATCCAGAACTTTGCCAGACTTGCGCGCGAACCTGGATCCCGCATCAAGTGCGGGATGACAAATGCTTAGATCATTAAATTTTACAAATTTTTATAAATTGTTTTCTCGTTGTTGTCACTTGTGATGATTACTGTTATTTTTTTGTTTGTGATTCCATCTGAAGAAACTGGAATTGTTTTTTTTGCTCCGTTTGTGATCACGCTATTGCCTTGAGTGACACTATCCTTGTCAGCCATAATTTCCCAATGAAAATTTGCATTGCTCGAATGATTCTCAATGGTAAAATTGAGCGATTTGTCTTTTGGATTTTCAAAATATACCATCCACACATTTTTAGTGCTGATGTCTGCTTGTTTTCCTTCAATAACTGATAGGAAAACAAAACTTGTTAAAAGAAAAAAACCTGTTGCTAGAATAATAAGCTTGTGGTTCATAATGTTTTTTGATTATATAATTTTTTTTTCGTAGATTCGTACATGTTTCGTAGTTTCGAATCGGTTTACTGTGCTTTATAAAATATAGCTATGTCGTCAGCTGAGTAGACTTGCCAAAATTCTTTTAGACGGGAAAATTGTGAACTGTCTATTTTTGGATTTATCATAACAAAATCAGTGCCAGTTCCATCGTAACATTGCTTGGCTTCCGTTGTGGTTGGGGTGGATATCATAAAATTGGTGCACTGTTCGCGCTGTTTTGTTTCATCTTCATAACGCTTGAAATATCCTCGAGAAAGGGGATAGCTGTAGCCGCGCATTGTGAAAAGTTTGATCCAAGAATCGCCGGCAAGGTAGTTGTGATCTTTGAGAATCATATCCTTGGCATCGCTTCGCTGGGTGAGATATTCGGAGGCGTTGTATGTTTGAAGTGCTTTGCTGGCGCTGCTGGCATCATTGAGGGCAAGGGCGTTGTCATAAAATCCGCTCGTGGCAATGAATGAAAGAAATATAAAAAAAGTGGCCAATAAAAAAATCGGGTTGAGATAATTTTTGTTTTCTGATTTAAGTGTGGTTAAAATTTTTATCAGTGCATATGCCGCAATTATAGCTATCGGAAATACAATATAGCTGGCGACGCGGTTAGAGGGAATATCCACAAAAAGCCAATTGGGACGAAGTGACATAATGGTAAGGGCTCCGATCCATCCAATTAAAAAAGCTTGATTGTATTTGCCTAGGTTGCGAGCAAAAAATAATAGGACAATTCCGATGAGCGCAAAAGCAAAGCGCGCTTCACCAGCTGTTGATTTGAATTGATCGAGAGTAAGTCCAGTGCGCGTGGCTTTGCTTGGCGCGCCAACAGCAGTGTCAATTGCTGTAGTGTTGAGATACGTTGGGGTGTATAACAGGAAAATAAAAATAATTCCTGCTGCAAGAACACTTAAGACCCAAGGAGAGATTATCAGCTTCATCCATTCTTTTGCATCTTGCAAAATTGTTTTTGGGTTGATTATTGCATATGCAATGATTGTAAAAAAGAGGATAAATGCAAAAATAAAAGTGCTGAGATGATGCGTATATGCCAATCCCAAGCTTAGAAATAATGCATAAGAAAGAATGTTTGATTTTTTTTCAATAAGTGCTTTGAGGAAAAGTATGATGATTAGTGGTATCAGGAGGTTGCCAATATTGTTTCCAATAACTCCACCACTGGCGAATTTTGCTTGAGGTGAGGCTATCGCCCAAAGCGGACCAATAAGGAAAAGGGTCGCAGTAGCGATGGAATCTTTGTGTTTGGAATTTTTAAAAAGAGCTTGAGCGAGAACAAAAATAGCCAAGAGAGACATAATATGAATCAAGAAAAGTGTCAGGACGGGAAAAGCTGAAATAACACTAGCCCCAGAAACAATCGCAATTGCTGCAAATGGCAAGTGTTCTCCGATAATAAAATCAGCAATAGGTGATGGTTCTCCTAATGTGAAGTCTTCTTGAATTTCAACTTTTTCATATTGCGGCAACTGTCCTGTGACAGCGATAACTTTTGTCCAATACATATGATGTCCAAGATCAGTTGCGGTTGGGAAAATTGCATCTTTGAAATAAATTGTTTTGATAAAGATGGTTAAAAGTAAAAGAGTGATAACCAAAATTGTTGAATGTTTTTTTATTTTGGACGACGAAGCTGTCGAGGCTGGAATTGAAGGCTGACCTTTGTTTTTTCTGTGAAAAATTAAATAAACGGCAAAGCAAATAATACTGAAAAGAATGATTGCGCCAATAATGCTATTGCGAGTGATACCGAAAGGGGATTTGCCAAGCGCTATTGTAAGAAAATCAATCAACACTATGCTGCTTCCAAATGACAAAACAAACACTTCCAAGGGTGAAAATTCCTTGCGCATTCGCGTAGCCAAAATCAGAAAAAAACCAGGAATAAAAAGCACTAGGATTAGTGTTAGGTAAAATATAGTTTGTGAGAAGATGAAATCGAACATTGTTTTAGATCTTTGTTAATTTTAGCATTGGTAAGTTTGTCATTCCGGGCTTGACCCGGAATCTAGTCCTTCTTAGTCTCAGTATATTTATTATTGCAATAATATAGTAATAATTGGTGTCGGGTCTGGATTCCCGTTTTCACGGGAATGACAATTCTACAGTTTTTTATTAATTACTTTTTCAATCTCGCTTAAATATATCCTGGCTATGTTTTTCCATTGATAATTTTCAATCACAAAATCGCGAACTGCTTGACCATATGTTTCCCGAGGATTGCCATTTTCAAAAAGCTTGTTTATTTTTTCAACATAAGCATCAGCATTTTCTGATTCAACCAAATATCCATTCCTTTCATCTTTGATGGCATCTTTTAGTCCCTCTATGTTTGAGGCGAGCACTGGAAGTCTTGAGGCCCCAGCTTCAATCACTGAAATGCCAAAACCCTCCATATCGCCAGCAATTTTAATATTGGGCTGCACAAAGAGATCGGAAGTTGCCCAAAGGATGTTTCTATCTTGATCTGGAATGTATCCAAGCATTGTTACGCGGTTTTCAAGATTATTATTTTTAATCGCTTGACTTATGTTTTCCTTGTCAGGGCCAGCGCCTGCAACAACGTATATGAAACTTTCATCAAGTTTTGGCATCACGTTTGTTACAAACCACGCCACACCTTTTCTTTTGGCGAGTCTCCCGGAAGTCATCAAAACTTTTTTATTTGCAATCGATTTGCCAATAATTTTTTCAAGATCAGCTTGCGAAGCTTGAATAAGATGTTTTTCAGTATCGACACCATTTGGAATGAAAACAATTTTTTCCTTGGAAATTCCTTTCTTAATGGCAACGCTAACCGTTTCATTGCCAACAGCAATCAATTTGTCAATTTTTTGAATAAAGAAATTAACCCAGAGTGTCTGATATATCTTAGAGATGAATGTCAGGTCAAGCCCGTGCACAACACAAATAACTGGTTTTTTTGAGATAAGTTTAATTATCCAACCAATAATACCTAGCACGCCATCTCCCAACAGGACAACATCATATTTTGGAAGTAAAAAGATAGCTTGAAAAAGAGCAATAGGCAAAAAAAATGGTAAAAATTTCTTACCTTTTGTGTTTGCTATTGTTTTTATGTTCGCAACCTTTGCCAGCCACAATGAAAGCTCGTAATTCTGGTTTTCAATGCCGCCAATAACAGGAGGATAAGCCCTTGAAATAAAGATAATATTAGTTTGTTTCATATGTTTATTGTAGCGCAAAAGTAAATTATTTTCAACCTTTGTCTCAAACAAAAAGATGCCATTGAAAACAGCATCTTTTTTGGATAAATTTTGAGAAGGGTATTATTTTTTATATTTTTCTGTTTTCATCATATACATTTGATCTTCAGTGAGTTTTCGATTGGATTTGATCATATCGGCAATAAGCGCGAATACTAAAAATTGAAGACCAATGAGGAAGCTTGAAATTGAAAAAATTAAATAATTTCGATATGGTGAAATTTTAAAATCCTGTGAGTATAAGAAAATAAAATATGCAAAAACAACTAAGGCGATTATTATCAAAAATAATCCTGGAATTCCAAAGAATTTCATTGGGCGAACATCGCGCACTGCTTTGAGGATTATTTTTGCGCTGTTGTTAACATATTTATAAATGCTACGTACTACTCGCGATTTTCTTCCTTCAAAATAAGTAACTTCTACTGGAATCCATTTTATTTTCAGGTCTTTGCCAAGCGCGTCAATGATCACTTCTTGCGTGTAGGTGAAAGCTCCTGGTAAATTCAATCGAAGTAATGTTTCTCTGTTATAACCTCGAAAGCCGCAAGTAAGGTCCTTGATGGGATAGTTCATAAACCAGCCTATAATCCAAGCTGCAAAGCGGTTCAGGTAATATTTGGCAGCTGGCATATTTTTGGCCTTGTGCTCGCCAAAACGATCAGCACTTGTCATATCAACTTCGCCCGCTAAAATAGGGGCTATGATCTTTGCGATATCATCTGGATTAAATTGTCCATCGGCGTCAATATTCACCATTATGTCAGCTCCATTTTCGAGGGCTTTCTCAGTGGCAGTTCGAAATGTCACCCCAATACCTCGATTGACATCGTGCGAAAAAACAAAATCAGCTCCAGCATCTTTGGCGACCTTGGCTGTCTTGTCTTTTGATCCATCATCAATGACTTGCACAAAAATTTCATCAACACCCGTTATTTTTCTGGGGATTCTCTGAATTGTTTCGCCAATTTTTTCTTCTTCGTTAAAAGCTGGAAGGTTTATGATGAGTCTCATCGCTATTGTTTTTTAATTATTAATTTGGGATCAACACAATTGAGATCGCATTTGGCGTTCTGAGTTCCTTGTTTGATAAATTCTTTTGAACAATCGTTTAATTTCTGCTGACAAACAGATTTGCTTTCATTAAAATAATTCAAATTAACTTCATATCCAAAATAGGGAAGTGCAAAATATGCGACAACCGCAAGTCCAGCCAGCCAAATTGCAAATTTAATGAGATGAAACATATAAAATGTAAAATGTAAATCTCAAAATGGAAAATTTAGGAGTTGCTTTGCAGTGACTTATAAAAACATGAGCAAAGCGAATTCAAAAATTTTGATTTTTGATTTTTAAATTTTGATTTATTTAACGTCCTATTCCTTTATAAATTATACCATACTTTTGAATTTCTGATTTGTTGAGGCAATTTTTTCCATCAGTGATAACCTTGATATTGTTTTGTACAAACTTTTCAACAGGAATATCAATAAATTCTTGATGATTGGTAGCAAGTAGTATTGCTTCACTTTTTTCCAAAAGTTCATCAATGCTTTTGGCGCTGGACATTGCGGGCACAAAAGGATCAAATGTGACAACCTTGGCTCCATTTTTTTCCAAAAGTTTAATCAATTCAAATGAGGGGCTTTCTCTGAGGTCTCCAACGTTGGCTTTATAGGATAAACCAAGAACTCCAACAGTTGTTCCTTTGAGTGATTTTTCAATTTCGTTAAGTTGATCTTGCAAAAGTTCAATTGTATATTCTGGCATACTGTTATTTATTTTTCTGGCAGCGCGCAAAAATACGTGATCGAAATCATTTTCTTTGGCTTTTTCGATCAGATAATATGGATCAACTGGAATGCAGTGTCCGCCCACGCCGCAACTTGGCCAATGCGCCAAAAATGAAAACGGTTTGGTTGATGCGCCTTTAATTACATTGGTAACATCTATATCCATTCGCTCAAATGATCTGGCTAATTCATTTACAAAGGCAATGTTGATATCCCTAAAGGAGTTTTCAGTGATCTTTACGGCTTCTGCTTCTCGGATTGTTGCCATTGGCATAATTGGGGCATCCACAATGCTTTCATAAAATTCTTGCGAGCGTTTCAAACCAATTTCATCAAAAGATCCAACTACGCGTGGAATATTGGAAACGTTCCACTTTGGGTCGCCTGGATTAACACGCTCTGGGCAATGTGAGATAAAAACATCCTTGCCGATTTCAAATCCAGCTTCTTCAAAAATAGGTTTGACAAATTCTTCACTAACACCTGGGTTTACTGTTGATTCAAGGATAACAAGCGAACCTTTCTTCATATTCTGAGCAACTGTTTTGGAAGCATTGATAACTGGTCCAAGATCGGGGAAATATTTTTCGTCCACTGGCGTAGGAACACATATGATGTGAATGTCACATTGCGACATCAACTTTGGATCACTGAACACATTGATTTTGACTTTGGGCAAAAGCTGCTCCAAAAATTCTTCCTTGAAAGGAGAAATTCCTTGTTTGATTGAATCAAGTTTCTTTTGGTCATTATCAAAGCCATAAACCTCGTAACCCTTATTTGCAGCAACTGCAGCAAGAGGCAAGCCCACATAACCCATTCCAATCACGCAAATTACCGGTTTTTCATTTTGTTTCATATTTTTTAGATTAAAAAGTTTTTTCTTATTATTTAGGCAAAAAGCCAATGTTCATAGTATATCTTTCTATGGAAATTAGGTCAATCGCAATGGGATTGACCCCGTTAGAGATTTCACATTTGTTGTTTTATTAAATATCATAATTTATCTCTCAAAATAAGCTTATTATTTGAGTTTACGCTTGAAATCTCTAACGGGGTTGACAAAAAGATGATTTGGGTGTATAATAGATGGTTAATTTATATAAGTATAAAATTATGCATAAACAACATCACAAGATGCACATTGAAGAAATGGCTTTTCATATTGCAGTACCTGTCGTCATCCTGTCTTTGACTGTGGCTATGGGGTATTATGTGCTCACACTTGTTACTGATATTATGAAAATGGCATAAAGAAGAACAAATTTAAAGACACCGATTGCTGTTCGGCGATCGGTGTCTTTTTTTGTTCACAACGCGAGAATACTTTTTTTGGCACGCTTTTGGATGAATGCTCAATATCCAAAGGCGAATCATGTACAATTGATAGTTCTAAGTTTCAAGAGATTGGTGCAATTTTATTTTGCCTGTTTCCTTTCTCGGCACGCTTCGCAATCGAAGAACTATGATTGCTCGCTAAGAGTTCGCTATCGCTCTCTGTTGCCTCGAAAGAAAACAGGCAAAACAAAAATGCTATCGGCCAAAAACAAAATAATCTCACATTGCCAGGTTTCGGCTAAATGCTTGTTGTTCTTTGTTTATTTTAAATGATGGGTTATAATAATAATATGATAAAAGTAGGAATAAATGCGTCATTTTTGCGCAAACAAAACACGGGAATAGGGCAGGTTTCCATTAATTTTTTGAGAAAATTGATGGAAATTTCAAATGATAAGGAAGTTGAGTTTGTTTTGTATCTTGAAGAAGATGTTGATTTTGATTTGGCGGATGGGTTCAGTAAGAGAGTTTTTTTGCCTGTATATAAGAGGGATGATTTGATTCGCAAGATTTGGTGGGAGAAGTTTTCATTGCCAAGGAGGATAAAAAAAGACAAATGCGATGTTTTGCTCAGCCTGTATCAATCAACCACTACCGTACAACTACATATGGGAGTGAAGCATATTATGATTGTGCACGATATCATTCCAAGGCTTTTTCCAGAGTACTTGAACAATTGGCGCAAAAAGTTGTATCAGTGGCTTACTGAGCGAGCTATAAAAAAAGTCGACAAGATTATTGCAGTTTCGCATCGGACCGAAAAAGATTTGATTGCTCATTTGGGAATTGATGCAAAAAAAATTACTGTTTCGTATATTGATGTCGATGAGATTTATAAAAAAGAAGTTTCAGAAAAAGAGAGTCAGCGCATTTTGAAAAAATATAATTTGGAAGCGGGGTATATTTATTCCGGAGGGGGACTGGAGATTAGAAAAAACACAGAAAATATTCTCAGGGCTTATAAGATTTTGTTTGAAGCATATGGGCACGCCAGTTGGCTTCCAAAAGTTGTTGTTTCCGGGAAAATGATGCCGGAGCTTGCTCCCTTGGTCACTGATGTTTCTGCTGCTGTGAAAGGTCTTGGACTTGAAAAAGAAGTTTCGTTGTTAGGATTTGTCGCTCAAGAGGATTTGCCGGCATTATACAAAAATGCCAGTGTTTTTGTGTACCCATCATTATATGAAGGATTTGGACTTCCTGTTTTGGAAGCAATGAGTCAGGGCACTCCCGTGATCACCTCAAAAACATCTTCACTGCCTGAAGTTGGTAGTGACAGTGTTGTTTATTGCAACCCCAAAAGTGTGGACGACCTGGCGATGGTGATGAAAAATGTCTTGATGAATAATCATTTGCTTGGAGCTCTTTCCTTGAAAGGCAAGGAGCGCTCCACGCATTTTTCATGGGACAAATTTACTGAAAAGATGATGAATATAATAATTAATGAAAAGTATAAATAAAAAAGGACAGAGGTGCAGATGCACATGTCCTAATGTTTTAAACGTTGAATAGCCAATACATGAAAATGTTAATTGTGGCAGCAAAAAAGAAAAGTGGAACAGCGAAGTATAATGATTTATTCCATAACCTGTCCCATCCTTTGAGCTTATAGTACCAGAAAGAAAATAACGCAATTATTCCGCCGGCATAGCATAGATATGATATTGATAGGAGAACCGCTAGAAAAGCCTTGATGAATTCCGTAGTAAATGAAATATGCATTTTGTTTCCCCCTGTCCAATTTTTTTAAATTACTACTATCTATTTGTTTAAACCTATTATATGAAAATCCCATATCTAAAACAATTTGTCAATGTATTGGAGGGCAACATGACTAAAAAATATCTCATTTTGGCTAATATTATTTTGGTTTCTTTTGCTATTTGGTTTTCTAATGTGGGGCTTTTGCCGTTTAGGAATTTGGGGGACTTTGCAGTTTTTGCAGTGCTGACTTTGATTTTGGGATTGTATCGTCCTGGCTGGACGTTTCTTTTTTTTGTGGGAGCGCTGGCTTTGGAAAATATTAATCTTGCGCCAAAGGAAATTGGCTTGTCGCTTAGGCCATATCAATTTTTTGGATTCATCACAATAATTGCGCTCTTGGTTCAGGCTTTGTCAAAGCGTCTTGCATTTGCATTGCCAAAATTTGCTTGGTATGACGCTATGCCTGTTATTTTTGCTGTGGCTGGTTTTTTGAGCGCCCTGGGTGCGACAGATAAGGGAATGAGTTTCAAGCAATCAATAATCGCACTTTCTTTTGTTGCCCTATATTTTTTGGTTAGAATTTATGTGCAATCTTTTGAAGATGCAAAACGTGTCGTGCCATTTTTCTTGAGCAGTGGTTTGGTGGTAATGATATATTCAATTTGGCAAAATATCAGATTTTTAACTGGCGCCAATTCCTTTGAAGTGATGCCCGGAAGACCAAATGGAACATTTACTGAGGCGGATTGGCTCGGTATATATATCACTTTTATTGTGGCTGTTTTGTTGACAATGCTATATGTGATTAATAGGGGTTGCGTGAAAGACAATGATGGTCAAATTTCCAATTTCCCTGCCCGAAATGCTTCGCATATCGAAGCAGGCGGGCAATTTCCCCTGGCCGGGCAGGCAATTTCCAATAAATTTTTAAATGTCCAAATTTTCAAAAAAATGGGAAGTTATCTTTTTTTGACACTTTCTTTTATTGTTTTGATTCTAACCGTTTCACGCAGTGCTTGGGTGGGGGCGGTGTTTGTGGTGGTTGTTTTTCTGAAATTTGTTCTCCTTGGAAATTATGCTGAGCTTGGAGAAGGGGATCGGAGCAAATGGAAAAGATTGCTAAATATTTTGAAAATGCAAAAGTGGCAATGGAAAAAAGCTGGAATGCAGATGTTGCTTGTTTTGATTGCGCTTGGCGGTGCACTTGTAATTGCAATGCCGCTGACTCGTTTTCAATTGGCAAACAGGGCGGCGAGCACAGCAGGACTTCAGAAAATAACAATTGCATGTCAAAGCAGCGGCGATAATATTGTGCCGCAAAAAATTCTCAGTGTTGATGAATTGGTAAATTATGGTTGCAGGCACATTAATCTCGAGGACATAGAAAAAGAAAGAATTCTTGGTAGTAGTATTATTGAGGTTGACAGACCAGATCCAAATGTGAATATTCGCGCTGAAATATATCAAAAATCTTGGCAGCAGATAAAATCAAATCCTATTTTTGGAATTGGATGGGGAAGCATCTCACAAATTTTGGGCACGGATGAACGCCCTGCCCGCATTGCTACGCCTGATCTCATTGATAAGCAAAGCGTTGCAGGCGGGGGTGCAGGTTCACTCAATGCCAGCAATATCTTTTTGGAAGTCTGGCTAGGGAGCGGTCTGCTCGGAATATTATCATTTGTGATATTGCTTGGATATATTCCTGTATCATCAATCGGTGCATTTTTGAATAATGGCAATAAGAATAAAAATGGGACAGTGATTCTTTTTGTGATGGCTGGTTTGGTTGCTGTTATTATTCCCAACTTGTTTAATTCTGGAATATTTTTGGGATTTGTTTGGAGTTATTTAGGCGTAGCAGTGGGATTATTACGAAATCATAAAAACATATAACATAAAACATAAAACATGTAACAATGAATGCAGAATGTTACATGCTATATGCTAAATGCTTCATGGATATAGGTATCGACATTAGATTAATAGGAAAAAAGAGGACTGGCGATGAGGTGGTTGTTTTTAATTTGGTTAAAAGCTTCGCACAGATTGGCACGGATCATAGATTTAAATTATTTACGGATATTGCAGATGCTGTGATGCTTAAAGAAATTAGTGAGCAGTTGGGAATTGCTGGAAAAGATAATTTTGAAATCATTTCACTTTCAACTAAAAACAAATTTGTTTGGAATTTTTGGACGTTGCCGCAATATCTCAAAAAAAATCCGGTGGATGTGTATCACACGCAATACATCACGCCATTTTTTGTTTCAAGAAAAGTTAAGATCGTGACGATTGTGCACGACATCTCGTTTAATTTCTTTCCGCAGTTTATAAAATTTTTAGATTTGTTTTTTTTGAAAATATTGATTCCACTCAGTTTGAAGCGCGCAGACAAAATTGTTGGAGTTTCGCAATTTACCAAAGATGAAATTATTAAATATTATAAAGTTAATCCTGAAAAAGTTGAGTGGATTCATAATTCGATTAGTGAGGAATTTGCAAAAACGATAGAGGCGCAAAATCTTGCGTTTATACGAGAAAAATATCATTTGCCTGAAAATTTTATTTTATATTTGGGCACTTTGCAGCCGCGCAAAAATGTCTCGCACCTAGTTGCTGCCTTTGCTCGTATTAAAGATAGTCTTGGAGGAACTAAGCTTGTTATTTGTGGCAACATTGAAGGACACAATACTGATGCTCAAATTAAAAAAAATGTAGCCAAATTTAATCTTGAGAAAGATGTGGTGTTTCCTGGGTTTATCGATGAGCAAGACAAGGTGGCAGTTTTTGCTTTGGCACATACCTTCGTTTTTCCTTCTTTATATGAAGGATTTGGTATTCCAGTGCTTGAAGCGATGAGCCGCGGCGTGCCAGTGCTGTGCTCCAATATTCCTAGTTTGAAAGAAATTGCGGAGACAAGCGCATTATTCTTTGATTTGCAGAGTCTTGATGATTTTTCAAAAAAGTTGTATGATATTTCTATGGATAATGACCTTCGAAGTGAGCTAATTCGATTGGGAAAGCAGCGAGTTGGCTTTTTTTCTTGGGAAAAATCAGCGCATAAGATGCTTGCAATTTATGAGAATTTGCGGCATAATTGAGCAGATTGTTTAAGAACCCTTAATTAATTGTAAAAAATAATATTTTGTATGGAAAATGAGCAAGTTTTTAGTCGAAATCCAAAGGCTGAATTGAAAAACACAACTAAAAAAAGGTGGCTGAAGCCACTTCTTGTTATTATTGCTATAATTCTGCTTGTAGGCGGTTTTTTTGCTTGGAAAACAGGCAGTCTTTTTGATAAAATTTCAACAAATGGAAATTTGCTGGGAAGTCTTTCTCGTATGGTTCCCGGTGTGACTGAGGAATTGGTAGGTGAAAAAGAGGGAAGGGTTAATATTTTACTTTTAGGAATGCGCGGAGAGGAATTGACCGGTGGTGGGCTTTTGGCTGACACTATTATGGTTGCCAGTATTGCGCCCACAGAAAATAAGATATCGTTGTTTTCTGTGCCACGAGATTTGTATGTTCAAAATCCCGGAACTGATTCGAGGAGCAAGATCAATGCGGTGTATGCTTATGGGGAAGAAAAAAGAAAAGGTGGTGGTATGGAAGATATGAAAACTGTTGTTAGTGAAATTGTTGGTCAACCAATCGGATATGCACTGGCAATCAATTTCAAAGGTTTCACTGATCTGGT
This sequence comes from Parcubacteria group bacterium GW2011_GWD2_38_11, assembly GCA_000992325.1. Taxonomy (GTDB): domain Bacteria; phylum Patescibacteriota; class Minisyncoccia; order Moranbacterales; family GWC2-37-73; genus UBA12068. The sequence goes on along the minus strand of LBTZ01000017.1, from coordinate 1,455 downwards.
CAATGCTATTGATGGTGTGGAGGTTGATTTGAAACAACCATTTGAGGAAAGTATGCAATTTAATGAAGAGCGTGCATGCGACGCATATACCTTTACAAAACCAACTGGAAGATTTGAAAATAAATATTATACCAGAAGTGAAGGAACCAAATATCTTGCAAAAAGTTATCCTCTTTGCACAAATCCAAATGTTGAGTGTGGTGGAACTTTCAAATTGCCAGCGGGAAAGCAAACACTTAATGGTGAGCAAGCACTTTGCTATGCTCGTTCAAGAAAAACCACAAGTGATTTTGAGCGTGCAAAGAGACAGCAGATTGTTATTCAGAAGATAAAGGATAAAGCTCTTTCACTGGGAACATTGACTGATTATGGTCGAGTAACTGGAATGATCGACAGTCTTGGTAATAATGTGAGAACTGATATGCAGGCCTGGGAAATGAAGCGTCTTTATGAATTGGAAAAAGGTATGAACAATCCACAAATGGCTCAAAGAGTGTTGGAAAATTCAACAGAGGGTTTGCTGTATACTCCTGAGCAACGACCAGAGACCGGATATATCTTGCTGCCAATTGGTGACAACTATGACAAAATTAGGGAAGTGTTTAAAAACATTTTCATAATTCCTGCCCAAGTTGATATTGAACCAAAAAACTAGTTTCATTTGTTGAACTAATATATCTGATGGAGCTTTCTATAATAGTAACAAGTTATCGCAATCCGGATCTTCTGAAGGTTTGCCTGGATTCAATCAAAAAATGCGCCAGCAATGTTGCGTATGAGTTGATTGTGGCTGATAGTGCGACCGAGGAGTATATGGAAATGATGATGCGCGAAGATTATAGCGATGTGAAGTTTTTTTCATTTGAAAAAAATGTTGGATTTCAGGCGTTGATCAAAAAGGGACTTGAACAATCTACAGGAAAGTACATCTTGATGCTTAATGGTGATATTCTTGTTACCCCAGATTCTATTTATGCAATGTTGGAGTTTTTGAAATCCGACACTTCAATCGGAATGGTTGGTCCGAAATTGCTAAATTTCAATGGCACACTTCAACCATCTTGCTTTCGTTTTTATAAGCCAGTTACCATTCTTTATCGTAGAACTTTTTTGGGCAAACTATCTTTTGCAAAAAAACACCTGGACTGGTTTTTGATGAATGATTATGATCACACAACTCCCAAGGAGGTTGATTGGATTATGGGAAGTGCGGTTATGATTTCGAGAAATGCTTTGGAAAAAGTAGGACTGCTGGACCCGCGATATTTTATGTATATGGAGGATGTGGATTGGTGTCGCAGATTTTGGGAAAATGGTTTCAAAGTTTTTTATTTTCCTCTTGCCACTATGCATCATTATCATGGCAAGGGAAGCGCTAAAGGTGGTGTGATTAGATCATTATTGTTTAATAAATATACCTGGATTCATATTGCAAGTGGAATTAAATATTTTAAA